>JAYVPG010000001.1:0-2943 GCA_043757545.1 Pseudobdellovibrionaceae bacterium
AACAACCATCCTATCAATCCTTGGCCAGCCTTCCCGCTGCCAATTCAAACACTTGCCCTCTCGCCTCCTTCACCAAGACGCTAAAGTAAGTGCCATTCACGTTAAAGCAGCTCTCGCGAAAATACTGCTAGGGAAGGAACTGATCGGCCTAATTGTTACTGGATTCGATTCAGATCACTTCAACGAAGTCGGTATGCGCATCGTGTTGAACAAATACCGTCCGAATTGGATTATGTATCCCAAGTATTTCAAGCAAACGAAAACCGCTAACACGTGTTTTTCCGTTATCGAGTCTTTCGAATCGCAAAAGAAATTTACTCGCTACTCCGTTTCGCTATCAAAGAACGACTCGCGTTTCTACAATAACCTTTCGACCGAATTTCGATTTGAAGTGCTCTCCCCGCACTCCGCCGATATGAACTCGTCGAACAATTGCTCCTTGGTCTGCAAAGTTAAGGAGCTTTCCACAGGTCGAACTTACTTGATCACCGGCGACACTGAGAATGACCGGTGGGATTCAATAGTCAAATATTTTGGTGAAGCGCTCGCCTGCGATGTTCTGGCTGCACCACATCACGGATCAAAAAACGGAATTTCTGCGAGTGCAATTGCCCTCATGAGACCAAACACTGTTCTCATTAGCGCCGGTGTCGACAATCAATATGGTCATCCCGACTCCGAGGCAATAAGTCATTTCGGAAAACATTCTCAGAAGATTTACCAAACCAACAAGGGCGCGGGCCAATCATTGGAGATAGCGGCATCTGCGCAAGAAATTAAAGCGAAATTGTTCTCGCTATAGACTGAGATATGAGCATAGTCAAATCTTATTCCGTGGGCAATGGCGATATGTTCTTTGTTGACCACAACAGTCCGAATCTCACGATTATCGATTGTTGTATTGGCGAAGAAGACGAAGAGCGCATACTTTCGGAAATCGCTACTCGGGCTACAAAAGACAAAATTGTCCGATTTATTTCCACGCACCCCGATGAAGATCACGTTCGCGGACTAGAGTTGCTGGATCAGAAAATTGGCATCTTAAATTTCTATAGCGTTGAGAACGATGTGGCTACAGCCGACGAGACGCCCTGTTTCAAAAAGTATCGCGAACTGCATGACTCGGACAAAACACAATTCATCTACAAAGATTTAAAGCGCAAATGGATGAATCAGGGAGATGAACAACGCAAGCAATCTGGTATCGACATACTTTGGCCAAATCTGAATAACAAACAATTCAAGAGTGCGCTTCAAGATGCGAAAAATGGGTACAGTCCCAACAATATTTCCCCGATCATCCAGTACTCACTCGCGGGCGGCGTCAACATACTCTGGATGGGAGACCTTGAAACAGATTTTTTGGAAAGCATCGAGGATGAGCTGACTCTTCCCAAAGTCACGGTTCTATTTGCTCCTCATCACGGACGAGACAGCGGAAAAATACCGAAATCAATGCTCGACCAGATGTCGCCCGAAATTATCGTCGTCGGTGAGGCGCCGTCTAAATATCTTCACTACTATCCCGACCACGACACAATCACCCAGAATACGGCTGGCGATATTATTTTTGACTGTCAGTCAAAAAAGATTCACGTATTTACATCAAACGAGTACTACGTAGATTTTCTATTGAATGAATCGATGAGGTTCGGCAACTACCACTACTTGGGAACGCTCAATCTATAGCCATATGAATCCAGCAAACCTCATCTCTGAGACTTACGATCGAAAAGCTCGTTTGTATCCGTCACTGCTGCTCGTATCTCCAATAGTAGCCGCCGCAGTAGCGATTCTGTCGACTAAGCTCTCTGGTCTTCAATCATTTGGCGCGATATTGGTTGGATGCGGTGGCGCATTTTTATTTACTGAGCTCGCCCGCGACGCTGGCAAGAAGGGCGAAGCTGGACTCTTTAAAAAATGGGGCGGACTTCCATCAATAGCGATCTTCCGCCACCGAGACTCGCGTCTGCCCCCCATCACTAAGGCTCGTTGTCACAAAAAACTAGCTTCCCTTGTGAAGGAAGCAAAAGCGCCAAGCGTCGAGGAAGAACTTGCTAACCCATCTGCAGCTGATGAAATCTACGCAGCATGGTCATATCATCTTCGGGTAAGTACACGTGACACAAAGAAATTCGCGCTCCTCTTCCGTGAAAATGTGAGCTACGGGTATAGACGAAACGTCTGGGGACTTCGACCCTTTGGGATGGCTGTGTCGCTTGCTAGTGCTGTCGTCTGCGTCGCCCACAGTTACTTCACATATCAATCGACCGGAAAAATGGAGGAAGTGGTTGCGTTAGGTGGTGCCTTTTCGGTGGTTCTACTTGCACTTTGGATCTTCCGATTTACGGAAGAATGGGTTCGAATTCCGGCGGACGCATACGCCGAGCGATTGATTGAATGTAGCGAAACTCTTGGAACTAAAACCGCCACAAACAAGGAATGATTCGGTTCAAACGTCGATGGTTTGAGCGCGCAAAATCACAAAGCCGTTGGCGTGAGGGCTTCTCCGGCCGACGTCCAATCAAGCCACCGCCTGATAATAAATATTCTGCGGATGATTAGCCTGCGCAAAAAACAACCACCGCTCGGCAAGCAACCCAATCAACTGCGACACCACCGCCAACGCCAGCAACCAGAACGCCGGCATCTTGCTCGCCACCATCAGCAACACTGCAGGCAACGCAAACGCCACGGGCGGTTGCGCTAGCCGGCGACAAGTGCCACCGCCCGCTTGGGAAACGCGCGCAGCAGCTTCTTGTCCATCGTCACCAGCTTGGTTTGCAGCCGCCCCGCCAACGCGATGAATTCGCAATCGTAAGCGGTGCAGTCGCTGTCTCGCACAAGCTCAAGTACCCCAAGTGAATCCATCTCGAACTCCGAGCCTGCAAGCAGGCTTTCCGCTTCGCGCTGGATTGCGCAAGCCTTTTCAAACGTGAGTGC
>JAYVPG010000002.1:0-10893 GCA_043757545.1 Pseudobdellovibrionaceae bacterium
CTCCTTTGTTTAAAGACGGTTAGCTTCGTAACTTACCATCTTGGAGAACTCCCCTTTTTTAGCCAACTGAATTTCCACCAGGGTCAGGACGCGGCCGAAAAATCTATTTAAGCCATTTCATCAGGCTGACGAAACGATGACGAGAAAGTTCGGTGAAACTGGTCTTGGTCTTGCGCTTTCTAGACGACTAGCCCAGCTTCTTGGTGGCCAACTTTCTCTGTCGGAAAGTCAAATCGGTATGGGTTCTACTTTCAAGATTCAAATTAAGAATGATTTGGCCGCTGCCGGGAAGCGGTCGATTGAGAAAAGTCGGGTGGTTGACGGCGTACCATCGGCAGCAAACAAGAATTTGTCAGGCATCTCTGTTTTGTTGGTGGAAGACTCAGCGGACAATAGGGATTTGATTTCAATTCTCCTTAAGCAAAAAGGTGCAAAAGTGGATCTGGCAGAAAATGGACTCGCCGGTTTCGATAAGGCGATCGCCGGGAACTACGATCTAGTATTGATGGATGTTCAAATGCCGGTTCTTGACGGATATTCTGCGGCTCAACGCTTGCGTGAAGCGGGATATAAAAAGCCGATCATCGCACTAACTGCTCATACGATGAGTGAAGTGCGCGAAAAATGTTTAGATGTAGGCTGTACAGACTATTTGCCTAAACCTATTTATAGCCAGGACTTGATCCAAATGATTTCAAAATATGCGGGCAAGTAAGAGAGAGGTCTAGTCCTGTTGATTTTCACTCTCGCGAACCAGACGATAGTGTTATCTACGGAGGAAATCATGCGACTGACACAAATTGTGATGCTGATTCTAGGTCTATGTTCGTTACAAACTTTTGCGACGCCAACTGCGGCTCCCGCTTCCGCGGATTCGGCGGGTGAGTTAAGAATCGCAGCCGATGCGGTCAAGGAAACTAAGAACAAAGTTGATGGCGACATCGATCAAGAAATTACCAATCCAAAAATTCGCGCCGATAGTGGTTCCAAGTCAAAGTTTTCCGCCAGTACGACCTTGAGTTACAAAGGTGGTGCGATCTCCCGTCCATTTGGGGCAGAGCGACCGGATCTTTCGGGGCTACCTGAAAATCAATTGGACTCCAGCGTGGATGGTGCGGTGAAAGTACGCTATCGCTCAACGACCCATAGTAGTTACACAGCTGGAGTCGCGCTGGGATTAAAAACTCCATTTCAAGGCGATGTGAATGACAAGAACAATCAGCTCAATGTGGGCGATCCGCTGCTAGGCTACAACTATACGTTTGCGGCGCTGGGTTTGCAAAATTCGTGGAATATTACGAGTTCGGGCGGCACCAGCCAAGAGTCATTGCGCGTCGATCAAGTGGCGAGCATCGCGACGGACATTACGTTGATGAAAAAAGTCGATAAGTTATCGTTCGGCGTATCGACGTCCGCGTGGCATAATTTCTATTCCACTGAGCCGGGTGACAATTCCAAGACAAAGATCAATAGCACCGCGGGCCACTCCTTGGACAAGCGGACCGGCTCTGCCGTTACGTTCTTTCCAACAGTCGAATACTACGTGACTGACAAAATCGCGTTCCGCACGCTCTTTGGATATTTCAAGTGGCGTCATCTATATGGCGACCGCGACAACTGGAGCTTACTACCATCGAAAGAATATCAATCGGTCGGCCTTGGCCTAACATTAACTCGAGATATTTATCTTTATCCCAACGTGCAGTTCTTGCCTCGGGATATACGTTCAGCTTATACAAACTTCGGAGTCAGCGCGACGATCAACGTTTTCTAAAAGAGACTCATGTCAACATCCACGGACAAACCCCTTCTGCGCGGCCACTTTCACCAGGCCGCGTTTTTTATCGCGCTTGGCGCATCGGCCATGCTTATCGCCAAAACAGATTCTTTGCGTGAGGTCATCGCGGTATTGATCTACTCATTGAGTTTAACCGGTCAGTTTGGGATCAGCGCACTCTATCACCGTCGAAAATGGAGTGAGCCAAAGCGAATATTAATGAAGCGCTTAGATCATGCGGCGATATTTGTGCTGATTGCGGGAACCGGGACGCCGATTTGTATGTTGGCATTGTCACCGGATATCGGATTTAAGCTTTTGCTGACGATGTGGTCCGCGTCCGCGATCGGAATTTTACAATGTTTGTATTGGACTCATGCGCCGAAATGGGTTTCTGCGGTTCTCTATATTGTGGTTGGCTGGATATCCGTCGCCTATTTTAGTGAGATTGAAGCGGCGCTTGGCCTGGCGCGAATGATTTTTCTTTGCACCGGAGGATTGGTATATAGTGTTGGCGCGGTGATCTATGCCTTAAAACGCCCCAATCCCGTTCCAGGAATTTTTGGCTACCACGAAGTATTCCACGTGCTGGTGATCATCGGCGCACTACTGCATTTTCTTGTGGTCTATGGAGTCTTAAAACAATGAGTGGTACCGATTTTTTTCTAACTAAGCCCGAATGGATTTTTTTGATAGTCGCCGTGTTGGCGACTATCCCAATTGTTATTTTTTTGCGATGGATCATCAAGGAACTGAAGAAAGAAAATCCTCCGAAGCTTTAAATTCCCTGAATTCTGTCGAAGGTGAGCGGCGTGCCGCCATTTGTATTTTGCACGGTGACCGAATTGCCGTGGATTTGGTAAGCCCAGGTCGCCTTTTGGATATTGACGACACATGTTTTTAAACTTCCCGCGCCGGCGGTGGCGGCTTGGCTATCAATCGGAACTTGAAAATTTGTTGCCGTGATCGCTCCTTTAATCGTGACTGCGACTTCTAGTGATTCCGTCAGCCGCTCACAAGTTTGAGCATAGGCAATCTCGCCCTTATCATTAAAATACAAACGCAAGGTGTAGCTCACGCCGTCGACATCCTTGGGATGATCCGTCGCCGTCCAACCGCCGTAAATGGAGCCCGCCACATTGGGAAAGTCTTTTAGGTTGAAAGCTTTTGTCGTGTCGGCTTTTTTGGCGGCTTTTCCACAGGCGATGACTGCGGTGAAAAGTAGGGACGTGAGAACGAAACGAAGTGTGCTGCGCATAGGAACCTCCATGTTGGCCTGCAGAGCTGAATCTTTTTTAATGTTAGTTTCAGTCTCGGTTCATGGCTAGCGTTTATATTGCTTGAATAGGCCCTGAGTCCCTCTTGTAGGGAGGAAAGGAGACATGTTCTAGGAAGGACCACCGCGCTTCGTTCCCGACGCGTTGGTTCACTGGCTACCGAAGACACCCCTTTAAGAATTGTTCAAATATGGGGCGCGGACAGGTTTTGTCCGTGCCCTCCCTCCTGATGCGGGGGGCACTAGGCCGCGTGTCTTGTGGATTTGTCTTCAGTCAGAGTTTCGTTGACCATTTTTTCCGCGCCAGAGACCCGGTACCAAACTCGTTGCGAAAGCGCGATCGATATCAGCAAAATCGGAATTAGAAAAATGGCGAGGAAAGTTGCAAATAGAATCTGCAATTTGAAATGCAAGTCATAGTCCAGCAGCATCACGCCACTGACCAGCGCACCTACTCCTGCCAACATGATGGTTTGCAAAAATAAAAATCCAATAAACGCAAAGATCAAAGCGCGACGAATCCCGTCCAGAGCCTGAATATAAGCAATCACCCCGCGGCGCTTGGCTTTTTGCACCGCGCGCCCCATAAGGTACTGCTTCAGCAGAGTCCAACCTATGCGCAGAATCCAATTCAATCGTCTCTCCTGCTACGGCCAGCGAGTAGAAAGCCGAGCACAAAAAAGATCAGTCCCACGATGCCGACTGCGGCCCATGGATTCTCCTTCACCTGCTCTTCGACTTTATTTTTGGCCTTCTTTGCCTCATCGCCGGCCCGATGCTTGAGCTCTTCGAGCTGCGGCTTCAGTTCTTCGATTTTTTCTTCAAGATGATGCAACTCATCGCTGAGTTTGCTCTTTAAATCGCGAGTCTTCGAGCTTGCATATTGTTCAAGTTCGTCGAGGGCTTGGGTGAAATTTCTTGGCTTTGCACTCATGGGTAAACACTCCTGTTACAAAGCCTATTTATCGGATTCCATAGGGATTTTCTCTAGGTACGGCGTACCTTTTCCTTTTCTTTTAGGCGGCGAACGGGTACGTGCTAGGGATGGAACTTGAAACGCTGGTTCAGCGACCTGAAAGCCAAAGAGATGATGCCTGGGAAAAGGCTTTTCTGGAAAAATTTATCCAGATGAAAGTCCAGGTCGAGGGGGATCAGGCCAAGGCTGGACCTGATGGTTGGCCCTATCTTTTTGTACGGGCAAACACGGAGGGTGCCGAGCCTGTGCCAGATATTTTGCAATGGCTGGCGGCGAAGGGCATTGGCCTTGTGGTCAACGCCCATAAGATGATTCCTGACTATGTTTTTCCTTACGGAATGATTTGGAACTTTATTGAAACCGGCCGCTTCACCGAGCCTCCTCAGCCGGCATCAACGGCTGGAGAAGTGGTGTACAGCGCCGAGAAAAAGCTGGTGACGGGCCCTCCGTCAGATAAGTATCTTCCCCCCTATGTGCGAGGCGTGATTC
Organism: Pseudobdellovibrionaceae bacterium; assembly: GCA_043757545.1. GTDB lineage: Bacteria > Bdellovibrionota > Bdellovibrionia > Bdellovibrionales > UBA1609 > JALHOQ01. The sequence continues at coordinate 4,519 of JAYVPG010000002.1, forward strand.
GTGAATTTTTGCAGAGTCGGGGCTTCCCGCAGCCCAAGGTTTTGGTGGTTTCGAGTGCGGACTTTCGCAATGTGGATTTGATCTTTGCAGTGAATTCACTCTTGGGCCTGAAGCCGAATGAGCATAAAGCGCTGGCGGAAAAACTCGCCTGGTTTTTGCCCCTTCACTACACCCTCGTATTGGGTGAAGAGGCCGGCCTTCCGCCCTTCCATATTTTGTAATTAGGTAAGGCAGCGTAGAGTACTTCAACGGAGCGGTTTGCTCAGCTGTAAATGAGCGTGGGCAGGAGGGGTAAAATTCCGGCACATGATCTGCAAACGTGATTGTCATGCGTTTCACTCTCCTTGCCCTTGTCGCTGCTCTGCTCTCTCAGTCCGCCTTCGCGGGCGAGCCCGAATGTGTTCGGGCTTATCGTTTGGCCAGCGCCGATTATTTTCTGAAAATCGACGGTCTAAATGACGAAGTCGTCAACTTGACTGGCGGCACTGTCATTGCCGCAGTCGCTTGGACAGCTTGTGTGGTTAAGACTCGTTCGGGGCTAGCTTGCTCGGCACTATTTGGAGCAATTGGTGGGACTGCGTACATCACATTGCGATCGACCAACGAAGAGATCCAACAGCGTGAAGATGCCCACAGATTGTATGAGCTCTATTTCTCTGTGCAGACCGGATATCCAAGCGAATCGCCTGAAACGCAGGCGATTTTAAAGGCTGGAAATATTACGCCGGACAATCAGCCGAGCGCGCTAGTTGAAATCAGTCGAATGATGGAGGGTGGAGAGTTGTGCAAAGACGGCAAACCGGCGTTTTCCGTCGCCGACTTGCAAGAGAATATCCGCTCAAAAATTATGACGGGGAATATACGCTAACCTTAAGAGCTTTCGCCGCTCGCGATTTCGCCCGGAGCGGGCAAAAGATCGACTAGGCAATCACGCCAGTACTCAGGCACATCGGCAGAAAAAGTCACTGCGATTTCAAAGAGCCCTTTTCCAACATGTACGGCGCGAGTGATCGTGCCGTCGAGATCCAAATTCATTTGTGGAAGATACATGACGACTTGATGACCGACCAAACCGGTCAGAGCCAAATTCTCTCGATATTCTTTAGGTATCAAATGCGAGCGATCGATGCGCAATAAAAATCCAGATTGTGAGGCGTCGGCAATCACGCCTTCGCTTGCGATCACTGAGTAACTCGAGAGCGAGGTCAGCTCAGCTACATGTATAAAGTCGACTGTCTTTCGGGCCGCAACTCTTCGATCTGCTTTCATCCGACGTTCCTTTTCAATGGTTCTATCAAACTCATCGGAGGGTCTGGACTAAAGTTTGAGGGCTTGAGGCTCTCAAAAAAATATTCTCTGGCAACGTGATTGAGGCCGCCGCGATCTCTCATTTTGAGACAGTAAAACACTCGTTACAAAATCACACAGGCGGCCATAAGCCACTCGCCTGAATCGATCACTAAGCCTTCGCCATTGCGCGGGCCAATGCCGGTCCAAGCACTAAGGTTGGCGCTGAGCGAGCGCCAGCCGGTGATCGAGAGTTGGGTGATGGCGAGGGGCTGTTCGTCCTCTAGCGCCTTATAATAGGCCTCCTTAGTGCACCAAAGGAGTTCGGGCTGAAGGGCCTCTTCTCGCTCACGCTCAGAACAGACTCGTTCGATGATCGCACTCTTGATGCGGCTTTTCAGCTCCACATCCCAACCGATTTGTGCGGGCCTTTTGAGAGCCACCCACCCACCGATATTGTGGGTATGTGAGATGCTCACGGACCACTCGCGCAAGCGTGGGGGCTCGCCGAGATCTGCGAGGAGCTTCTGATCTTCGTTGCTCAACGTACGCAGAGTTTCATTCAAGGATTGGCGAATGGAATTTCGTGAGCCGGGATTGCGCGAGCCCCACTCGAGTTCGCATTTGCCGTGCAGACCGGGGGCAAGAGACTGCAATTCTTGAATGAGGCGCGCGAAATTCTCAAGTGGCATTAGACCTCAAAGCGAGCAGGCCATTTTACGGGCTCACCGCGCGTGATGGCCATCATCCGCTGTAGACTGACCTGCGCCTGTTCGATCAATTCCGCAGACATTTCAATTTTAGGCGTGAGCGTCTCAAGACTGCTCGCGATTTTTTCTAAGGTGTTCATTTTCATATAAGGACATTCGTTGCACGCACAAGCCCCTTGCGCGGGCGCTTGAATTAACGTCGCGTCGGGACGGATCTTCTGCATTTGATGTAAAATTCCGTACTCAGTGGCGACAATAAACTCCTTCGCCGGATTCTTCTGCACTTCCTCGAGCAGGCGAGAGGTCGAACCGATGACATCGGCGTACTCGAGCACGGCCTCGTCACATTCTGGATGTGCGATCACCACGGCGTTAGGGTGGGCGGATTTCAGTTCGAAGAGTTTGCGCGCCGAAAATAAAACATGCACCTGGCACGAACCAGGCCAAAGAATCATTTCGCGTCCGAGTTTTTTAGCAAGATAGCGACCCAGATTTTTATCGGGACCAAATAAAATACGGCGGTCTTTCGGAATGGCGCCAATGATTTTTTCAGCATTGCTCGAGGTGACACAAACATCAGTGATACTTTTCACCTCGGCGCTGCTATTCACATAGGTCACACAAATCGCGTCGCGATGCTGTTGCCGCCACGTCAGGTATTTTGCATAGGGTGAATGATCGACCAGCGAACAGCCGGCTGCGAGGTCCGGAACTAGAACGGTTTTCTCAGGCGATAGAATCTTCACGCTTTCGGCCATAAACACCACGCCGGCGAGTAAGATCACGGGATTCGGCGCCTTCTCTCCCATTTGTGCGAGGAATAAACTGTCGCCTACGTGATCGGCAATATCTTGAATCGGGCCGTCCTCATAAAAATGAGCCAAGATCAAAGCGTCGTGCTTTTTTTTAAACTCTTGAATGCGTTCGCGAGAGGTTTGCATGGGGTCGGTTATAGCATATTTCTGAAGCTTTAAAGCCGTAGGTAACGCAATGCTTCGCCGGCGCCGAAGGTGGAGTTAGAGGTCGCCGCCCTTAAGCACATTGATGATCGATTTCGAAATCGTGCGCAGTGATTCAAATACACCTTTGCCCTCACAAGCCGTTCCCTCAAAGTCGAGTGAATTGTATTTGTTGAGCGCCGAACGCAAATCACCTAAACCCAAAGCATTGGGGAGATCGCGTTTATTGTATTGAAGCACCAGCGGGATATCGTGAATGTCGTAGCCTTGCTGATCTAAATTCTTTTTCAAATTTTCCATCGAGAGAAGATTCTCTTCCATGCGCTCGGCTTGTGAGTCGGCGACAAAGACTACTCCATCCAAGCCTTTTAAAATCAGTTTGCGAGAAGCATCGTAGACCACTTGGCCAGGAACCGTATAGAGGTGAAAACGCGTTTTGAATCCACGAATCTCGCCCACGTTCAGCGGCAAGAAATCAAAGAACAACGTGCGCTCAACATCACCAGGCAAAGAGAAGAGCTCCGACTTTTCGGGGCTTGCGGTTTTATGATAGACCCATTGCAGATTGGTCGTTTTTCCACCGAGCGACGGACCGTAATACACGATCTTGCAGTGGATTTCTTTGGCATTGTAGTTAATGAACGACATCTCAAAAGCCTAACGTTTTTAACTTTTAAACTCGGACCCGGTTTTCGATCGCGCGGCCCAAGGTTCGGTAATCAATGTAATCAATATCTCCGCCAATGGGTACGCCATGGGCAATACGAGATGTCTTGATATTCATGTCTTTTAGGATTTTTGCCAAGTAAAGAACCGTGGTGTCGCCCTCTAAATCGGCGTCCAAAGCTAAAATAACCTCTTTGACCTCAGACGGGCCATCGACCCCTGGGCTGACGCGGTCTAAAAGCGCCTGAATTTTCAAGTCTTGCGGGCGGACCCCGTCTAAGGGCGAGATCGTGCCCTGGAGGACATGGTAGCGGCCGCGGAAGGCTCCTGACGACTCAATGCGCTCAATATCCGCCGGGTCTTCGACCACGCAGAGCGAGGTGCTGGTGCGATTACTATCCGTGCAAAATTCGCAAGCATCGACTTCCTCAGTAAACGAAAAGCAGATAGGGCAATCGTGGATCTTTTCTTTCACGCCCTTCAAAGCATCGCGCAGACTCTGCACGAATTCCTCATTGGAGCGCAAAATATGGTAGGCCAAGCGCTGAGCGGTCTTGGGGCCAATGCCGGGAAGCCGGCTAAGTTCATGCACAAGTTTATTGAGAGTCGGAATTTTTTGAATCATCGTAGCTTTGAATTATCACATTCCGGGCATCGAAAAGCCACCAGTGATCTTTGCCATTTCTTGCTCAGAGGTGGTTTTAGCTAGGCGCACGGCCTCGTTGACCGCGGTGACGATCAGGTCTTGTAGCATATCCTTGTCGCCAGAGGAAATCACGTCGGGTTGGATATCCACAGACTTGACCTTGTTGTCGCCGAAGACGATCACTTTTACGGCACCGCCGCCAGAGGTGGCCTCAAATTCACGAGTCGCAATTTCTTCCTGCGCCTTTTTCATTTTGGTCTGCATCTGATTCGCCTGTTGCATTAATTTTTGCATTCCGCCGCCGCCAAAATTTTTCATTGCTTGTTCTCCTTGATCGATTTGATTTCTGTTTTGAAAACATCCTGGGCCGACTTCACCAGCGGATGAGCCTCTACCGCTTTGCGAATATCCTGCTGTCGTCCATCTTCCATTTTTTCGTTAAGAACCTTCGGCGTCATTGGTGCGGAGGGGCTATCGTCCGAGTTGGCGTCACTTAAAACAACATTGAGCGAATACCCCGGCCCCCAAAAACTATTGAGATAATTTCCAACCTTCTTCTTAAAATCCGGCTGATTGATTTTCTCAAATAAAAACTTATGCTTCGTCGCTACCCCAAGAGTAATCAGTTTCTCCTCAAGCTTAACCACAAAACAATTCTCAAGCTGAGCGCCGATCAACCCATTCACTTCTTTAATTTTATCAACCAGTTCCTGATAGCGAAGCGCCAATGGCGAATCCGCCTTTAGGACTGTGCCTCCAGGCTGAGGGCCCGGGGCTGGGGGTTGGGCACGTGGCGGATTGGCATTGACTGGAATATCATACGCAGGCTTGGGAATTGGCGGGAGGGTCGCCATTCGTGGTTTCGCGCTCACGCCGGAACCGGCCGCTGCGATCAACGGCGCAACTCGCGGTGCACTCGCCATCCTGAGCAAAATCATCTCAAGCACCAGTAGAGTATCACTTGCGCGCGCAAGATCCTGTGCGCCTTTAAGACACATATCAAAAAGAAAATGCAAATCCTCTGAGGTCAGACTCGCACTCTGCAGGATCAAAACCTCTTGTTCAGAGTCCGGAAGATCAATCAGCGAACGATCATCGCTCAGCTTTAAAAGCAGAGTGTTGCGCACCTGCTGCATAAGATCGAGCAAAAATAATTTCGCATCACTGCCACTGGCGTGAAAGCGTTTAAGTCCAGTCACAACATCCGCAGTCTTTCGATGGAGAATCCCGATCAGCAAATCCATCAGCAGGCCACGATCCGTGAGTCCAAGTGTGCTAACCACCAAATCGCGTTGCAAATTTCCATTGGTGAAATTGATCGTTTGATCGAGCAAGCTTTGAGCGTCGCGCATGGATCCGTCGCCTTGACGGGCGATTGTCCACAGCGCATCCGCTTCGAACTTCACGCTGTCGCGCTCGCAAATCATTTGCAGATGAGCGCAAATCGTACGCGTGGGAATTCGTCTAAAATCAAAGCGCTGACAACGTGAAAGGATCGTGTTGGGAATTTTGTGAACTTCAGTCGTCGCCATCACAAAATAAACGTGATCGGGCGGCTCCTCTAGAGTCTTCAGCAGGGCGTTGAATGCACTGGTTGAGAGCATATGAACTTCATCGATAATATAGAGTTTAAATTTTCCACTCGAGGGCATGTAGCCGACGGTGTCGCGCAGTTCGCGAATCGCATCGACACCATTGTTGCTGGCGCCGTCGATCTCCATCACGTTCATTGAGCGGCCGCCGCCGATCTCTTCACACTCAGAGCATTTGTTGCACGGAACAAAATCTACGGCATTGGGGCAGCGTAGGGACTTGGCAAGAATTCGTGCGGTCGAAGTTTTGCCAGTTCCGCGTGGGCCGGTGAGGAGCAAAGCATGATGTAAGCGACCGTTCTTCAGCGCGTTCTGCAGAGTCGTGCGAATATGATCCTGACCGATCAATCCGGCAAAGTCTTGGGGCCTCCAACGTCGGGCGATCACTTCATACGACAAAAACGAGCTCCTCAGGAATAAGAGTGGCCGGGCGATCCATATCACACAGAGTTCTTGTTACCGTTGCTTCCTTCCGGACCTGGCGGGGTTCACAAGAACCGCTATTGTATGGGACC
>JAYVPG010000003.1:0-2913 GCA_043757545.1 Pseudobdellovibrionaceae bacterium
CCCTTGGGTCACTCCTTAGCTATGTTGACCGCCCCGCTACTGAGTTTGGGGCTCCCTACGGCCCCGTAAGGTCGTCATTTTCACACTTTAGTTGGCCGATGGCTGCCGACCCCATTCGTGGCGAGGTCCATCAGGAAGGCGAGCATTCCCATAATTTGGATTTCCTCAGTACCATGCAGGTAAAAAAACCGGTGCGCCGCCCCACTGAGTTCAGGTGCAATTGAGCGCGGATACCGCAAAACGATTTGTTTTTGTTCAGTCAGCGAGTTTTTCGAGAATGTAAACCGCCGCGATTATAGAAAATTTGGAGAAAATTTTTGTAGCTGAAAAATCGTTGTGCCGCGAATTTGATGTTACCGCCGCGTGCTCTATGAAGCGAACCCCTCCAGATCGCGTGCGAGAGTGATAGCAAATCGCAAAAAACTCTCGCGCTCCGGTGAACAGTGGGAATTATTCGGGCGGGCCAATCGGCCTGCAAACCTGATCCAAGGTGAGTTTAGTCGACTCCAAAATTGGGTGTTCAAAGTTCACGCGGCTTCAAATTAGATGCGCTTTCATGACCGCCCGTACAGGCAAAAATGCCCAAAACCTGTTCCTAGAATTACGGTTCTATTTTTTTGGGTGAGATTAGTTTTGCGCAGTCGCGCTTCCGGCTCAATGGGAAAAATTGAACCGAAAGTTGATAAACTTCATCGGGAGTATCCAAGTTACTCTCAGTGGAAATCTCGTGGATTACTTCTAAAATGCGCTGTTTCGCCCACGAGACCCGGTCATTTGCGCAAGTAAAAGTCAGGGTTGTAATTAAACGCGCCTCGCGATCTTGTTCAGAGGTAAACCTGTTCAATACTTCTCTGGCTTTAACAAGACTCATGCTATGATAGCGGCGAATTTGGGGGAGAAAGCGATTGGAATTAAACTCGAAAAAATCCATGGCCTTTTTAAATCGACCATTTTCAATCTTCAAAGTGCCCAATTTCTTCAGCTCACTAACGGCCCACCTAACGGTTTGTTCTGAAAGACCAAGACGTTTTGCAATAAATGACTCCGTGCCATCATAGTCCTTTAGCAGTGTACAGTCTAAAATAGGGATTAGACACCAATCCTCTAGGAGTCGAATTTGATCTTCCGTCGCCAGCTGCCATGTTTCCTTTTTCTTTTTTCTGCCAGTCTTTCGATTTTTATATCTCACGGTGATCCCAGTCCTGACACCTCGCTCGTGCAAAAGACCTGTTAAAATATAGTCACGTGCCTCCGGATCAATATCGAGCGCTTTGCAGAAGGTTTCGACTTTGTCGATTGGTAACCGCCTACGACCCTTGAGAATTTGGGTCAACATAGCGCGCGACAGTTTGAGATGTCTTGCTAAAGTACTTTGCCGATATCCAGGGTGCTTGGCTTTTTTACGTGCGAAGAATTTCTCGAGCACTTCGTGACCATGAATGGGTGCAACATTTTGTTTCGCCATGTCACGACCCACATTGTTCGAGATGAAGTTTCGAATACGCGATCCAGTCGCGTCTAGCAGCGGGATGAAGTTGTTCTAAATTTTTGGGAAATCCCCAGACATCCCATTGGCATGACCGTTCCAACATTGGGAAGAGCGTATCTATGCCTGGAGTTGTGATGGAAAGTAAATACCAACCGACATCGCCAATCACCTGGCGCGAGTGCGAGGAGGCTCTGGGTACCCGAATTTGCTCCACTGACATATTCCTTAGGTCTGCTTTGCCAAAATGAGTTTCAGTAAGGTGATCATCAAGTTCGATTTGGCTCATCATAGCGATCCAAAGTGTCCGAAAAATCTCGGTCCTTGCGGACCAGCCTATTTGTTCGGTTCTAAGGCGCAAAATAATATTTTCGATAACTCGGAACTTAAACCAAAGAAGATCTCCGTCCCCACCGCCTCCCACCAGGGTTCCGCCTCGCCTCAATAAGCTCAGCTGCTGATTCTCCTTTAAACTCTGAACCTTTCTATTTTCCATCTTTGCAATGTTCTCTTGGCCCTGGACATCGAACCGAGAGCTCAAAGCGTATAAGAAAGTCCATTCAACCAAGGCCCTGTAGTTGGGCGAAAGGCCGAGACGATCGAGTTCCGTAGTTAAGAAAAAGATCGCTATCGAAAGGTGACCGGCCTCATCAAACGTCTTGGTAACTCGTAAAAGTTCATGGATGGCTGTCAAAGCAATTTGCTCCTCAGAGAGCTGAGCTTTACAGTTGACCCATATGGTTCGTGAGTTTCTAACGGCAAATGCCGTAAAACGTGTGGCACCAACAGGTTTAAGAAATGAATAAGTGCCTTTGTATAGAATGGCGTAGGATTCGTCAGAACTATCCAATCGATTTAAAATATCCCGCAAACCAACAGAATTTGTAGTTCCGATGCTGTCGTGGCCAAGATTCAATAGTCGCTTCAATGTTAATTGTGCAGAGGTTTGAAATGCCTTTGTTAAATCACACTCATCACCTCGGGCCTGCGATATCGAATACACGCCTGCCAGAAGAGCCACAATAATTTTTAAGAGGTGTAATTTCATTGCTGAGACTATCCCTTCAGTCTCAGGAAATGAGAAGAGCCAATTTACTAATTGTAAAATTACTAAAGCGGCTAATGCGAGTTTCCCGCCAACAAATAGCGGACTCCCGCTCGCGTACTCATCAATCTCTAAGCAAACTGTTAGCAGCCTGTAAACAGTATTGCGCTTAACCAATTGAGTCCGCAATCATATCCAGGTAATAGCCATTCACGTGACTACAATTCATTCTACCAAAAGGAGTTATCGCGCCAAATATCGTAAATTACTTATTTTTCGGCATTGTGCCTAAACGCTACCAACTTAACAATAGAGGATTCATATGAAAAAGCTAGTAAATGTATTTAGCCCAGTCGTTGCTCTACTATTTGCGGCCACTGCG
>JAYVPG010000004.1:0-90351 GCA_043757545.1 Pseudobdellovibrionaceae bacterium
CTCGAGAAAAAAGGCGTCCTTGAAAAAATGCGCACTATGGTTTGGGAATAGTCGACTAGAAGGCGTATCCTAAGCCAAGACCTTGTTGATCTCGTCAACAATGCTCGACAACGAAGCACCGGGTCCGAACACCGCGGAAATCCCTTGGGCTTTTAGAAGCTTTGCATCATCAGGCGGAATAATCCCACCCACAAAGATCGGTTTTTGCACCTTTTTCAGCTTCAATAAATCAAAGATCGCGGTGACCAAGGGCACATGTGCCCCCGATAGAATCGAGAGGCCGATAATATCCACGTCTTCTTGAATTGCGGCTTCAACGACCATTTGCGGAGTTTGATGTAAACCCGTATAAATAACCTCGAAGCCGGCATCACGTAACGCCCTCGCCACAACTTTGGCGCCGCGGTCATGACCGTCGAGTCCGGGCTTCGCTATAAGTACACGTTTTGGGTTCTGCACGGTTGACTTTAACCCACCCTCTCGGGCAGTCAACAATGATCAGAATCATATGAAAGAGGATCCCATGTCTGAATCCCGTCCCGCACTAACTATTTTCGATGCAGATGAAAACGCCTTTCGTCAGGCCGTGCGTGAGTTTGCTGAGGGAGAAATCAAGCCTTTGGTGAGCAAGATGGACTCCGAGGCCGCTATGGACAAAGGCTTAATTAAAAAATTCTTCGAGATGGGAATCATGGCCATCGAAACTCCAGAGACCCTTGGCGGCGCCGGGAGCTCGTTCACGATGGCTTGCCTGGCGATCGAAGAACTCGGTCGAATCGACGGTTCGTGCAGCGTTTTTGTCGACGTGCAAAACACCTTGGTGACCAACGCCTTCTTACGCTGGGGAAACGATACGCAAAAGAAAAAATATCTACCGATGCTGGCGAAAAGCTCGGTCGGTGCCTATGCACTTTCTGAAAGTGGAAGTGGTTCAGATGCCTTTGCGTTGCGTTTAAAGGCCGAAGACAAGGGCACTCATTTCAACCTCACTGGACACAAACTTTGGATCACCAACGCAAATGAAGCCGATATTTTTCTGGTGTTTGCGAACACCGATTTCAGCAAGGGCTACAAAGGGATTACGGCATTTGTTGTAGAAAGAAACTTTCCAGGATTTAAAGTCGGTAAAAAGGAAGACAAACTTGGCATCCGAGCCTCTTCAACTTGTGAGCTGCTCTTTGAAAACTGCCAAGTGCCCAAAGAAAATGTCATCGGCGAAATCGGCAAGGGCTATAAAATCGCCATCGAGACTTTGAATGAGGGCCGGATTGGCATCGGCGCTCAGATGGTCGGCATCAGTCAAGGTGCATTCGAAGCGACTTTAAATTATGTCAAAACTCGCGAGCAATTTGGAAAATCCATTGCGCAAAACCAAGGTGTGCAATTTCAACTCGCGGAAATGCGCTGTTTGCTCGAGACCTCACGCCTGCACGTTTACAATGCGGCTCGCTTAAAAGATGCCAAGGGCGACTTTGTGCAGCCCGCAGCGATGGCCAAGCTGGTCTCTTCCCGCAACGCTGAAAAGATCACTTCGATGGCGGTGGATCTCTTCGGTGGCAACGGGTTCACCAAAGAGTATCCAGTGGAGAAGTTTTTCCGCGACAGCAAGATTGGTCAGATTTATGAGGGAACCTCGAACATGCAATTGCAAACCATTGCGAAGTTCGAACTAGGTTCGTAGCTTTGTCTTATGCTCTAGACTGAGCGTGAGTGCCCAGATAAACACTAAAAAGTGATTCACTTCACCGTCGATAAAATTGGCCTCGGTCATTCCGCCAAAATGTAAAAAGAGTTGCGCCAAAAGAAGCGACCATCCCCAAGACGTAACCAAACGCAACCGCCATGCTTTTCGTAGATAAATACAAACGATCCCAGTGTAGGTCACAAAGCCGAAAATTCCGGAGCCCGCCAGCCACTGCAAAAAATTATTATGCGCGTGGGAAACAAACTCCTGCTGGATGCCCAGGCGTTGGTAAACTTCAGGCAAGAGCTTATCGCCCTCAAACATTCCCACTCCGAAAAGTGGTTGGTCCAAAAACAACTGCCAATAGCCCCGCCAAATATCAATGCGCACCGAAGAGCTATGATCGATGTTCATGTGGACCATATCCATAATCTTTTGATGAAAAACGGGATTGAACATCACCAGTCCCGAAATCAGTAGGGCCACGAATGCGGTCACCGGAACAATCCAGCGACGATAGTTAAATCCCAAATAGACATACACGCAGGCCAGCGACGCGAGCCAAGCTCCTCGCGACATCGCCGCCAAAATCCCCGCAGCACCCATCGTCAGCGCCAAGATCCCCAGCATACGGTACCGCCCCTGCAGAGCCGGACCCGAAATCGCGAACGTCGACATTCCCATTATGTAAGCAAAGGTCATCGAGAACGAAAACCACCCGACCGCTTTAAAAAGACCACCACCCTGCGGATAGACCACCCCTTCGCGAATCAGATCTATTCCCGTCAAGCATTGAACCGCGGCGTAGGCGCCCGTGATCGCCATCAAGAACATCCATAAATACTTAAAGCGTCGCTCGAAGTTTTCATCCCAAACCATCTGTAATGCTAGCGCAAGCCCCCAGAGAACAATCGTCCAACGCATAAATCCGAATTGAAACCAAAACGGCTTTTCAAGAGGCGTGGCGATCAGACTAACAAACGTGGCGACGACCATCGCCAGCAGCCAGAGAGCCGTGCCGCGATTGCGTTTGAAAATTGAAAAATCGCGTTTATAGAAAGCGTAACCAAATGCCATCGCGGTCGTCGCCCATGCGAAAATCTCCATACCGGCGATACTGGAATGGAGGGCGGTAAGGTAGAAGAAGATGAATACTGCGAGAGTCGCCTTCACATTCCGACCCTCACATCGGGCATTTTGATTCCCAACCAACCAAACAAATCGAATCGATAGCCCACGGCTCGCGCGACCGTCACTGCGATCAACACCAAATCAGTATAAAAGCCCGACTTTGCGGCGTAATCGAGATTGATGCGAATCTTCTCAACCATCACTTGCTCACGGTAGAAGCGCTCAGGATCTGCGACCCCGCCAAGTAATTCGGCCTCATCGAAAAAGGCAAAAGAGGCCGGGTCCGTGACCCCAGGCTTGAGCTCAAGGACTTTGCGCTGTGTGGGCGTATAACAATCAACAAAACGAGCAACCTCGGGACGCGGTCCGACCAAACTCATTTCACCACGCAGGACATTCCAGAGTTGTGGCAACTCATCAATTTTAAATTTTCGCAAGACATAACCGAGCGGCGTAATGCGCGAATCACCGCGCGCCGTAATTGGCGCTCCTTGCCCGCTACGGTCAGTGATCATCGTGCGGAATTTAACTATTCGAAAAGGACGCCCACCTCGACCGACCCGCTCTTGAATAAAAAAAACCGCACCGCCATCAAAGATCTTTATCACTATTGCGACTAACACCAAAAATGGTCCCATGAAGACAAGGCCGATCAGTGAACAGATAAAATCGAAGACACGTTTTATCATCTTTTGAATTTCGCACAGACTTCTTCAACTGCGCTGACCACATCGGCCGCGTCCTGAAGAGTCATCTTTGAACTCAGTGGCAAACTGAGCATGCGTTGCGAAGCTCGCAGGGCATTGGGGAAACTTTCCGGCTTCCAACCATATTTTTTTGCGTAGTAGGAAAACAAATGCACGGGCTGATAATGAACTGAGGTGCCAATGTTTCTTTCGCTCAACTGATTCATAAAATCATCCCGATTGATAGATAACATCTCAAGATTCAATTGAACGACGTAAAGGTGATGGGAGCTCTGTACCCCTTTACGAGTCTTAAGACCCACCAAGAATTTACCGTCACGGAAAGTCTCGTCATAAAACTTCACGATCTTCATGCGCAAATCATAAAGCTCTTGCAGACGGGAAAGTTGCACAATGCCCAGCGCCGAGGCAATGTCGGTCAAATTGTATTTGTAGCCAGGTTCGGGAACGTCATATTTCCAGGAGCCACCTTTTTTAAATCGGTCCCAGGCATTGGCAGACATTCCATGCAGCGCAAGACTGCGGGCCTGATCGATCATTTCCTTCGGGCCGGTGATCATTCCGCCTTCCCCAGTCGTGATATTTTTGGTCGCGTAAAAACTAAATAGAGTTAGATTCGGTGTCGCATTCGAGCCGATCCAAGTGTCGCCAACCTTGGAGGGCATACAATGAGCGGCATCCTCGACGACGGCTACACCGGCCGAACGCGCCAACTGGTTAATGGTCGGCATATCGCAGGGCTGACCGGCATAGTGCACCGGCAAAATCACTTTGGTTTTCTTGCTCAGCTTTTTTTCAATCTCACGCGTGTCGATCAATAGAGTTTCCGGATCCACATCCGCAAGCACAACGGATCCCCCCGAGTGCTCGATAACATTTGCCGTCGCACAAAAGGTCATCGGCGTAGTGATGACTTCACAATCGGCCGTGTCGATATTATGCAGACGCATCGCTAGGTGCAAACCCGCCGTGCAGGAATTTAATGCAAGTGCGCTATCTGCGCCCACACAGCTTTTAAATTTTTCTTCAAATTCTTTGGTCTTCGGGCCCGAAGACAACCAACCCTTGCGTAGGACCTCAACGACAGCATTGATTTCTTCATCACCTAAGCAAGGAGGCGAAAACGTCAAAAATTCACTGCGCATGGCTGAATTCTCCTATTACCCAATTCTAAGGCCGAATGGGCAAACTCTCAATCCCCGTCTTTAAGCCAAATCTCATTTCCGCAGCTTGAAGCCTCGACCCTTTTCCATTTTCCGCCAGAGGGATCGACTGTCGCGCTCTTTTGCTGAAAACTGCGATAGTAATCCCGCACTTCCGGCCAGTTGGGAGAATCGACTTGAACGTTATGGGCCGGCTCTCCCTCGCCCAAGTATTTCGCCGCCATGCTTAGGTTGAGCGCAATCCCCGTCGCGTGAGTCTTTGCAACCACACCCCAAGTGTTGCTCCAAGTGCTCACTCCCCGATCCCGCGCCCGTGTTTTATCAAAGGGAACATAAGGATCGAGTAAAAAAACAATCCCGCGATCCATCTCCTGATGAATCCGGTCGTAGACCCGCAACGCATCTTGGCGGCAAATGAGAGTTGGACCGAGCTCCGCCTCCATAGTCTGCGGCACCAGGCCCACCGTCAGCCAAATCACCGCGAAAAATCCAATCGGGACTACCCGCCCCATTCGCCAATTTTTCGGAAATGAGAGTCTGCCGCGCAAGGAAATGCAGACCCACGCCAAAAACATACACACCACCGGTATCAGATAGTAGTCCGCTCGATAAATGCTGTTTTGTCGAACGATCACCAAGGTCGGCAGCAGCACAAACGGCAAAAGTCGCAGCACTCTTCGCTGAGGGGCACGGCTTGAGACCAACGCGAAAATAAGTATCGCGATCAATGGCCAGGTCGTCTGACCGACGATGTCTCGCCCCCAACGCCCTAAAGACTCCGCAGTCATCGGCTCATTGAATTGACTCTGTTGAATTAAAAATCGAATCGAGCGCGGGAAATTAAAACTCTGGGGAAATCCCGCGAGCAAGTACCCCGGCAGCATCCAAAGATAAAACTTCACTAGCTTCTGCAAATTCTCGCGGCGGAGTGGCGGAATCCATAAAAAGATCGCGGCGGGCAAAAATATAATAAAAGTGAGCTTCACCATTCCACATAGGCCCCACATCAAAGCGGAGAGGTAAAACCATTTGCGATCGTTCGGCTGATCAAGCATCAAGCTCGTAAATAAGAACGCGCCCAGAACAAAAAGTCCAAACAGCATATCCGGATGAGCGCGAAACACAAACGTCGCCCAAGTCGCATTGGATAGAAACAATGCAGTCAAGGCGGCCGTCGAAAGCAACTTGAATTCAAGACCCTCCACCACCAACTGACTAATTAAAAACGCAATTGCAAAAACGCAGAGCAAAGACAAGGTCATCAGTACCAAATGCTGAGCGCGTTCATTGTTTTCTACGGGCGAACTCAGATTCGCAAAATCTCGTCTGGCAACGGCCGAAAAACTTTCGCTGATCCGATAAAATAGAGCGCCATAAGCCGTCTCGCCATTGTCTTTGTACCAGCGGGTAGCATTGGCCGTACCGACGATATGTGCCCCATCGGCATCACGCGCCGAAAGTAGAGATCGCGGATCAATATGTGCGCTGAAGACCGAGACAAAACCCGCGAATTGAAAAAGCAAAACAAGAACCAATAGCCCACGCCACAAAGCGGTTTGCTTCAGTCGCAGATAGGATTTGACTTCATCCACCCGTGGATTCCCATTTCGTCGCTTTGATCTTTAATGCTGGGTGACTCACCAGCAAATGCCAAACGACTGCACAAAGGCCTTCAGTGTGCGGAGTGATTCGACTGGCGAAAAGCGGAGGAATAACGACACACGCCGTGGCCGACTGCTTGGTAAAGCCGCCATCTTTGCCAACGATCCCAAAAACCTTGGCCTCACGTTCCCGCGCATACTCAAGTGCCCGCACGATCCCCACGGAGATATTTTTTTCTCTGTTCCCACCACCTACTGAAAAAACCAAGAGTGCATCACGTGGAGTGAGGCGCGAAATCTTTAACCACTCAATAAAACAAGTATCCCAACCTTCGTCGTTCACTCGTGCGGTCAATTCAGAAACGTTGTCGGTCGGCGCATAGGCCTCAAATCCGCATATTTTTCGAAAGTCATTCACCGCGTGACTAGCGTGCCCGGCCGAACCCCCGACACCCAAAATAAAAAGGCGACCTCCACCTTCGCGAACCCGACCGAGCCCTTCGGCCACCGCTTCGATGTCCTTCGCCGGCAATGCTTTGAGTAGCTCGATCGACTCATTTATAAATTCACTTGTGAAACTCACTTCGGACTCCTTGGTTGAGCACATAGCCAATCCGCGAAAAGCTTTAACGAGGAAAAAAATCGAGTCGGTGTCAATCCACGCTCTTCGAGACACTTGCAATGATCACAGCGCTGAGGACCTAAATATGCCGTATTTATTTTCAGACGCTGCCCCGCCTCGATATCAGTCACGCCATCGCCCACCATCCACGCTTGAGCGCGATCGGCCAGGGTGACATTGCGTAGGGCGTCCTCGAGCAATGCTGTGTTCGGCTTGCGACAGGCACAGCGATCCTCCGCGCGATGAAAACAAATATGCGAAGACTGAATCACGGCACCTTCACCTTCACTCGCAATCAGTTGTAAAACCCGCGCGTGCACGGCCTCTAAATTTCCCATGGTGGTGCTGCCTTTTGCGGCGGCCGGCTGATTGGTCGCGATACTCACGCGATATCCGGCTTCACAGAGCTGGCGTACGGCCAGCGCTGCACCGGGGAGAAGATCGACTTGCGAGGGATGCAACGGCGAGTTCACAGTGCCTTGCTCAGGATCCACAACCAGTGCATTGAGCACTCCGTCACGATCCAAAATAATCCAACCGCTATTTGCGCTCATTGCTTAAAGTGTAAATCCAGATTTAACCGCGTCGTCGTAAAACATTTTGACTGTCTCTAGGGAGTACTTTTCCAAGTCCTTACCCATCAACGAAAGCTTGCTCAGCAAAGCTGGCGGCACGGTGATAATTTGTACGCCACATTGGTCAGCCTGATAGATATTCAAAACTTCACGCGGCGACGCCCAAAGCACCTGCGCTCCTGGACTATCTTTGTACAGTTTGACGGCCTGTTTCATCAATGGGATCGGATCAACGCCAGTGTCGGCAATACGACCGGCAAAAATCGAAACGATCACTTTATGTTCGGGTTTGACGATCTCACGTAAGCCCTGCACTTGTCGCTCGGTTGTAATCGCCGTCACATTGACCATAATTCCCTGATCGAGCAAACGTCGGATCAACGGGAGGCTGGCCTCACCACGCGTATTGGTGATCGGAATTTTGACGTTAGCGTTCTTGCCAAGGGCTACGATCTTGTGAGCTTGTTTTTCCATCTCAGCGAACTCATCAGAAAAAACTTCGAAAGAAACCGGCAGATCCGAAATCGCCCCCATGACCTCACGGGCAAATTTTCCGTAGTCGCTAATCCCGGCTTTGGCCATCAACGTCGGGTTGGTGGTGAAACCCTTTACCCAACCTTGTTCGTAGCACTGGAGCATCTCTTTGATATCGGCGCCGTCGGCAAAAAGAGCGACCTTCAAACGTGAGGTAAACTGTTTCACTTCCACTCTCCTTATTTCGAGATACCGCAAGCTATCAGCAGGTCAAAAGCGGGTCAAATGAGTCTTGGCGTAGTCACTGAACTCGGCTAGGCCCTGGGGCGATCCTATCTCGTAAAATCGCTCGAAAACTTCAAAACCGGCAAGCCTGCCCTTAAGACTCAAAGTTTCAAAGAGTTTAGCCAGATCGAACTTCTGCCCTTTGGGAATCGACTCAGCGATTAAATCGCTCCGCAACGCACTCATCCCATAGTCGATATAGGTCAGCGGTTCGCTATAGGGTTTCTCTTTGCTGTAAAAAGGTACCAAACCCTGAGCGTAGTGGGCATTGCTTCGATCAAACTGACTGTGATTCTTAAACACCGTGATCATCGCGGGAAGACCGCAATCCTGAAACCGCTTCCAAACTGCGGAGGCATCCAGCGGCAGGTAAGAGTCGCCATAGAGAACCAGAAATTTTTCCTCGAGCACGCCCAAATCAAAAGCGTAGCGAAGCGCCCCTCCGGTGCCGAGCAATTCTTTTTCCTCCATCACAAAATCGAACTTAAGCCCCTGATCGCCGAGCCCCTCCACGTAGGACTGAATCTGATCCCCCATATGGCCGAGCGAAAAAGTCAGTCGCGAAACACCGCATTTTTTTAACCATTGAATTTGATAGCGAACAAATGGATGGCCATTGACCGGGATCAGAGCTTTGGGAATTTTGGCGGTCAACCCAGCCATACGGGTGCCCAGGCCACCGGCCAAAATCACACATTGCATTTAGGTAAATCCCACTTTTTTATCGACGATAAACTTAGGTCGTTCTTTGACTTCGTCATAGATACGGCCAATGTATTCGCCGAGAATCCCAACGCTCATCAGTTGCACGCCGCCAAAAAACAAAACCAGAATAACGATAGTCGGATTCCCCACCGGAAATGGCTGTCCACGCAGTTTTAAAATAAGATAAATAATCGCCACAATGAACGAGGCAAAGGCGATCACAAAGCCCAAACTCGTCGCGATCTTCAGCAGAAAATTCGAAAAGCAAATCACGCCGTTCATGCCAATCAGAATTGAGCCAAACCAGCGATTGTAATTTCCCTGACCCGAAAAACGCGCCGGCCGCTCAAACACAATCGAAGTTTGATTGAACCCGACCAGAGCCACCAGTCCACGTAAAAATCCGTGGCTCTCTTTTAGTGCCACGACATTGTCCACCACTCGACGCGACATCAATCGAAAATCGCCGGTGTTTTTAGGAATTTTGACCTCGGACACTCGGTCGATCACCTTGTAGCCGACCCACGCCACCAATCGCTTCATCATCGTCTCGCCGGCACGGCTGCTGCGTTGAGCGTAGACCACATCAAATCCATGTCGCCATTTATCGATCATCTTCGGCACTAGCTCGGGGGGATCTTGTAGGTCGACATCCATCACGACAACCGCGTCCCCAGTAGAGAATTCCATCCCGGCAAGAGTGGCCATAGGTTGTCCCACGCGCTTTGAAAATTTTAGATATTTAACCCGCGGGTCTGCGATATTGGCCTTCACCAGAACCGCTTCGGTTTCGTCAGGCGAGGGATCCATCGCAAAAATCAGCTCAAACTGCGTGGTCACGGGCTCTAAAAGAGGCACCATACGCTTGAGAAACTCCTCGATATTTCGAGCCTCTTTATAGACGGGAATGACGACTGAAAGAAACATGCCCGGGAGCTTAAAACAAAACCGCAATCCCTGTCATGAGTGATGATTAATGCATTGCAGAATTGACTTGCCCGCCCCCACTCCCTACCATGCCGAACAATCGGCTTTTTAAGCATCGCCCCGCGGAGGTTTACATGCGCTATTTGGTCACCGGCGGCGCCGGATTTATCGGCAGCCAATTGGTGGACGCGCTTCTCGAAAAAGGACATTCCGTTCGGGTCATCGACAATATGAGCACGGGCTTAGAGCCCAACTTAACCAAGGCCAAGACCGGTCCCCGCTTCGAGTTTTATAAGAAGGATCTTTTTAAGGAGGCCGACGCCTGCGTTCCACTTTACGCCGGAGTCGATTGCGTCCTGCATCTCGCCGCCAACGCCGATGTGCGCTTTGGAACAGAAAATCCGCGCCGCGACTTGGAGCAAAATACGATTGTGACCGCGAATGTTCTAGAGGCCATGCGCGTGAACGGTGTGAAGCTGATCGCGTTTTCGTCAACTGGGTCGGTCTACGGCGAGCCCGAGGTTTTTCCCACTCCGGAAGATGCGCCCTTTCCCACCCAAACCTCGCTCTACGCCGCTTCAAAATTGGCCAGTGAGGGCATGATCTCGGCCTACTGCCACGGCTTTGGGATGCGCGCT
Organism: Pseudobdellovibrionaceae bacterium; assembly: GCA_043757545.1. Lineage (GTDB taxonomy): Bacteria > Bdellovibrionota > Bdellovibrionia > Bdellovibrionales > UBA1609 > JALHOQ01. Next base: position 10,513 of record JAYVPG010000004.1, read on the forward strand.
TGCATCTATCGTTTTGTGTCTTGCTTAGGACCGCGCTATTCGCATGGCCACGTCATCGATTTTGTGCGCCAACTGAAACGCAACCCAAAGCAGCTCGACGTTTTGGGCGACGGCAATCAACAAAAATCTTATATGCATGTTTCCGACTGCGTCCAAGGAGTCTTACTTGGGCTTGAAAAAGCGAGCGATCCAGTCAACATATTTAATTTAGGAGTCGACGGCTCGTGCACTGTGCGCGATTCGATTGGTTGGATTTGCGAGACCTTGCAAGTTCAGCCGGAGCTGCGCTTCTCTGGAGGTACGCGTGGCTGGATCGGCGATTCACCGCGAATCCACCTAGCCACCAGAAAAATTGAGAGCCTGGGATTTAAAAATCGTCATTCAATTTCGGATAGCGTGAAGGACACGGTTCGGTTTCTTCTCGCCAATGAGTGGATGCTCGAATGAACGTCGCGATTATCGGCTGTGGCCTGATTGGGAAAAAGCGTGCGAAAGCACTGCAAGGCGATACTCTCGTCGCTGTCTGCGATACGAATACGGAGCGCGCGAAGGCTCTTGGAGCGGAATGCGCGCCGTCTGCAAAAGTTTACACCCAGTGGTCCGAGTGTTTACGTCATCCCGGCTTGCAAGCGGTGGTCGTCGCCACAACTCACGATAAGCTTCCTGAAATCACGACCGCTGCGATCGAAGCTGGTCTTGCCGTTTTGGTCGAAAAGCCCGCAGGCAGAAATCCTGCAGAGCTGCGAACCCTCGCCGAACTTGCACGCCGAAAAAAGGCGATCGTACGCGTCGGATTCAATCATCGCTATCATCCTGCCTTTCGCCAAATTCGCGAACTCAGCAAGAGCGAAGACTTTGGCCCCCTGATGTTTCTGCGCGGCCGTTACGGACACGGTGGCCGCTTAGGCATGGAAAAAGAGTGGCGCGCAAAACCAGAGCTCTCTGGCGGTGGCGAATTGATTGATCAAGGTGTGCACATGATCGATCTGTCCCGTCAGTGGCTAAAGACCGTCACTAAAGTTCAGGGATGGTCGCATAGCTATTTTTGGGATATGCCGGTCGAGGACAACGGCTTTATGCTTCTGCGTAACTCCAGCGATCAAGCCGCCTTCCTACAAGTCAGCTGCACCGAGTGGAAAAACCTTTTCAGCTTCGAACTCTATTTTAAAAAGGTGAAATTCGACGTCAGTGGCCTCGGCGGCAGTTACGGTTTAGAAAAATTGAGCTACTTTAAAATGAAACCGGAGATGGGTCCTCCGGATACACAGATTTTTGAGTACCCAGGCCCCGACGACTCGTGGAATCACGAGTGGCTTGCCTTTCGCGAAGATGTTGAAGAGAAGCGCATCCCCGATGCGAATTTAGACGATGCTTTGGCTGCGCTCGAGATTGTTTATGAGATTTACCATCAGACGAAAGCGGAGGAAAAATGATTATCGCAAAAGCGCCTTTGCGCATTTCGATCGGCGGTGGGGGAACTGATCTTCCCTCCTACTATTCTAAATTTGGCTCGACATTTATCAGTGCGGCGATCAATAAATATGTTTACATTTCTCTACATAAAACGTTCTTCAAAGATTTCATCATTAAGTACTCGGAGTTCGAACGCGTTAAGACCATCGATGATATCAAACATCCTTTGCTTCGTGAATGTCTGCGCGACGTGGGCATCGAACCCAATGTTGAGATCTCGAGCTTTGCGGATATTCCCGCGGGAACCGGCTTGGGCTCTTCAGGCACGTTCACAATCGCCCTTCTAAAGGCGCTTTATACCTACAAACAGCTTCCCCACAATCCAATGACTTTAGCCGAAAAGGCCTGCGAGATCGATATCGAGAAATTGAAATCTCCCATTGGGAAACAGGATCAGTATATTGCCTCTGTCGGGGGATTGACTCGTTTTACCATTGATACCTCAGGCAAGGTCGACGCTCGCCCACTCAAAATGTCCGAGCCCCATCGCATCGACCTCGAAGACCATTTGCTTTTATTCTTCACCGGATATTCGCGCAGCGCCTCGGATATCTTGCGCGAACAAGACGATGCGACAAAAAAATCCACCGCTTCCGACAGCCCAGTCGACAGCGAGATTCTTGAGAATCTGCATTTCACCAAAGAGTTGGGAATTCAAATCGGGACGGCGCTTGAGGCCGGTCAGATTGACGACTTCGGGAATCTGATGAACACCCACTGGTTACACAAAAAGAAACGCTCGAAAGCCATGAGTAACGGAAAAATCGACGAGTGGTACGAACTCGCGATGAACAATGGCGCAATGGGCGGAAAGCTAATCGGCGCCGGTGGCGGAGGATTTCTGATGTTTCTTGCCGACGACAAACGTCGCCTGCGTCGCGTGATGCGTGAAGCGGGGTTGCAAGATGTCCCGTTCCGTTTCGACCAACTGGGCGCACAAGTGGTGCTGCATGACTAAAGGGGAAAGCATGAAAGGAAAAGTCGTCGCTATTACTGGAGGCGCCCGCGGCATCGGACTCGCCATCGCCGAGGTTCTGAGTGAACTCGGCGCACGAGTCGCGGTTGGCGCACGCACTGAATCTGAATTGCAAAGCGCACTCGCAACGCTGAAATCCAAAGGGCCCGGACCGCACCTTGCTATTCCCTGCGACGTTCGCGAAACCAGTTCAGTTGAAAACTTCGTCACTAAAATCGGCAAAGAGCTTGGATCACCGTACGCATTGATTGCCGCCGCCGCAGTCTATGGCGAGATCGGCCCTTTCACGGAAAGCTCATTGAAAGAATGGGAAGATTCACTCGACATCAATTTGATGGGCGTTATTCGCTCCGTTCACGCCTTTGCGAAAATCATGAAGCCTGGAAGTCGGATCATCCTGTTCTCCGGTGGCGGACAAAATGCGCTTCCGAACTTCGCGCCTTATGTAACAGCAAAGGGTGCTCTTTGGCGCTTCACGGAAACGGTCGGTACGGAGTTGGCGAAAAATAAAATCTACCTCAACGCCATCGCACCCGGCGCCGTGAACACCCGCTTTCTTAAAAACCTGCTTGCCGCTGGACCAGAAAAAGTCGGCAACGAGATCTATGAAAAAAGTCTGAAGCAACAAGATGGAGGCGGAGAATCGCCATTTAAAGCGGCGAAACTTGCGCAGTACCTTTTATCGATTGAAGCCGAAGGGCTCTATGGTCGAACCCTGAGTGCACTTTGGGACGACTATGAAAATTTAAAGGATCTCGAGGCGCTGAGCCGCTCGGATGTCTACGCCTACCGCCGCGTGGTGGGACCACAGGGACAAACGCGGGACTAGGATTAAGTCCCGCGGTTGTTTGGCTACTTCATTTCCGCTTTTAAGTGGGTGAACGTCTGGTTGATGCCGAAGTTTTGGTAGTATTGAATCGCTGCGCGAATCCCGTCCTCAAGCTGCGTCTTGGGTTTCCACTTGAAATCGGCCTCTGTTTTTGAGGGATCAATCAAGATCGTGAAAACATCATCAGGAAGTCTGGGGCGTACTTCTACATTCGCCTTCTCAGGCATATTCAGAGCTTTAATGGTCGCATCATAGAGGTCCTTGATCGAATAATCAGATCCCGTCGCAATATGGTAGTAACCACGATTACCCATCCCATCGACAGCCTTTTCAATCACATCGACAAGATCTTCAATAAAGATAAAGTCGCGGCGAGTGTCCATAACAAAGCAATTTTTGTCAGCAGTCAGGCGTTGAAAAAATGTGGGAAGCGGACCGCTGATATTGCGTGGACCGTAGGCATTCGCCAAACGGAACGACAAGAAGTCGAGACCACTGAGTTCGATATACTGCTCACCTGTCGTCTTTGAAATCGCATAACTGCTGCCACCCGGATAAGAGCCAGAAAAAAGCGGGTGCTTCAGGGTAATAGGTTGCTCAAGAGGCTTTAGGCCGTAGCAAAGTGCCGTCTGAAAATAGATCACGCGCTTCGTGCCGAATTCCTTCGCCGCTTGAGTGACATTGATCGTTCCCACACCGTTCGTTTGGATGTCTTCCATCCAATCATTTGGATCTTTGTAGGCGGCAGCGGCATGAACCAGAATCTCAGGTTTGAACTCAGCGAAGCAATTGCGCACCATATTCGTATCGGCGATGCTGCCCTCAACAACCGTCAGACCTTTTTTAGTGGTCAGATTGTCGCGGCGACCGGTTGCATAATTGTCGATCACCAAAATCTCATGGCCCTTCGGCAAAAGACGATCCACGATAGTTGAGCCGACAAAGCCCGATCCACCAGTAATTAAAATACGCATTTTGTATCCTCCTCTATGAATTCAGTAACTTTTTAAATTTTGATCCATCATCAATAAAATTCTGATGCCATAGCTCCAGGGACAAGACGCCCCAAAGATTACGGCTAAACTCGCCTTCGGTGTCGATTTGCTTCACTACCATCTCATTATCCAAAAAGTCACGCGTGCGTGCCTTTGACGTGCTGAGATGCTCACGTACGAACTCACGTAAGGGGCCCTTCATCCATTGCCCAATCGGCACCGGAAAGCCCATTTTGGCCTTTCGCTGCTGAATCTCGGGACAGAGCATGTCCTTCATGGTGTCAGTCAAAATCATCTTGAGGTTCCCGTCCTTGAATTTCACATCGGCCGGCATCTTTGCGGCCATCTCGACCACTCGGGTGTCCAAGAACGGCACTCGCGATTCGAGACCACAGGCCATACTCATGCGATCTTCGACATGCAAAAGAGCCGGCAAAAGAGTTTTAAAATCGAAATGGGTCATCTTGTCCAAGTAAGATTCCTTACCCACATTGCCCGCATTGAATATCTTCAAGTAGCCTTCGTACGGATCGTAATCAGGCAATTCATTCCAACGGACCGCCGACTTCAAACTGGGCGCCCGATTGATCAACTTAAAGTAACGCTTTTCAATCGGTTCAAATAGTCCGTCGCTAAAGAACTCTTTGAGCATGGACTTATACGGATTGAGAGTCTGCAGATTTTTAATAATCGATTCATAAGTTACCACGAAGTTGCCGTTATGAAGAGTCCCTTCGACGGCGCCCTTAATACATTGCTCGAAATACGCGATGAGGTAACGGACGTAGCCACCAAAAATTTCATCCCCGCCCTGCCCACCCAAGACCACTTTGCGATGTTTGGCCGCCAATTGCGAAATACTAAATTGCGCAAATGAACCAGGCCCCGCGACCGGCATATCGAGGTGATAGATAACCTTCGAGATATTCTCCATAAAATCAACGTGCGTGATATCGCGTTGATAAAGCGGAATCCCCAACATCTCGGCCTGAGCCTCAGCAAAGCGACTCTCATCGAAATTTTCGCCACCTTCCGAAAATTTTCCGGCAAAGGCCACAAAGTTACGATCGGCGGTCTTTTTCGACAGAGCCGCGATGATCGATGAGTCCACGCCTCCGCTGATGTACGCACCAATAGGCACATCGCTGCGCAGATGGATTTTTACCGAATCTGTTAAGACCTCGCGCAATTCGTCTTCAAAATATTGTCGGGAGTGATCAAAGTCGATTTCATAAAATACTTCCCAATACCGTCTTACCGTCAACTGCGAGTCTTTGATCGTCAAAACGTGACTCGGGGAAAGCTGCTGGATGTCCTTGAACAACGTCTTGTCATCGAGATAAAGCTGAAAGACCAAATAGTCTTTTAAGGCCTCTTTATTGACTTCGGGTTGCGGCAAAAAGGGCAGTAACGCTTTGGCTTCCGACGCGAAATAGAACACACCATTAACTATAGAATAGTAAAACGGCTTGATCCCAAACTGATCACGAGCGCAGAACAGCTTCTTTTGTTTCTCGTCCCAAATTGCAAAGGCAAACATTCCTCGAAATTTGCGAACGCAGTCCTCGCCCCAAACGCGATAAGCGGCAAGCACGACCTCAGTATCCGAATTGGTGTGAAAGGATTCACCTTTCAGCTCTTCTTTAAGCTCAAGGTAGTTATAGACTTCACCATTGAAACAAATCACGTTGCCCGCACTGTCAGACATCGGCTGCGCGCCAGTTTTCAAATCAATGATCGTTAAACGCTGATGCGCAAACCCGACGCGAGAATCGCGTGAGGTCCACTCGCCTTGACCGTCCGGTCCGCGATGGGCCTGTAGCTTCGCCATGACCTCTAGACTACGCTCCAGTTGTGGAACTTTGTCGTGGGACATACTCAAGGCACCTGCGATTCCACACATGACTAGCGTTTCTCCCTGACTGAAAGGGATTGGCCGACCAAGAGGTAGGCATCACCGGTATGTGGACATAGATATTCGCCCTTGCCCTCTAGCGGGAGCTCGACGCGCTCACCAAAGCGACTCATCCAACCGATTTGCCGTGCCGGAACTCCAGCCATTAGCGCAAAGGGTTTCACATCTCGGGTGATCACGGCACCAGCCGCAACAAAGCAATTCTCACCAAGAGTAACTCCGCATACAATCGTCGCATTTGCACCGATCGTTGCGCCCTTTTTTACGAGAGTCGTCTTGTATTCATCCTTTCGCACAATCGCTGAGCGAGGATTGATGACATTCGTAAACACCATGCTCGGACCACAAAACACGTCGTCTTCGAGCGTGACTCGGTCATAAACCGAAACGCCATTTTGAATTTTAACGTTGTTGCCAATCGAGACATCGTTGCCAACATAAACATTCTGCCCTAGCGAACATCCGCTTCCGATCGTACTGCGGGGAGAAACATGAACCCAATGCCAGATGCGTGTACCTGCGCCAATTTTAGCGCCGGGATCAACTATCGCCGTTTCATGTTTGGTATAATCAGACATCGCGCCTCAGCTCCTCAACGATTCGGATGGCCTGTGCGGTCGCTTGAAGTCCGAATCCATTGCCCGCGATCACGCTTTTGTAAACTTCAGAGTGCAGCTCCGTGAACCCATCGGAGAACTCGAATTCTTCTCCGTCAATTGTGATCGAGCGAAACGTCGATTTGCCACTTTCCACTGCGCTTACTGGCAAATCCTTACGATCAACCGACAAAGACCAATTCACATTGGCGTTCTTGAGCTGCAAGAAGCCCTTTTCACGCATCGTGGTCCGCTCAATAAGTTCGGCCTTTACGCAGTCACCAAATATCCAAGTCAGCATGTCAAAGAAATGAATTCCGATATTAGAAGACAAGCCACCCGAACGGCGGATATCGCCCTTCCAAGACTCATGATACCAAGCGCCCCGCGACGTCATGTAGGTCAAATTCACCGCGTAAGGCTGACTTTTTTTCTCGAGATCCACTTTGAGTTTTAGCTCTTGAATTTTCTTATGGTGGCGCAGTTGGAGAACAGTGAATACCCGACGATCCGTTTTTCGTTCATAGCTAGCAAGATCTTCAAGCTCGCGAATTGTTAACACCAAAGGCTTTTCACAAATCGCATGCGCACCGAGCCGCAGGGCAAATTTAATATGCGCCGAGTGAAGATCATTGGGCGAACAAATCGATACGTAACTGACTTCATTAGGCGTAGTCTTTTGCTCTTCAAGGTAAGCCTGGAATTGTTCAAACTTGGTGAAGAATCGGCACTCTGGAAAGTATCGATCCAAGATTCCTACAGAATCACTTGGATCAAAGGCTGCGACCAAGTCGTGTCCCAACGCATGCATCGCCTGCAAGTGTCGAGGAGCAATAAACCCGGCCGCGCCAATCAGAGCAAAGTTCATCGGATTACGCCCGAATCATATTTGGTGACGGCTTACGATAACGGCCACGCGTGTCCACCAGTAGCTCGGACTCTTTCAAGATCATATCATAGTCGAAGTCATCGTGATCAGTAACCAGCACAACACAATCAAAAGAATTCAAATGCTCAGGCGTCAGTTCGATACTTGATAGATCGAACTGGTGCCCACGCATTTTCGGAAAAGTCGGCACATGTGGATCATGATATTGCACAAGTGCGCCTTCGGCTCTAAGCTTTTCCATAAGTTCCACGGCCGGTGACTCACGCACATCATCGATATTCTTTTTATAGGCTAAGCCAAGTACTAAAATCGAAGCGTCTTTGAGACACTTGCTATGGTCGTTCAGACCGGCTGCAACCTTGCGCAATACGTACGAAGGCATGCTGCTGTTGATTTGACCGGCGAGCTCGATAAAGCGAGTGTGGACTCCGTACTCGCGCGCTTTCCAGGTCAGGTAAAAGGGATCAATGGGAATGCAATGTCCACCCAGGCCCGGACCAGGTCGATACGCGACGAAGCCGAAAGGTTTGGTCGCGGCCGCATCGATGACCTCGTGGATGTCGATGTCCATTTTTTCGCAGACGATTTTGAGCTCATTGACCAAACCGATGTTCACCGCACGATGGATATTTTCCAGAAGCTTACTCATTTCGGCGACGCGAGTGGAGCTCACCGGGACCACGCGATCAACAATTGCTTTATAAAGTGCGCAGCCCGCTTCTAGGCAGTTGGAGGTAATCCCGCCAACCACTTTGGGAGTGGTCTTCGTGGAAAAATCTGCGCGACCCGGATCTTCCCGCTCAGGTGAAAATACAATGTGAATGTCTTCACCAACCTTCAAGCCGCGCGAGTTTGCACGCGGAACGATTTCTTCTTCAGTCGTTCCCGGATAAGTCGTACTCTCAAGAGAAATCAACTGACCTTTGCGCAAATAGGGAGTGATCGAGTCCAAAGTCGCGATCACATAGGTCATGTCCGGTTCACGAAATTTGTTTAGAGGAGTGGGGACGCAGAGAATAAGCGCATCGACTTCCGCACCACGCGTAAAATCCGTAGTGGCTTCAAAGCGACCGTCGCGCGCTTTCGCCACACGTTCGGAAGCGATGTGTTCAATATAACTTTTCCCGTTGTTGAGACTCTCGACTTTGTCTTTATCGATGTCGAAGCCAATAATTTTAAAACCTTCTTCGGCAAATCGAAGAACCAGTGGCAAGCCCACGTAACCCAGTCCATAAATCCCAATGACGGCTTCTTTTTTCGCGATGCGATTAATTAGGGGTCCCAAAGGCGGCTCCTGCTGAAAAAGGATTGTCTAAAGGGCGGAATACTACGATTTCGCTCTGAGAAAGTAAATTTGATCTTGTCGAATTATTGAGCAAGGACGGAGCCATCCTTAGAAAAATGACTTAATGCATCAATTCCGCAATTGAACAGGTTATCGAGGCAGGTTAATCCCGGCAGGAATTCCGTAAGACCCCTCTGGGCATAGGGTTTTGGCGTGTAGGATTGAAACTCCACTTCCACCCCGACTCGGTGAAAAAGCTTATTTTCAAAATAGGCAGAAGATCCGCCTCCACAAAGGTAGGTCGTTCCGCCCACTTTCCGCGTCAGTTCGACCAATCGGGCGGTTCCTTGAGAGCCCACATTCAATGAAGATGACCTAACAAATCTCGATGCTGGAATTCCCATCTTATCCGCCAAAAGAGTGATCCAGCCGATATTCCAATCCGCGAGATGAACGGACTGACATTGCGAAGCGTACTCCTCGAGCAAAGCCATAACCTCACGAAAATAGGGGTGCCCGGAATAGGTGGAGCGAAGAGTTCCCTGGATGGGCGCCCACCATCCGCTAGAGTCGACGAACTCAGCGTCGCGAATCAATTGCACGCCGGACGGCTTACGGATAGGCACCGTCAACCACTGAGCGCCGCCATTCTTCTGACCTGGCACCGGCACCCGATTGAACCAGCTTCCACCGGTCTTTATAACTTGGACATCGTCGAGAAAAATAAATACGTCGGACTTAGAAATTTTGTCAAAATAACCGAGCCAAGGCAAAAAATTAGGTTGATGAATGCCCACGCGAATCACTAGAGAAAGCCCTCAAAATATCCCTTCAGACGGCGAAATAAAAAGTATCCGATGGCCAGCGTGACAATCGCCACAATCAAAAGGTAGACGCTGCCAAAAAGGTTTGGAGCCGCGTCGTCCAAAAGTATGCTGCGATAGGAGTCAGCGACGATAAAAAATGGATTGAATTGTGAGATTTTGCGCACGGTCTCGGGCATTTGATTGATCGGATAAAAAATCGGCGTGGCAAATAAAAGAATCATAAGCAGATTTCCAAGCATCACGCCAAAGTCGCGAAAAAAAACGTTCACCGTGGCAAACGCCAACCCGATTCCCACCAGAAACACATATTGAACCAGCATCACCGCAGGCAACATCAGCCAATGCCAATTTAAACCTTTGCCGTCAAAGATTAAGAGCGCACCTAAAAACACCAAGCTGACGAGCAGAGTGATTAAACTGGTCATGACCGCGGCGATCGGCAGAATTTCTGTACGAAACGCCAAATTCTTAACTAGCGAAGAGCCTGAAACGACCGAGTTTGTCGCCGCACTCAGCGCCTCTGACGTCGCGATCCACGGTCCCATACCCGCAATCAGCCAAATGGCGTAAGAGAGCGTGGTTTCTGCTCCCGGAGCCTTGAGTTTTAAAACGTAGCCAAAAACAAAAGTATAAATCGCCAGCACCGAGAGCGGACTTAATACCGCCCAAAGGCTTCCTAGTCCCGAACCCATAAACTTATCGCTAACCGCAATCTTGGTCATGGTCAGCGCCATGCGCATATCTTTTCGTAAAACGGCTACGGAACTCATTGAACGGTCTCCATCGGTTTCGTCGTAAATGTAGAGGGGTAGATCAGCATCGGCCAGCCGCCCTTTTCGGTGGGCATATCTTGCACCTCAAACTCCTGACTCAAATGACCCAAATGGGTCAGACCGGATTTTATTTCAACGGTGAATTTGTAAAATCCATTGGCCAAAATAAGGGTCTCCAAAGCAAAATCGACGTGAGGCACGAGCCCAGACAATTGCACTTCTCGCTCATCGACGATCATCGAATCCAACCGGCAAAGCGCGAGTTGGGCTCGCAAATTCGGCAAATTATTCGGATTAAGAATCTTTATCGACGCGCGGAGGCCGTCCGCGGCTCTGACGGGCGTATGCTGCAAGTAACTGCCATTGATCGCAAGGGATCCGATCGCATTGGAGGACTCTTCCCCCGAAGCGGCGAATGAGCGAATGGACTCAAGCCCTTCACGGCTGCGTACTGATTCCAAATAGTCTTTGATCACCGGCGCACAAGGTCCGTCTTGCTTCACTTTGCCTTTTTCAAGCCAAATGCAGCGGTCGCACATTTCGGCGATCGTCTCCATCCCGTGCGAAACCAAAATCACAATGCTGCCCCGATTGCACAGCTCTTTGATTTTCAGCGAGGCCTTGCGCGCAAAAAACGCGTCTCCGGCCGAGAGCGCCTCATCGATAATTAAAATTTCTGGGTCGATCAGTGTCAACATGGCAAAGGCAAGCCGCGATTTCATTCCCGTGGAGTAAGTCCTTACGGGCCGATCAATAAATTCACCCAGTTCGGAAAATTCGATAATCGAGTCCGCCTTGGCGGTGACCTCTTCTTTTGTCAAACCCTGCAGCATTCCGTCGATCACGATATTCTCACGACCGCTCAACTGCTCACGTAAACCAATCCCCAAAGTCATGACAGCGGTGACCTTGCCCTGAACGCTGAGCTCACCACCTGATATTCGGCTGATCCCCGCAATCATATTGAGAAGGGTCGACTTTCCCGCTCCATTTTGACCGATGATGCCGACACGATCACCGCTCTTCAGCTCGAACGACACTCCATCCACAGCTTGATGGGAACGCCGAGACCAGGGGAAGATTCCAGAAAAGTACGATTTTTGAATATTTGTACAGCGAACTTTAGGAGCCATAGGCACTTCCGTTCACTTCGATTTTCCACGGCAGGCGACACCCCGAGGTGGAATCGGGGCCACTCACTCGCAGCGGAATTGGGTTCCCATAGGTCCATGAGCGGACGTCGACCACCGTTTTCACGCCGGCTCGATCCACGGAACTTAAAAATAAGTTGATCGAATACCGACCGGCATAAAGCGGCAGCTGCGCAATCGATAATTCACATTTGAATCGACCCTTCGTCTTTGCGGCAAGAATCCCATCCTGCAAAAGTAAGATCTCCCAGCCAAATCCCTTGCGCAAAAGTTCGATCGAATAGCCAAAATAAAGTTCATCGTTTGAATTCGATTCAATTTCAATCGGGAGGATGAGGTCCTCCTCCGACTTCGCTTCCACGGCTGTGGGAGCCGAGATGAACCTGCCGAGCGCAGAAGACTTTAACTCGGGCATTTTAAGATAGGTGCGCACAACATTTTCAACATCGCCTTCAAGTACAACCTGTCCATGCTCTAAAACATATGCGTAATCACACAGGCGAAGCGCGGCCGACCAGTCATGGGTGACTAGAATTCCCGAGGCGCCCCCGGCCAACAATTCGCGAATCCGAGCCCAACATTTTCTTTGAAAATACTCATCCCCAACGGCGAGCGCCTCGTCGATCAAATAAACGTCATATTTCTGCGCCGTCACCACGCTAAAATACAACCGCGCCTTCATGCCAGAGGAGTAGGTGTAGATGGGTCTTTCAAAAAACTCACCCAGCTGCGAAAACTGAAGTATCTCTGGAAGCGCAGACGCGATCTCTTTTCCCGGAAGACCTTTCATACTGAGCATGCGCTGGGCATATTCGCGGCCGGTCAATGAGCTCTGCCCGCCCAAGCCCAGCTCGTAAAGCCCACTAAGTCTACCAACGACCGCGCGTCGTCCAGAGGTCGGGTCATAGACGCCACCGAGGACTCGCAGGAGCGTACTCTTCCCTGCACCATTGCGCCCAAGTACCGCGACAATTTTTCCTTTAGGAACCTTTAAAGAAACGTTTTCCAACGCACGAAAGCCATCGCCACTCGTATCAAATCCCGCGAGCACATGCCACGCGCGGAACGTCTCTGCGAGTGGATAGATCTTGGACATATTTTCGCATGTGATGGCCGAGGACATTGCTTCCCATTCTCCGCTATAGAAAAGAAAATATATTGTTCATTCGATTCGTCAGTTTCGGTTTCTGAGTCGCGGCCTCAGGTTTTCCGTCGAGAAAAAGTCCGCACCAGGTTTCAAATGTAATTAAAGACCAAATCAAAAGTCGGCGGTTCACTTTGCCGCTCATATGCTCTTCAACCAAAGAGTGAACGGTCTCACGATCCAAAAATTCAAATAAAGAGGAGTTCTTATCGCCTAATATTTTCTGCACAAAAGCGTTACTCTTGCCTTTGAACCAAGTGGCGTCAGGTCCAGAAAATCCCTGCTTTACTCTTGCCGTCGTCGTTTTAGGGACATGACGTTCCATAACCCGACGAAGAATCAATTTGCCGTCGTTGGTTTTCTCAAAATATTTTTTATTTTTCGCGGGCTCATTCTCATTAAAGCGAATGACTTCCTGTAGATTGCGCAATTTCATCGAAGCGGGAACGCGCATTGCAAAATCAACCAGATCGTTGTCGAGAAATGGAACTCGGGTCTCAAGTCCATGCGCCATGCTAATTTTATCTTCGATCACCAAAAGTCCATGTAGAAACGTCTTGGCCTCAAAATAAAGCGAATGGTTAATGAAATCCTCAGGTCGCGTCAGATTTTGATCTCGCTGACCAAATACGGATTTAAAAACATCTCGCGTGTTGAAATCGCGTACGTCAGACCAAATCGGCGCAAGCATCGCCGCCATCTGCTCATCGGGAACTAAACGTTGCCAGAAGGAATAATATTTTGAAACAAAGTCGTCAAACCCCTGATTGTTGACGGCCCGATAGTAACGCCACGGATAACCTGCAAAGACCTCGTCGCCACCCGCTCCACTCAAAACAACTTTGGCGGATTGGCTGGCCATCTTTGCGGCGTAGTAGATCGGATAGCTCTGCCCCACACGGGGCTCTTCGATATGCCAAGTGAGATCGAGAAGGCATCTCTCCATATCTCCCGCGACCAAGATTTTTTCGTGATGCTGAGTCTTCAGCTGCATGGCCATCTCGCGGGCAAAGTCTCGCTCGTCAAATGCCTGTTCAAGAATGGATGCGTCTTTTGTATCAAATCCAACGGTGAAAGTTTGCAAATCTTTGTAGTTTTGCGAAGCGATGGTGGCGATTGAACCTGAGTCAATGCCACCACTCAAATACGATCCGACCGGCACATCGCTCATCATCTGTCGTTTCACAGACTGCTGAAACAGAAAATCGAGTTCTTCGATATAAGAACTCTCCGCACGGCCACTCTCAGGTTCTTGAAAGTCAAAATCCCAATACTGATGCCAAGCGATCTGGTCCGGCCGCTTCGCCTCAACCTTCGCCCAATGACCAGCTGGAAATGTGCTTATATTTTTATAGAGCGTGCGTGAGGCGAAAAAATTTTGAAATGTGAAATACTCAGTCAACCCTTGCTTATCGATTTCACAGCGCACGCCGGGGTGGCGAAGTAATGCTTTTATTTCCGAAGCAAACAGCAAAGTCCCCGCAGTTGAAAAAAGATACAGGGGCTTAACGCCGTAACGGTCACGCGCCAAATAGAGTGCCTGCTCTTGGTTGTCCCAAATGGCCAACGCAAACATACCGTTGAATTTTTTAAAGCAAGACGGACCCCAAATTTCAAACGCCGCAAGCACCACTTCGGTATCGGTTTGAGTTTGAAATTCTCGGCCAGCTTGCATGAGCTCGGCTTTCAACTCACGAAAATTATAGACCTCACCGTTATAGGAAATCGCATAGCGAGCGCTGGGAGTGATCATTGGCTGATGTCCCGCCCGACTTAAATCAATTATACTCAAGCGACGATGACCAAGTCCTATCGGGCCCTTGACGAAAACTCCCGAGTCATCCGGACCGCGATGGGCCAGACTCTCGGTCATTTGACCCAGAATTTCGATATCAATGGAGCGTGGACCATTTTCAAGCCAGCCAGCAATTCCGCACATCTATTGGCCTCGCGCCGAAGATTTAGGGAGCAGGATGACCAGCCCTAGGCTCGGCACTCTGACGGCGCGCCTCGACCTGACCTTGATGAGCTTTACGCCACTCAATCAGTTTACGAATTCCCGCGCGCAGATCCGTCTTCGCCAGAAACCCAAGATCCTTTTCTGCCTTTTTCGGACAACCGACTCGATTTTTCACAAAAGACATCCCACCCGGCTCAAACTGCACTCCGAGCGGCGACTTTGCTTCGTCGACGACAATCTGCGCGAGTTCTTTCAGAGTCGTGCGAATTCCTGTCCCCACATTGTAGAATTCATCGGCTGTTGACGCCTTCATCGCTTGAACATTGGCGGCCCCGCAGTCACCCACATAGACAAAGTCATAGGCTTGGGAGCCATCGCCGTAGATCACCGGCGCAAGTCCCTGATCGATGCGATCGAGCATTTTCATAATCACCGCAATGTAAGCGCCCTTGTAATCTTGACGAGGACCATACACATTCATGTAACGAAGGCCCACGTACTCAAACGCCTGCGGCGTAGTCACGTGACGATGATAGAGCGATTTACAAATATGCTCGCCGGCGATTTTAGTCGCGCCATAAAAGTTGGTGTTGTTGTGAGGATGGTTCTCGGTCATGGGCTCAGTCACCGCATCCCCGTAAACTGAAGCCGAGGAGGAATAAACCAAACGCTGCACCTTATTTTTAATGCATGCCTCAACCACGTTGAAGGTGCCTTGAATATTCACTTCAAAAGCAGAGCGCGGAAAATCATGGCAATGCAAAAGCCAAAGCGCGGCGAAGTGAAAGACCCCATCCATTCCGCGCATCGCCTCATTCAACAGATCGGTGTGCAGAATATCTCCGCCCAGGTCATAAATACGAACGCGTGGATCCAAGAGTGCGGAGGCTAAGTTTTCAGGTTTGCCACGGGTAAAGTTATCGTAGATGCGGATTTCAGAAACCGGCTCGCGCAAAAGAGCGTCCACGGTGTGCGACCCAATCAGACCTGCGCCCCCAATGACTAGGAGCTTCTTATCTTTTAATTCCACATTTACCCTCATTCAATAAAGTGGGCAATTTAGCGAAATTTCCCCTGAAATCCAATGGCCAAGGCCTATAACGCGTAATGTTGAGGGGACAATCCGAGTTGTAACCGATCATACACTTCCTCGAAGCGCGCAGCACAGGCCTCGGCCGACCACCACTTTACGATGTAGTCTCGGCTCTGGCGACCAATCGCCTCCCGCTTTTCGGGATTGCGGATGAGGTCTTCGAGCACGGCTTCAATCGAACTTTCATCGGCATGGATGAGTGGACATTCCAAAATCGCTGGACTCGGGGGGCCACCGTCTGGTTCCTGCAAGTTCATATTGCAAATCGTTGGCTTGCCGAGCGCCATCCCCTCGCGAGCCGTCGCCCCGAAGCGGCCGTAGTTCAATTGATCGACGACAATGTCGGCTTGCGCCTGAAAATACCGCACTGTTATGCTTGGCTGGTCCGTTACAAAAATCAAGCGGACTGGAATACCTTTTTTCTGCAAATTTTCGACTGCGGTTAGTATCGCCGGCGTGCCTTTGATATTTCGTTTTTCATTCTGCCGCGTACTGTAGTTCCCCACTCCGTGATAAATCAGGATTTCACCCGCTGACCCACGCCGATTGTAGCGCGACGGAATTTTCATATTCGGTTTCCAAAAATCCATATCCATTGCGAAGGTCAGAGGATCTCTGAAAACCTTCGCACCGCTTTTGAAATCCAACGTCGGCTCGGTTTCGATCGAAATCAGATCACAGCCGGCCGCAATCGTTTTTCCCCAAGCCAAATTTCCCAAATCCGAACAAACGTCGGGCCTTGATTGCCAGATGCACTTATCACAGCAGCCCTTGCTCCATTTATAAAATGAAGACTGGGAAACCATATCCATACAGCCCGAATGCGAATACCCGACTTTAACGCCATACCTTTTCAATTCCAAAAAATCTTCGGGAACAGCATTGCGATTTCCCGCGGCAGTCCAAAACTTGGAGAAAAACGACATCCTCCCCATGCCATAAAAGTGCACCATTTTAAATTTATCTCTCGCCGTCTCGAAAACTAACTGAGCGTTTTTTTCGAAAATCAAGGAGTTGGGATGGAAAATATTGAGATCTTCACCGTGGAAAAACTTGCTGACAGCCGAGTCAGGCGCATCGAGACTAACCACCACTGCGCTCCAACCCCGAGCGCGTAAAGCGCGGGCTAGATATTTGTAATTGTAATAACAATTGTGCAGAAAAATAACTGAACGTTGCCCTGGCTTCGGTAAGAACCGACGCATTCGACGTTTAAGCGCAGCATTGCAAATCCAGGCTGTGATCGCAAATTTTCGTCCTGATCCAAACCGCTGGCTCCACATTCTCGAAAGCCGACCTAGCATTTTTAAAACGGACAATCGCAACATTAAACGTAATATACTTTAGGTGCTGACTAAAGTTAAGTGGATTTACTGGGGCGCGTACTCATTTTGATCCGGTGAATTTAGCCGTTTGAGTAACTTCATGAACGTTTTTCGAGCCAGAAACGGAGGGCTCTTTTGTGAGTCGAAGATATATTGCTGGCGAGATTTGGAACCAGAACCTGCAAACAATGCGCAGCGAGTGACGTTAACGACGGCCGCGATGTTATGGAGGCCATTCTCTGGAAGCTGCGTACTGGAGCGCCATGGAGAATGTTCCAAAGGACTTGTACCCGTGGTCGACAGCATTCAATCGCTTTAACAGATGGGAAGAGAAAGAGCTGTGGGTAGATTTTTTTTGATTTACGAGGCGAACTTGATTCGGAGTGGGTTTTCGTCGACGGAATTTACGTCCGCCCCATCCTTTTTTCCTTAATCTTCAAATTAAAATCACTTGTTTTTTAAAATGCCCATAACCAAAACATCTAGCCACTTGCCGTTGATGTAGGCCGCGCTTCTGAGTTTGCCTTCTTCGACAAATCCTGACTTTCTATAGGAGGAGATTGCGCGTGCGTTGTCGGCGAATACATGCAGATACACGCGATTTAAATTTAAATCGTCCCACGCGAATTGCAAAGCGAGCTGTAAGCTCTCGGAACCGAAGCCTTTACCTTGATCGACCTCATTGCCAATCCGAATGGAAAGTTCTGCGGACCGATGGACTGTATGAATCGCGAAAAGTTGAATGGTTCCAATTAAACCCGACTCCCCTCGCTTTCGAATCGCAAGAATGGTTCGCGAAGGGTCCTTTCCCAAACCGTCAAACCAGGTGCAATGACTCGCCCAACTTACCGGCTGAAAGGGAGCATTGAATCGTACTAATCTGGCGTCATTTATCCAATTAAATAAGATGTCTTTGTCCTCTCGACCGATGCCGCCAATCGATACTCTTTCTCCTGAAAGCATGTCACTCATCCTTCCGTTAAACATTCTCTACTTGCTCGCAACGATATAAAGATCAAGTCCCAGTATCGGACCTATCCATTTAAGAGCTTGTTCGCGACCTATCAACATACGCCCACGATATCCATACTCGTCCGAGTTTTTCTTCTCGACGCGAACTTGGCTAAAGCCCGCATTCTTCAGCATGGCTGTAACTTCCGACTTCGACGTAAACACAGTATCAGGGGCCGCTTCACCGCTGCTATTCGCATCATAAGCGCCTTTTTCTCTTCTCGACGCAACCAATTGCTTGTTCGTGCGAAGGAATGTTTCGGCCAACCACCGCAGAGTGGTTTTCAGTGGCCAACGAATCCATTGGCGCAAACTGTAGCGGTTGTAAACCATAAGAATCGCTCGCCCCCCCGGTTTCACTACCCGGCTCACTTCCTTAAAAGCCTGCATCATATTTCCCGTGTGGTGTAAGCATCCAATCGAAACCACAAAATCAAAATTTGCATTTGGAAATGGAATTTCTAGAGCCGAACCACGCACCGCTTTGCCATCGAGCCCAAGCATCGACATGCTATGATTGGACATGAAAACAGGACCGTCAGAGATATCAAGGCCATTAAACTTCGCGCCCTCAGACGCAATTACGCGGCTCACAGTTCCGTAACCCAAACCAATTTCCAAAACTTCGCGCCCACGCATTTGAGCCGGTTCGATAAAATCGAGCAGATAGGGGTAAAATCCCAAATAGGCGCGATCAAACTTATCCAAGGACGCACGGTCATTTCCGTCAATGCCAATGCTTTGCGCGAGTCCAGTGCCACAGAGTTCAGACCAGAATTTTTTATTGGCCTCATCAATTTGCGTTTGTTCCATTTTTAAGTCCCCGCTTTATTTTTTTAGCTTTAAGAAATGGTTGGTACGCCAATCATCAACTTTATGCTCCACGTGATCATGAACTTTCATATTCACGCGGCCCACCATCGCCATAAATTCCTGCAGGTTAAATCGCTTCAAATGAAAACGATCTTCTGCGCCCTCTGGGATAGTGAGCGACTCATACCACAGCGGACTTTGCGATGGTCTTGGTGCGGTCGCCGCCTTTTCACCAATCCAAACGCATATTTCGCCATCGCGTTTAGTCACCCGTGCGGCAGATTGAAGCGCTAACTCAGGTGAAACAAAATGATCCAAAGAAGTGACAAACATCGTCTTGTCGAAAAAGTTATCGGCAAACGGCAGATACTCACCCAGGCCTTTTATAAACTTAAATTTCTTCGGAACAGATCCGATGAGGGGGTCAATTCCAACAAGTCCTTCGAGTTCTTTGGCAGAAGAAAATTCAACATGTGACGGCGCCATTTGTGGCCCGACCCCAATATCGAGCACCCTTCCGGTAAAGCCGACAAAATCTTTGAATTGCAAATGATCCTTACGTACACCAACGCCCAAATTCTTGCTCGGATCCTCTTTATAAGAAACGACCCCATTTTCTTGCAGGTGTTGCCAAGTTTTCCAGATAGGGGAACTTAGCTCACGCAAAGAATAGGGTGTCATATCCCAAAAGCCGTACTCTTTCTCATAAGGGTAGCGAAAGTCGCCAGCAACTAAAAATTCACCCTCACGTTTCAGGGGCTTACGAGTTACCGAACAGACCAGCCACTCCTCTGGAATCAGATTCATACAATGCCTCCATGATCCTTTTGGATATCTTTACATACAGATTCAATAGCGACTTCAAATGGGGTGAACTCTATATCTACTAAGGCCGCAAGTCTTGATATGTCTGCAATCAAATCTGTCTGCCGCATTCTATCCGAACTCTGTATCACGGCTTCACCCCCGATAAATTTCGCTAGAGTCATCGTCAACTCACGCAGACTGATCGCGCGCGGACCCGCAATATTCAGCCAACGGACATTCTCTGTCTGTGGCTTCGAAATCAACGAAATTAAAATGCGAACCAAATCTAATACGTACAGATAAGAAATTTGAATCCCGTCAGAGTCTTTCGGGTCAGAGGGATTTCGTTCTAACGTCACCGGCATCCCCGCAGTCAAGCAGGTCGCAATTTTGTGCACAAGCATATCCGTCTGGTTCGGTCCAAAAACTCCGAACAAGCGCACGCACAAGACCTTCAAGTCTCCCGCTTCTGAAGCTAAGAGTTGTTCGCCATGAATTTTTGAGAGAGCATAAATATCTTTCAAATTGAGCGCGGCACGCTCGTCCAACTTAGAAAATGACGGTGCATAAACATTCCCGGTGGAGGTATAGATGAATTTTTTTGCAAAAGATTCTTTTGCAACACGCGCGGCAATTGCCGGCCCAATTGTATTCACATTGTAAACGTGCTGGGAAAAGGCCGACGCCTGCCGATAGCGCGGAGATTGAGAAAGGTAAACCACCGCATCTAAATTTGGCGGCAAGCGAAAATCCGGATCAAACGCTCCCGTCTTTGCGTCAAACAGGTCCGATGTTTTTGAAGAATAGGGAAAGACTTCGACCCCACTGGTCACAAGTCCATGCACAAGATGCCTGCCAATAAACCCCTGCGCACCAATAACTGCAACACTCATCGGTCACTCTCATCCGACCAGTCAGGGACAATTCTTCCAGTGGCTTTGACGATGGATTCAAATCGCGAAAGGGTACTCTTCGCCCGCCCATCAATGCAGCGCTGAATGCGTTGCTTAGCGCTCAAAATCTCGTCCGTCCAGTACTCAGGATGTGTCAATACCTGCAAACGACCACCGGTGGTTTCTCGCAAAACATCCTCGAGAGGTTCATGCCGCCAGTAGCCGTTTGAATCCGAACAGTAGCGAAATTTTTCTCTGAACTCTGGGGAGTAAATATTCAGCATCCCGGCATACTGCCTCTGCAGAAAGTCGGCAGTTCCAACTGTCGGCACATGAAAAGAGAATATCGTAACTTTAGTGCTCAATAGATTTTCAAGTACCGAGCGCTCAAAATAGAGATATCGCTCCAAATCCGCTTCGCTGCGAATTTCATAGGACATCGGATTAAAGTGCAATCCGATGTCGTGCCCAAGTCCCTCGATCTGTTTGAGAAGACGCTTGATATCTTCTTCAAAAACGCTATAGAAGTGGCTCGAGAGCTGCACAAAATAAGTGGCTCTTACTTTTTCTTTAGCCTCTATCTGCGCCAAAATCAGTGCCCGATGAACCGAAACGTCCACGTCATGACGCCAAAAAATCACCGGCCCCTCGGATTCAATGAAATCCTCAAACCGGACAAATTTGAAGGTGCTCTTCGCCAGGGCTAAAAGCCGGCTATAGTTGGAAATAGTAAAATCCGAAAACTTATAACGCGCCACATAATCCTACGCAGGAATTGAGAAGATACCACAGGAGCTATACTTCAAGCCCTTGGCAAAGTAGAGAAAATTCTAAAGCACTCGGTCTAAATGGCGGGCAATCAGTGAAGCGGCTTTGCCTGATCCATAGAGTGAGAGGTCAAACTCAATCGGCACTGATCGGAAGTGAGTGTAAGCGCGAATGATCTCAGCCGTATTTGCGCCGGTTATAATATTTACCCCTCGGTCCACCAGCTCAGTCCATTCGGTTTCGTCGCGCATCGTGATGCAGGGTTTGGAAAAAAAGAAAGCTTCCTTTTGTAACCCACCACTATCGGTCAGTATTAGCGTCGCCCCCTGAATGAGTTCAAGCATGTCAAAATAGCCGACGGGATCAATCACAATTAACCGGCCCAGGTCAAAATTTTGCCCGCTCAAAACCCGGCGGGTTCGCGGATGCAACGGAAGAACGATCGGCTGATCCTCGCTAATTTTCGCGAGCGCCGAGAGAATTTGACGGAGCCGTTCTGGGTCATCGGTGTTTTCGGCTCGATGAACGGTACATAGGGCATATTTCTTGAGATCAAGGGTTTTGCGAATATGCGAAGCTTTCGCGGCGGTTGGGGCGTAGAAAACGGCGGCGTCGAGCATCACATCACCCGCTAAGACGATATCGACGCCAAAATTTTCAAAGCCCTCTTTCCTTAAATTACCAACCGCAGTCTCGGTCGGACAAAATAAAATTTTCGACACACGATCGGTGAGTATGCGATTAATTTCTTCGGGCATTTTCATATTGAAACTGCGCAGTCCGGCCTCGACATGAACAATGGGAATGCCCATTTTTGAACCACAGAGTGCTGCCGCTAAGGTCGAGTTGGTGTCGCCGTAAACCATAATCGCATCTGGTTTAGTCTCTATGCAAACGTCCTCCAACTTTGCCATAATTGACCCGGTCATTTTGGCGTGAGAGGCGCTCCCGACGTTCAAGTGAAAAGTCGGCTTCGGAATCATCATCTCTTCAAAAAAGAGATCCGACATATTTTTGTCGTAGTGCTGCCCCGTATGAACCAGAATCTCATTGATTTCGGTCTCGGCACGCAATGCGCGTGAGACCATCGCCGCCTTGACGAACTGCGGGCGGGCACCAATGACGGTCAATACTTTCACAGATCTCCCTAATGACTTTAAAGTTTCAGATGGCTCATTCTATAAGTCCGTGTATTGCATCTCACAAGGTTAAATAGTAGGGTCTGATTCGTTGCACTATATACAATTGCAAAAGGCGTCCATGGGCTCGGCTAAAAATGGAAATTTATTAGTTATTTACGCCGCGAATTCGACGTTCACAGTCACCGTCAAAGAGTATCTCGAAGCCTTCGCCACTTATAGCGATATGAATGTCTTTTACATCGATGGCACGCGCGAGGGCCGCTCGCACTACGATCTCGAGTTCTTTGATGCGATCTTGGTGACTTATTCCATTAGGCTATCGCTCAAGGACTACATCCACCCTCGCCTTGCAAAAAAACTGAGTGCCTTCAAAGGTCCTAAAGGCCTTACGATTCAGGATGAGTACGACAACACCGAGACGGCACGCCAGTGGATTGAACGACTAGGATTCAATTTTGTCTTTACCTGCGTGCCAGATCAGTACCGAGAAAATATTTATCCGAGCTCCCGCTTTCCGAAAGTTCAATTTGTAAATGTCTTAACCGGGTACGTGCCGAGCCGACTGGTTGGTCTAAAACGGATTCCGCTGAAAGACCGCCCCCAATGGATCGTTTATCGAGGACGCCCTCTGCATCCCGTCTATGGAATGCTCGGCTATGAAAAACTCTATATTGGTCAACAGATAGCCGCAGAGTGTGAAAAAAACGGAATTGTCAGCGACATTAAATGGGAAGAGGACGATCGAATTTATGGAGACAAATGGTACGAGTTTCTATCCAGTGCACGCGCGACCTTAGGTACTGAATCCGGCTCGAATGTTTTCGATTTTGATGGAAAACTTTTAAGAAAAGTGAATCGTCTAATGCGCAAAGAACGTCATCTCGACTTTCTTGCGATCCACCAGCGACTGCTTTCGGAAATCGATGGACGCGATGCTAAAATGAATCAGATCTCGCCGAAAGTTTTCGAAGCCATCGCGCTCGGAACGGGTCTTATTCTTTTTGAAGGGACCTACTCCGGAGTTCTGACTCCACACAAACACTACTTGCCGTTAAAAAAAGATTTCTCGAATGTAAAACAGATTTTCGCGTTTTTGAGTGACGTGGAACAAATGCAAAAAATGGTCGATTGCGCATACCGTGATATTGTCGAAACAGGAACCTATAGCTACGAAGGTTTCGTCAAGAAAGTGACCGGTATCCTACAGAGCGCGATGACTGGACAACGCCATCTGCCTCCCCTATCGCTTGCGGTCTTTGCCGATTCAGATCACAACCGACCAATGCATCATGTTCCACTGCACGGTTTTGCGACAAACCGGCCGCTTCTTCAATCCGAGTGGAGTTATCTTCGCCGATCAGCTCTGGTGCTGCCGCTAGTTGCCGAAATGCTTCCCGGATTCACTGGCTCAATAAGATTTTCATTTCTCTATGCTGGGCATTGCATGAGAAAAACCGGAAAATTTTTATTAGGCCTTTTGTCCTTAGTCATTTTGCAAAAATCAAACTTTTTAGAGTCCACTTTTAAACGGTGGGTTGGACGAAGTATATGAAGATCTCCTCAATCGACGCTGTTATAATGCTCACAATGTCGAACTGGCACACCGAGATGCGCAGCAATCGCTACCATTTTGCTTCGCGCTTCGCAAAATCCGTAAGGACTGTTTTTGTCCAAGCAGATCTCAAGGAAAAAACCTATCGGCTCGAGTCCACACAAATTCCTAATCTTGAAATACTTCATATTTACGAGTTGTACGGGCCAACCCAAACACAAATCCTAACGGTAGCCTTGCACGCGATGGGAATTCGCAAATCTTTACTTTGGATTTACAATCCGAATTTCATTGATTTTGTGTCGCACTCGAACTCTACGCTCAAGATTTTTCATGCGACCGAAGACTTCTTTTCAGATTTTTACGACAAGATAAATAATTTCCAAGAACGCACCCGCAGAGTACTGAGTTTTTGTAACCTTGTGATCCCCGTCTCTCAAGGAGTCGAGACAAGTCTTGTCACCAACGGAAAATTTAAAGGGGAAACTCTAATCTTGACCAACGGCGTAGATCTTGACGATTGGATCCTTAAGAACTCAGACCCTATTCGCAAAGCGGAAAAGTCCAATATCGCCGTATTTCAAGGTAACCTGAACATTCGCATAAATCTTTCGCTTTATGTCGAAGTCGCCAGGCGCTTACCTCACTGGATATTCAAAATCTGTGGGAAATTTCAGAGTACTCCAGGCTTTAACTGGAATGATCTGCTCGATCTACCCAATGTCGACTATCTTGGTGCCCTAACAACCGAGGAGTTGGTAAAGGTAGTTAAGACCGCAAAAGTGGGGATCATCCCATTTCACGTGGATAAATGGCTCACCGATTATCTTTTTCCACTAAAAGCACTGGAATATGTTGCCGCCGGATTGAAGGTCGTCAGCATACCGTTTGAAAGTCTTGAGCCGTTCACCGTCATTCAATTTGCAAGGAATGCCGATGAGTTTGTCGAAGCGATAGATTCATGTGCCGCGAACTATGAAAGTCCGTCTGAAGAAGAATTATATTCTTTGCTCAGCGTACATAGCTACGACAATAAGTTTCGGCAGCTACAATTGACCATTGAGAATCTGATGCGAGCTCGAAAAGGTTCCAGGTTTTTAAGCATCTTAAAATATCGCGTGTCCCTGATGGCAGTTTTAGGACGACATTTCTGCTTAAGGTTTGGCAGATCTGTTATACGCCGAATCTCCATATTTCTCGGTAAACCACCGGATTTAGCTGAAGATTGGCTTAAAAGGCAATTTGGCAAGGTTTGCTAGAAAGTGAATACTTTAATGCAGTTCTTACGCTTTTTGAAATCGCGAGTAAAACGTCACTTTAAACCGCAAGATGTTAAATCTGTCGAAGACTATTGGACTCGGCATGTGGTCAATCCAAAAGTATTTAAGAGCTCTTCTGAGTCACTAACCTATTTGCAAAAGCGTTTTGCAGAGCATCCCCTATTCCGAGAATTTTTAGACTTGTACAGTGGCGTTCAGGGCAAGACAGTCATGGACTATGGTTCAGGGCCTGGAGACGACGTGATCGGCTTTCTGGAACTGGGAGAAGTTCGTAAAATCTACGGCGTCGATGTCTCGACACGCGGACTTAGTTTGACTCGCAACAAAATCAAACTTCATGGAATTTCTAATGACCGGGTCGAGCTGGTTCACGTCGACGACAAGTCTCCGGCGATTCCCATCCCGAGCCAAGTGTTGGATCATATTTATTCTCAGGGAGTGCTTCATCACACCTCTTTCCCTGAAGATATTTTGAAGGAGTTTTATCGTGTTTTAAAACCCGGCGGAACCGGACGGATAATGGTCTATCAGCGGGAAAGCTTGTGGCTGCATCTCTACGTCGCCTATGTGCGCATGATTGAAGGTGGCGAATTTGCCGGGATGGATTTACTCGAAGCCTTTCGCATGAGCACAGATGGCGTACAATGCCCGATCTCACGCTGCTATTCTTCCAATGAATTCTTAACGATGCTCAAGGGCGCAGGATTTCAAGCGAAGTACCTGGGTGGCTATTTTTCAAATTTTGAAGTCGATCTTTTCAAAACAAAATTAACTGAGGCACTGGCGAGCCCGAATCTGGCACAAACTCACAAAGACTTTCTTCGCCAAGTGAAGTCGGACGCTCATGGCTTGCCCCATATCGACGGCGTTTATGTCGGTGTCGGCGGAAGCTATGCCATCGAAAAACCCAAGATCTAAGCGTGCGATCCTAGCGGCTCCTGTTTATCCATAAAAATCTGTGCCCAACGACCCAAAGAATAGAATTTCCAATGCTGACGGATGTCGGCTGTGGAGCCTAAGGTAAGGTCGCTGGATAAATTCACCTTTAAGGTTTCCTCTAAAAGGGAAATACCGACCTTAGCGCTTCGTTTAAATTCATTTGCGTCGAGCGAGCGCAAGAGTCGTTCCTCAGGACTCGGAAAACCTTTTTTAGTCTTTCTCAACCTAACCTTTTCGGGAAGGATATCCTTGAGCGAATCTCTTAGGATCGCTTTGGTGAATCCACGATCAAACTTATCTGAACTTGAAACACTCAGTAAAAATTCAACCAAGCGATAATCCAAAAATGGATGTCGAGACTCAATTCCAAAGGCCATGCTGCTGCGATCTTGCCATCGCAATTGCGGCTCGATCGAATTCTTGATGAGCGCTATTGTAAAATCTCGATAACTGTCGCGACTCGCAGTCGTTCCCCTAACGGCAAAGCGCGCTAGCCCCCGCAATGTCTGCCCCAAACCCAACCCCATAGGGGGCTCGCTGCCAAACGTATAATAGCTCTCTTTAATAAATTTTGCCCATTGACCCGAATCGATCCAACTACGAAACAAAATGGGCAATAGGTACAAATACCCAGCCGTCAACTCGTCGGACCCTTGGCCGTCCAAGACCACTTTCAAGTCTGTTTGCTCGCTTACGGTTTTATATAGATTCCATTCGGAATGCACAGAACTGCTCAGGAAAGGCTCTTCTTGATGAAAAATCATGCGATCCAAAGTCTGCGGCAAATCGTTTTCCGAAATCTGCGCCAATTGATTGCGAAATCCAGTTTTTGCGATCACCGCGTCGCTGTATTCTCGTTCGTTGACCTCCGGGTCTTCCGACCAACTGGTAAAGGTCAAAATTTTCTGATGCTGAGTTGAATTTTTTAAAATCTGATCGAGCACACAAACGATTGACGAGCTGTCCAGTCCCCCGGATAGCAACGCACCCACCGGCACATCAGCCACCAGACGGCTGCGAACAGCATCAAATAGAATTTCCCGAAACTGTTCATGCGGATGCGAAATTTCACGGGCGCTATCGCGAATATTATACCATTCGTGAACGCTCTCTTTGCCGTTTTCAAAAATTAAATAGTGCCCAGGTTTTAACGAGCGCACGCCGCGAAAAAACGTCAGCTCGTCCGTAATGTAAGAGTTCGCATTGAATACCTTGAGTGCTTCGCGATCAGCCTCGACCTTAAATCCCTGCACCTGCATGAACTGCTTGGCCTCCGAAGCCATCGCCATTTTTCCAGATTCTCTCCAGATCAAAAGCGGTTTGACCCCCAGACGATCGCGCGCAACAAACGCTTTCTTCTCGCGATCATCCCAAATCACAAATGCAAACATTCCGTTGAACCGCTCTAGGCAGCCAGGCCCCCACTCGATGTAACTTTTTAAGATGACCTCTGTGTCACTTTCGGTGGTAAATGCATGGTTTTTTGCCAGGAGGTCGCGGCGAATTTCCGCAAAATTATAAACTTCACCATTGTAGGTGATCCAGTAGCGACCACCCACCTCGGACATCGGTTGGGCTGCACGATCCTTAAGATCGACAATAGCCAGACGACGATGGGCCAATACGACTTTGCCATCACGCGATTCAAATTCTTTCCAGCCGCGACCGTCTGGTCCGCGATGAG
This sequence comes from Pseudobdellovibrionaceae bacterium, assembly GCA_043757545.1. Taxonomy (GTDB): domain Bacteria; phylum Bdellovibrionota; class Bdellovibrionia; order Bdellovibrionales; family UBA1609; genus JALHOQ01. Next base: position 38,633 of record JAYVPG010000004.1, read on the forward strand.
TCACACTGTCGATGGCGGCGGCGGAGAGGGAATCATGACCTATGGAAAACCAAATGGCACACATCGCGGTTACCGATGCGGTACGGGTTGAGAGCGTCGCAAGACGGAGTAAACCATCGAGCGCAGCTTTGTGCGATACCCACCCAAAATGAAGTCGGCGAATTTTTTATTATTCTTGTAGTCACTATGGGCGCGCTTTGGCGATTTCATGATCTGGGTAAATTCCTGCTCGGAAAGTCCAAGTTTTTTAAGGACAAACTCTTTGTCTGACTGTAGTTCCGCCTCAGCATATAGCGGCAATGCCAGCTGCTCTAGGGCTTCTGCACGGGTCAACTCACCCGAAATGACAAGGCTTGAGAGATGCGCTTTGCGCTTGTCGAATCCAAACTTGGTCGGCAAGTAGTAAGCTTGGAAAAATTTAGTAAAACGAGATTCGTAGTGTTTACCGCCATAGTAGCGCCATCCGACTTTCCGTTCGAGCTCTTGAATCGCGCTAGATTTTGAGTATGGCATTAAATTGAGCGGTTCGAATATTTTCAAGCCCTTCATCCGTCGGTAGTAGAAATGAAATTCAAAAAAACCAAGCAGCGGAAACGTCTTGAGCGGCTTCGCACCAAACAGCTTGTGCACATCACGGATATGTTTCACGTCCGAGGCCGTATATCCCCATGCCTTTGGCAATACCGACTCGGTTGCATAGTTGCCACCCATCAGTGCATAACGAATGCCATTTTTATTCGCAAGTTTGTAGAGCGCCGCCAGAAATGCGTGGTCTTGGGGAATGTCTTGATTGGGAACGGACGCCTTCAAAAATGCCAGATGAAGATCACGCATCTCTTCCCAATTGATGACCTCTGTATAAAGATCGAAGCCTAGTTTCTTGACAACTTGCTCGATGTTCTTTACCGCCAGTTCGGAGTTCCAACCCGCGTCCACATGCACCGCCAGAACTCGCAACCCCCACTCTTTCGCCCGCATGGCTAAATAAGAGCTGTCGACTCCTCCACTGATTCCCATAATACAATCGTAGGTGCGCCCTCGCCCGGCATCTTTCATCTCTTGAATCATATTTTTTAGAAGAGCGGCACCCTCTTCGGTCGGGCGCCAAAATGTCTTTAAGTTCAGATCGAAGTACTGGCAGTAGCTACACACTCCCTGGCCATCAAAGCGAATGTCAGGATCGGTGGTGTCCATTACACAACGGACACAAGTTTGGGTGGTCTGAGCCATAGAACCTTCAAAGTGCCGCAAATAGGAACACTTGGGTAGAGGTTTTACCTAAGCCCAAGGCCGCTGAGAATCTGAGTGAATTCCTCAGGCTCAGGATAGGTAATAAGGACTGCATGATGTTTCCCATGAAAGACAAAACAACTCCCCGCCGCCGCGGCCGCTGCCCCCACCGACAAAATTTTACGAAAATCGCCCACGCCTGATGCGCCGCCGCAAGCCACTACAGGTATTCTTACGCTCTTGGAAACTTCTGCGACGAGCTCCAGATCGTATCCGCTCATGGTTCCGTCGCGATCCACACTATTAAGAAAGATTTCACCGGCGCCAGCCTCTTCGATCAATCGCGCGTAAGCCACAGGCTTGAGAGCCGTCATTTTCTTTTGCCCACTGTTGTAGACACGATTCCCTCTCAAAAAGGACGTTTTCACATCCATAGCCACGACAATACTTTGACTGCCGTGAAGAGTCGCAGCGGTACGCACCAGCTTGAGATCCTTTAGCGCCGCCGAGTTGAGTACAACCTTCTCTACACCGAGCGCGAAGATTTTTCCAATCTGTTCAAGCGTTGTGATCCCGCCGCCATAAGCGAGCGGCATAAAACATTCTGAGGCGATGTCCTTGATCATTTGAAAATCAGGCGCCCGATTTTCCTTCGAAGCCTGAGTATCTAAAAAAACAAGCTCGTCGACTTCCTTCTCATTGAATATCCGCACGGCATTCAGGGGATCTCCAACGTATCGAGGATTGTCAAAGCGAACAGTTTTGACTAAGCCACGATCTTTGAGCAGCAAACATGGAATCACCCTTGGTCTTAGCATTTGGCGATCCTCATAAAATTACTTAAAATCGTCATCCCGAAACGATGGCTCTTTTCGGGATGAAACTGCACGCCCATGATATTTTCTCTCTCGACAACAGAGGTAAATATTTTTCCATATTCGGTTTTAGCTGCCACATCCGTCGTATTGAGGCAGTCTACGTAATAGGAATGTACAAAATAAAATCTTGATAACTCGTTCAAACCTTCAAGCAAAGCTGTGGGTCTTGTGCTCTGCAGCTGATTCCATCCCATATGCGGGACTTTTAAGCCGGCATCGAGGTCGAAACGTCGGGTCTGTCCTTTGATCCACCCAAGACCCTTCGACGGACCTTCTTCACTTCCCTCAGTCATCAACTGCATACCTAAACAAATTCCGAGCACTGGTTTTTTCTTGTGCAAAACCTGCTCTTGCAAAATATCCACCAGGCCGCTCGCTTTGAGCTTCTGCACGCCATTCTCAAATGCGCCAACGCCGGGCAGAATCAAGGCCGAAGCGGTGGCAATGTCTTTAGGATCGGCGCTAATCTTCGACTGACCGCCCACCCGCTTGATCATATTCTGAATCGAGCTCACATTGCCGACATTGTAGTCCAAAATTACAACCATGATCTTGCCCAGTCTCGTGCCGGCCGGAGCTGCGCCTTGAGCTCACGCGTCCAACTCTGTAGAATCAAATAGGCCCATGATCGGTGATCATTCACCACGGAACGGCGATACATTAGCGACCCACGCGAAGGACTTAAAACCGGCGTGCGCTTTTGCAGCGAGGTCTCAATGACCTCTTTGACGAAAGATCGATAGGAATAGCGACCCGAGCGAACGATATCTTGATAGGCACGCTCGACAATCATTTGGCTCTTTTGATCGGACTTCACCTCTGCTAATACCGCCTCGAGATTGCTAAAGTCCTTCTTAAGCTCAAGGTAGTGAATGCCTGGACTGAGCACTCCGTTGTACACCCCTTCAACTAAAATCTGACAGGTGCGAGCGGCACAGGATTCCAAATGGCGCGGTGAAAGTGCAAAAAGTGAAAGCGTGCCCTCTTGACCCGACAAACAATTACGCTCGATTTCCTCTAGACTAGCCTGAGGGTGCTCATGAACATAGGCTAGAGTTTTCGCTCGCAAATTCCCGTCCCGATCCAAGATACTCGCGCCACCCTCGACACCCACATTGTATTTGCAACGCAGTAAAAATCGATACCAATCATCGCCCAGAAACGTGTCTTCCGAACGCGTGGAGATATCCGTCTTAAGCGCAAAGTCCGGAGCTCTTTCGTTGAAGCGGTCGGCAATCTGAATTTTCAAGAGCCCGTGTCGGCCAAACCACGCTGCCTGTCGCCAGTTGCTCCCACCCGCTCGATATCCGATATCGATTTCACGTGTGTCCTTAGCCGCCGCCAGACGTTCGATTCTGCGAACCGTCAGGTCATCCAGATAGCCAGTAAGCACCAAATGAATTCTGACCCTCTCACGATTGACGTTTTCATAAATTTTCGGCCACTCGCTCTCGGGCGCGACTGAAAAAACATGCTGGATCGAAAACTCGTTGATAAATTCACAGAGCAAATCGGTGTGAATAAATTCGTCCTGCGGAATTGCGATTTTTACGGCATGCGAATTTTTGAGTGGCGCCGCCTTCTGTTTCAGCCTGTCAAACAGCTCTCGACCGCCCCAGCGTCCGCAGAAAAACAAATCATGAAAAACAATAAGGTCGAAGGGAAATCGCTCGACATAGCTAGGAACGGCTTCGCAGGAGTCTAGATTTAGATAGTGAACGCGATGATCCGAGTAGCGCCCGAAACAATAAAGATGATCCATCACCGAAGTGCGGACCGGATAAGTATTATTCCAATAGACGACTAAAATATTATACATGGGATCGACCCGATTCTAATTTTTCTGCCATTGTCTTTTTAGCTTTCTATACCGTCCCGTCAGGCCCAAAGACTCAATACATTTGAAAGCCACAGTCCGCAGTCCAAACCCCCAGCGCGCCAAAGGCACCGCGAAAATATCGTTGGCACGGAGTAAAAGCTCAAAGAGTTTCTCAGTCCGCCTATGCCCGACAGTCACTTGAGTTTCCAGTCGCTTCACGATAGGCACCACCGCCAGTACCTCCTTAACAAATTTCGCATAGGAAAACTGCCCGGACTGGGTGACATCGATAAAAGTACGTTCCGCCATCGCTTCGCAATAAGCTACGTCTTGAATTTTACGTAGGACTTCTTCGACGTTGGAAAAATCCTTGGCGATGGGAATGTAGTGAGTGTCTGGCTTCAAGATGCCTTCGTATGTTCCGACCACCAGCGCTTGGCAAGTCTTGGTTATCGCCGCCTCAAAATGGCGCGGTGAAACCGCAAAAAGAGAAATCGAACCGTCTTGACCTGCAAAGCACTCACGCTCAGTTTCTGCAAACGTCGCACCGGGAAATTTTACCACGAAGTCCTCGACCCTATCGCGAATTTTTCCACTACGATCCAGCAAGCTCGCACCGCCTTCACAACCCAGCACCACGCGACAGTCAGACAAAAACTGATACCACGAGAACCCATCAAAGACGTCCATACTTTGATTGGAAAGGTCGACTTTCAAATTCGAACCGCGACTTGCTCGCGTGAACTCCTCGGTCAAACGCCACTTCAGAGTCCCGTGGTGACCAAGCCAATAGGGCAACTTCCGCGCTCTGTACCCAAGATCAATCTTGCGTTCTTTATGAGGTTTAGAAAATGCGCGAACCGAATCGAGCGCATGTGGATCCACATAGCCAGGAAGGGTTTTAATAAACCGAGCGTGGCCAACGGCACTATCCGGATAGGCCTTTCGCCGATCGGCTTCGTCATAACAAGTAAAAACAACGTCGATGGCAAACTCGCGAAAAAAATCACAAAGCACTTCGCTATAAATATATTCGTCTTGTGGGAAAGCGACTTTAAACGCCTTTGCATCTGCCAGAGGCCGCAAGCGATTCATCAATCGACGGAACGGAGCCACCCCGTTCCAGCGTTCCGCCAGACAGGTGTAGTGAAAAACTATAAGGTCAAACTCCATGCGGGAAATGGGAACAGGTAAAGCGCCAGCCGCATTGTAATGCCATACTTGCGCATCGACGGCATAATGTTTAAATGCATAAAGGTGCTCGGCAATCGTATTTCGGTCAGCGGCAAAGCGCTGACAGTAGACAACTAAGATTTTCTGTTTGCGGTCAGCCATTCATATAACGATCATGTTTTTTCACATTTTTATCGATGAATTTCATGTTTTCGACTGTCCATGCCACTGTCCGACCGAGTCCTTCGCGCAATGGAACTGTGGCCCGAAAGCCCAACTCAGTATATGACTTTGTCGTCGAGCCAAAACGCTTGCCTGAGGTATCCCAGTCCCGCTTTGGCTGAATCTCGACACCCGCCTTATTGCCAGTGAATTCATTAATGACCGTAGCAAGTTCAAGTACCGAGGTTTCTTGACCGCTTGCCAAATTATAGACATCCCCGGCATTCCCACGCAATCCAGCCAACAGCAGACCACGACAAATATCGTCAACAAAAATAAAGTCGCGCGTGCCCTCGCCGCCGTTTTGCAGCGGCAAGCGTTCACCATGCAGACTTTTAAATATAAATGTGGGGGTCACGTTACGCCAGACCGTCGCGGGTGTTCCGCGCCATTCTCCAGCACCTAAAACTTCACCCGGTCCGTAAACATTTTGAAAGCGCGCGCGCACCGTGGGAAGTTTGTGCTGTTTATGAAAATAGACTGCATAGAATTCCCCGATCACTTTGGAAATTGAATACGGACTATCTTGGGTCAATGAAATGGGTGCCTCTTCTGTCGTTTCCTCAGCCGCATCAAACGTCTTTTTGGCGGCCGAGCAACCCGCCGACGAGTACACCATTTTCTTAAGTCGCTTAAAATCTTTGCAGTGATTCATGAGTTTTAGAGTGGTGAGAGTATTGTTCTCATGATCCTTGATCGGATCGTGAATAGAACTTTGATTGCCGTGAAATGTGGCGAGGTGAAAAACATAATCGAAGTTATCAGAGATTTGCATTAAGACTGAATCGTGCGCGATCGAGCCTTTGATAAATTTCAGATTCTTTGAAGTGGGCAGGTTTTCGGTCTCAGAGGACATCAAGTTGTCGACGACTTCAACCTGCACGTTGGCGTTTTGGCTCAGGACCATTTTGACCAAATTGCTGCCAACGAAGCCGGCGCCGCCAACCACTAAAACGCGCTGACCATCAAACTTGCCATCTAATTCCATCAATCCATCCTCTTTTTAAGACTCAATACTAAACTACGGGCGGCCATTAGACTCCAACCCATAAAATCAGTCAAACAGCTGAGCGCATAGGCCAAGCGTTCACTCGCACGGAAAGTAGGATTTTCATTCGAATCTACCGGTAAGTCGGTGAAAAAACTCTGGATAAAGTTTTCGTAGTTGTAGCGGCCACTTTTGATCAAATCGGCGTAGGTATTAGTGACAATCGCCCTGCGAGTGGAGTCGTTTTCCACCTGACGGACGACCTCCTCTAGATTCGAGAAATCCTTGCGGACGGCGATATAGTTGCGCTCAGGCTTTAAAACACCGCTGTACTCGCCCTCCACTAGAATCATGCATGTGCGGGTCATAGCCGCTTCAAATACTCGAGGAGAAATGGCCTTTAAATTCAAATTTCCATCCAAGCCTTCGAAGCAATTGCGCGAGACTTCGGCAAATGGAGCTCCTGGACGATCCTTCATATAGCGATTGATCTTTTCATTGATCGAGCCATCCGGATCCAGCAGGCCGGCGCCACTCTCAACGCCTAAAACGTATTTACACTTGAGCAAAAAACCGAACCATTTCCGCCCATTTAAAAACCCTGGACCGATCATGACGTCCAACTTCAAGCGGTTGCGAAAGGCCTGGATCTTGTCACCGATTAAAAATTTAAGCGTTCCGAATTCTCCAAGGCGGTACATGTCGCTGCGTGGAGATCCCGTTCGATAGCCAATGTCGATGGGGCGGTCCAAGCCCCTGTCGCGAACCTGGATGTAGTTCACATCGGCTTGATCCACATAGGCGGTGAGACATGCACGGATATCTTTAGAATCGACTCCGGAGTCGCCATAGAGCTTCTTCCATTCGGACTCGGGCGCGACCGAATAGATGCGCTCAATGCCAAGCTCTCGAATAAACCGATTTCTTAGGTCGATAGAGAAATATTCATCCTGAAAGAAGGCAACCTTGCGTGCGCCGTTGAATCCATGCTTTTTAAATCGCTCAAGTTTATAAAGATATCGCTCTGGATTCCACGGCGTGGTCAGGAAATGGCTGTAGATCACAAGATCGAAATGACCCACCGCGCCCAGAACGGCAACGCACTGATGGCGGTGTTGTGATAGTAAAGCCGGTGTTTGCTGTGACGACGAAAGCTAAAGATAAACGACCAAGAATTGCTGCGCATGGGGAATTCCCCCGCCGCATAAAGGTACAATACTTTTAGACGCTCACCGGAGGCCATGGCCGAAATCGCCAATTCTGAGCTTGAAGCTCTGTAGTTAAACGCTTGAATCTAATTGGCATATACTTTTCGCTCCCCCAAGTGAATCGGTGGAGCAATTTGACGCAGCGAGCATCAGAAGGCGACCACGAGTGAGTTCGAAGGAAGCATTCGCTATCCTAATCCATATGGAAAACGACCCTGATTACCTAATCGTCGGCGCGGGCATTGTCGGCCTGACGCTGGCGCGGGAGCTGGCCCGACGCAAAGTCGGCCGGATCACCGTCATTGAGAAAGAGGCCGCTATTGGCAAACACGCCAGCGGACGAAATTCAGGCGTCGTTCATGCGGGAATTTATTACGCCGCCGACTCGCTGAAGGCGAAATTCTGTGCCGATGGCCACCGCCAAATGCTGGCCTATGCAGAGGAGCATCGCCTCCCCATTTTAAAATGTGGGAAAGTGATTGTCGCCTCTAAGCCCGAAAATGTCGCCACCCTAGAAACCCTGATGAAACGCGCCGCTCAAAACGGCGTGCAGGCAGAGAAAATTACCCTCGCGCGCCTGAATGAGCTTGAGCCAGAGGCGCGCAGCTTCGACCACGCTCTATGGTCGCCACTGACGGCAGTGATTGACTCACGCGCCGTTTTACAAAAACTGACCGAGGAGCTCGCAGAGCTCGGCGTCGATATCATTTACAACGAAGAAATCTTGCACGTCGATGCCTCAGCGCATTTAGTGAGGGGTCGCACGCGGGCCTGGAATTATAAATTCTTGTTCAACTGTGCCGGAGTTTACGCCGATCAAATTGCCCACAAATTCGGGGTAGGCCTGCGCTATCGTATTTTGCCGTTCAAGGGTCTTTATTGGAAAGCGACTGAGGACTACACGCGCAAAGTGCAGCGTTTGATATATCCGGCACCAGATATTCGCATGCCGTTTCTCGGTGTGCACATCACGCGAACCGTAGATGGCAAGGTTCTCTTCGGACCAACGGCGATCCCGGCGTTTGGACGCGAAAACTATTCTCTGCTCGGTGGACTCGACATTCTCGATACGCCAGTCATCGCTTGGCATTTGTTGAAAATGTTGATTCACAATCCCAGTAATTTCCGCAGCTATGTGCGCGAGGAAATGGCGCGCTACATTCCACGCAATTTTTTTAACGAAACGCGAAGTCTAGTGCATGAGTTGAAGCGCTCGGACATCGGTCCATTTTACAAAGTGGGAATTCGCGCGCAGTTGATGGATTTGCAAAAAGGTCAGCTCGAGATGGACTTTATCGTTGAGCAGGGGCCGGATTCGTTACATGTGCTGAATGCGATTTCGCCGGCGTTTACCTGTTCGTTTGCGATCGCAAAACATTTGGCAGATCAAGTTCAGAGTTAGAGCTTACGAGCTACTTCAATCCATCGGCCAACGCGCGCAGCTTGTCGGCGATCGGATAATGGTGGTTGCCAATAAATAGCCCATGGCTATCGATCCACTCCGCGTTGGGGAGAGAGCCCACTGGCTCATGGTCCATCCATTTTAAAACCTGGTTCTTCGCGAAGTTGCCGGCCACGATAGGGCGGCATTCGACGCCGAGTTCACCCAGGCGTTTCACAAAAGCTGGCCTTGTCCAACGTGAGTCCGGTTTTAGCACGATGCTAAACCCAAACCAGCTCGACTCACCGATTTCCTTTTGCATCCAAAAGTCTTTATTGTTGCCAAAGAGCTCTTGAAAAATCTGGCCGTTCTTGCGCCGCTCTTTAACAAAACCCGGGAGCTTGCGCACTTGTTCAAGGCCAATGGCCCCCTCGAGCTCAAGTGGGCGAACATTGTAGCCGGGAAGCACAAACTTAAATGACTCCTCAAACGGATCTTTAGATTTTACGCCGCTCACCAGATTGTTCTCTGGGAGATTGCGGGTCCAGCCATGAGCGCGCAAGCACAGGAGAATGTGATAAAGCTCCTCATTGTCGGTGACGACAAGACCGCCCTCCATCGTGGAAATATGATGACTGAAGAAGCTGGAGTACGACCCCATGGTGCCAAAGGTGCCGGTCTGCCGTCCCTCAAAGCGCGCGCCAAGGGATTCGCAATTGTCCTCGATCATCTCCACGCCGTGAGTTTTGCACAGACGTTTGATCACTGAAAAATCATTGGGATTGCCGAGCAGGTTGACCGTCATTAACAATTTTGTTTTCGCGGAAACCGTTTTTTCCAGCGCTTGCAAATCGTAGTTCAGAGTTTCGCGATCAATGTCGACAAAACGCAGTTTCAATCCATATTGTGCCAGCGGAAAATAGGTCGTGCTCCAGCTCACCGCTGGAACAATGACCTCGTCCCCGCGCTTTAGCGGATTTTCTTTGCAGAAAAATAAAGATGCGACCATCAACAGGTTGGCCGTCGATCCTGAGCTGCACATCACCGCGTAGCGACTGCCACTGAACTGACTAAATGCTTTTTCAAATGCGGCGACTTTATCGCCCATAGTGAAGCGGCCGGAATTGATCACCGCTTGCATCGCAGTGATTTCACATTCATCCCAAGAGCTCGTGGCCAGCGGCAGGTCGACTTTTTTCATCGCTTCTCCCCTGTCTTTTCCAGGTAAAAATCGTAGGTTTTCTTTAATCCAGTCTGTAAATCGGTGGGGGCTTTCCAACCAAAGGCTGCAAGCTTCGCGACCGAGACAAGCTTGCGATCCATACCCACCGGCTTAGTCAGGTCATGCTTGAATCCGCCCTTGTATCCAACCACTTGCGCCGCTATCTTGTAGTAGTCGTTTACTGAATTGTCCTCGCCCAAACCCACATTAAGTAGCTCAGGAAGGGCCTCATAGCGGTCGACAGCGTGGGCGATAAAGTCGGCCAAATCTCCGGAGTAGAGAAATTCTCGGCGGGCCTCGCCACTGCCCCAGATCTCGACCTGGTCTTCACCACGTTTTTTGGCCTCATGAACTTTGCGCAAGATGGCCGGCACCAAGTGACTGGTCGCGGGATCGAAATTGTCAAAGCGTCCGTAGAGGTTGCACGGAATCAGAGTTTTGTAATTGCGGCCGAACTGGCGATTGACGTAGGAGCAAAGGCGCTGCGTGAGGATCTTCGCTAAAGCATAACCCTCGTTGGTCGGCTCGAGCTCACCTTTTAAAACCAGTTCTTCCGACATCGGCTCGTTATGACCGCGGGGAAACATGCACGACGTGCCCAAGTTGATCAGGCGCGGAACTCCCGCCCGAGTGGCCGCGAGAATCACATGCGTGCCCATCTCGGTGTTCTCGGTTAGAAATTCAACGGGCGAGCGCATATTGGCTTGAATGCCGCCCACGCGACCAGCGCTGTGAATCACCAGATCTGGCTTCCATTCCTCCATGCGCTTTTGCACCGCCGCACCATCGAGCAAATCGAGTTCTTGGCGAGTCGGAGCAATCAGTTTGTGTTTTTGTAAACGTAAATTCTCTTGCAGGTTGCGGCCGACCATTCCGGTGCCGCCGGTGATCAATATGCGCAAACTCACCGGATCACCTTGCAACTTGGGTATTTGGTTTCTCGCTCAGCGAGTGCTAAATCGGCGCGCACCATTTCATCCACCAAATCGTCGAACTTCACTTTTGGCGACCAACCCAGCTGGCGTTTCGCTTTCGCGGGATCACCGAGCAGTGTCTCAACCTCGGCCGGTCGGAAATAGCGCGGATCAATGGCGACGATGCAACGTCCCTCTTGGTCATACCCTTTCTCGTCAACGCCCTCGCCCTTCCACTTGATCTTCCAGCCGATTTGCGTGGCGGCGCGCTCTACGAATTCGCGCACGCTATGCTGTTCACCTGTGGCGATCACAAAGTCCTCGGGTTTAGCTTGCTGAAGCATCATCCACATGGCTTCGACGTAGTCGCGGGCATGACCCCAATCGCGCTTTGAATCAAGATTTCCAAGATACAAACATTTATCCAAACCATACTTGATACGCGCCAATCCACGCGTAATTTTACGCGTGACGAAAGTTTCTCCGCGTAACGGGCTCTCGTGATTAAACAAAATTCCATTGCACGCGTAAAGACCATAGGCCTCACGATAATTGATTGTGATCCAATATCCATAGAGCTTTGCAACGCCGTAGGGACTGCGTGGATGAAACGGAGTCGTCTCAGTTTGCGGAGTCTCTTTCACCAAACCGTAGAGTTCAGAGGTCGACGCCTGATAAAAGCGCGCCTTTTTCTCTAAACCCAAAATGCGAATGGCCTCGAGCAGCCGAAGCGCGCCGATGGCGTCGGAGTTCGCCGTGTACTCAGGCTCCTCGAAAGAAACCGCCACGTGACTTTGTGCCGCTAGGTTGTAGACCTCATCCGGTTGCACCGCTTGCAAGATGCGCAACAGACTGCTCGAGTCCGTCAGGTCTCCGTGATGCAAAATAAATTTGGCGTCGGCTTTTTGAATGTCTTCAAAAAGATGATCGATGCGATCGGTGTTAAAAAGTGAGGTCCGACGTTTAATGCCGTGGACTTCATAACCCTTGGCGAGGAGGAATTCGGCGAGGTAAGCGCCGTCTTGGCCGGTCACTCCGGTAATTAAGGCTTTTTTCATCGCACGATCGTCGCTCGAGACGGGCAAAAACGCACTACTTTACAGGCTGCGGTGCACTCTTGTGCATTGCGCTATTCGGCGCTTCTACCCAACTTAAAATGTCCCGCAGGCGATGCGTAAAGGTGTGTTCCCGATGAGCGCGGGCCATCCCCTGATGAAGGATCTTTTCGCGCTCCGCGGAGTTTTCCAAATAGAAGTTCAATAGAGACTCGAGACCATCAATGCTATCAAAGCACGCGACCTCTTCTCCTGGTCGTAAATAACGCTCAAGGAACGGCACATAGTCGGTCAGCTGAAAGCCTCCGCTATAGGGAATCTCGAAATTGCGGGCTTTGATTTGGCTGTGAATTTTCGGCGTGACCAGCGAGTTGGCCAAGCTGCGCCAGCTACTTTTAAAGAAGCGGATGTCCATGGACCGAGAGTTGGACAAATTGAGGTTGACCCGGCTGCGTTGAAAAATGCGCACCATTTCCTCGGGCTTCACGCTGCCATTTTTCCAACCGTGCCCAAAGGTCTCCACTTTGAAACCGCGATCCATGAGCTCTTTGACGTACCAGCGCCGAACGGCGTTGGCCATTCCGACGAAACTCACGTCATAGTCATGACTGGCGGACGGCGAAGGAGCCGGTCCATCCAACTCCACGGCAGCCCACTGACTTAAGAAAACCTTGGCTCGACCGAGCGCTTTGTATTTTGCGACAGAGAACGGATCTGTGGTCACAACATAAGTGAAGAGTTCAGACAATTTGCTCGAATAATCATGAAAGCGCCAAGTGTCATCGCCAAACCAACTGACCGTTGCGTAACGTTTCTTAAGCTCCAGAAGAGTAGAGGGTTCGAATTCTTGCTGACGAGGGATAAACCAAATCAGATCGGGTTTTTGATCTTCACTAAAAGCCAGGAGTTCGCGTTGCAGCTGACGACCATCCGTCACCAGAGTGTCGAGGTAAAACGGGATACATTTATGCCCGAGTCGCTCAAAGACCCGGCGAAAACCGAACTCCGAGATCATATTGATCCCTCGGCTTTCGCTGCCGTAATCCCATTTGAAGTCGACAAGTACGATTTTCATAGACCTTAGCTTTATCACGCTCCAGCAGTGCTTGTCCATTCGCCGGGTCCTCAGTAGAGTGAATCTGAAATCATTCTTACCAACGGGAATTGCTTGAGCAAACGGCTGGGCTCATTTTGGATTGTCGCCATTGGGCGTGGCTTGCAGATTCTGCTGGGCATGCTGAGCTTGCGTGTTCTATCTACCTTATTGCCGACCCAAGAATTAGGTTATTTGTACTTAATCACGTCAATCACGACCTGGTTCTCGCTTGTGCTTATGAATCCCGTGGGAATGTTTGCAAATCGTAAGAGCAATCAGTGGAGTCAAGATGGCCACCTGGTTTTGGCAATGTCAGCCCTGCTTTTCTACTCGGCGGTTTTGGCCTTGGTCTCTATTCCCGTAGTTCTTAGTCTGGATCGTATATTTGACTTTTCGCACGGCAATTCGCTGCTTCTGGCTTTGAGCGTGACCCTGCAGATTGGCGTAGTTGGCTTCGGCACGACCGTTTTGTCGTTGCTCAATTTGACTCGGTCGCGAGCGGTTTATATTCCAGTCGCGGTCTTTGTTCAATTCCTGGGATTACTGACGGCCGTCGTTCTGGTGAAATGGCTTTCCCCCGCCGCATGGCTTTGGCTGCTCGGCACCGCTGTAGCGAATATCTTTGCGGCCTTAATTGTATTTTGGATCGCGTCCAAACGGCCGGCCCGGCTGAAGGTTACTCTGCGGGGATTTGTGCGACCGCAACTGAAAGAGCTTAAAGTTTTTGCCCTGCCGGTCTTGCTGGCGACACTCTTGATGTGGGCCCAAACTCAAGGGTATCGATTTTTTATCGAAGCCTGGCTCGGGCGTGAATCGTTGGCCCGTTTGGCGATCGGACTCGGAGCCGCCCTCAGCATTTTCGCGTCGCTCGAGGGATTTGTTGCGCAATATTTTTTTCCAGATCTCTACCGCTCAATGGATGGCCTGGACGCAAAGACAAAAAAACAATCTTGGAATCTTCTGATTGAACAAATCTACTCGTCGTATTTTTTGGTTTTCTTTGCCTGCTTGATCGCTTCACCCTATATTTTACGCATTTTGTTGGCCGCTCAATATCAGGATCTTACTTTGGTTTTTGCACTTGGAATCGTCATTGAAATGTGTCGGGTGATGACGAATGTCGCAAATCTGGGCACACATTCGGAGTGGAGCCCGCGCAAGAGCCTGGTCGCCTATCTGGTCGGATTGACCGTCACCGCCGCGGGGCTGACTATACAATATCTATTTAGTGATGGGCGCCTGTGGCTGATCGCTATGATTCTGACCATGGGTGGAATCGCGACGTTCGCGGTCATGTGGCGACAGGTCCGCCGGCTGATCTCGCTGCGGTTTCCTTTAGGCCCGGGCGTCAAGGCCGCTGCGCTGATGAGTCCACTACTGATTTTGCATTTTTGGACTGATACGTCCTTATTGCCGACGCTTACAAAATTATCTTTAACCGGGATTTGGACACTTTTTCTAATGCTGGAGGTGCAAGCGGGATCTGGACTTCACTTGCGTCGTTTTAGAGTTTGGGCGGGCCTCCGGTAACCACCGACGCCACTTGTGCGGCAACGATTTCGGCGCGAAACGGATCGATTTTTCCAGATTTCAGAAAATCATCGATAGCTTTGAGTCGAATCGTGTATTCAGCCTCGGTCATCGCAGCCAAATACTGATACAGATCCTCATGCGTAGGAAACTTGCGACGATCAATATAGCAGTTTTCCGGGACCACCTCAGCAATATTCGGAGCACCCCAGTAAATGGGAACGACACCCGCGAAAAAACAATCGAATATTTTTTCAGTGATATATCCCTTTATTTTTTCCGCATTCTCATAGCAAACCGCAAAGCGAAATTCACCGTAGGTCGCGATCTTATTCTCCACCGGTCCCTTCCATGAAGTCGCCTTGGGTGTGTAGAGGCGACGAAGTCCTGGGATATAGTTAAGCATCCGAACCGGGATCGGACCTGCAAACGCGACCAGGTCCCACCCTCGTCCATAAAGTGCAAACTGATCAGGATGATTTTTTTCGAACCAACGGATGGTTTTTATCCGTTCACTGTAGAGCTCTAGAGGATGAAATGTCACATGCGCACCTACGATGGCTCCCACGAGCTTAGGGCGAGTGAAACTGGAGTGATCTATTTTGCGCGGGATCTGAAATGAAAAATTAAATTTGAAATACTTCTTGTTGTCGACCCAATCGTCGTTCCAAGTCAGAACGGTTCTAAATGCGCGATGCCGACGTCGATTCCAGTTTTTAGCTCGAATCAGATGGCTTTCGAAAATCAATAAATGTGATTTACTTGCGTATTCAAGCGGCGGGCAGACCCGAGGCATGTCGTTGTAGATGACTAACTCACTCTCGGCCAAAGAATGACGATCTTGGGTCTGCAGATCAAAACCGAGAGCGCGAAGCTGGCCTTGCAACTGACGGAAAAAGACCAAACAGTCGTCTCGATTGAGCGGGCTCTTGGCATCAAAAATACCGCTATTTTGATAGACCGGATTCACCACAAGACAAGCCCGTCTCATGCAAATCCAATTTTCTTTAGAAAATGGGAAGCTAGAATCACTGGATGGGAAATAAAGAAAGCGGTCACGCCAGGAAGCATTCTCCACTCACGCAACGACCACGGGTTATCGCGCAAATGAATCAACTCATGCCAATGGACGTAGTGACGGAGCTCGAACTCAGTGGAGCGAATCCATCCCATTTCACAAAAATATCTGGAGAGACGGACTATGGACTCAAGATCCATTTTCCCAGAGTCATTCCCCGTGTGACGACGATAGAGCATGGTCACTTCAGGCGACCAAACCAGCTCACCTTGATTGGCAAGCCGTGCGAGAAATGCAACGTCGGAGTATTTTCCACCTTCCTGCGCATCGAATTTCACCGGCACCGTCAGCTCACGACGATAAAGATAGGCTGGAAACGGAGGATGGCTTCCCACCGGTAAAAGGTAAGCACGAATCAAGTCTTGCGGCCGTCGAACCACATATTCAGTCGTCATCAATTGAAACTTCGCCTTTGTCCGCTTTTGTCCGTAGATTATTTCGGCATTGCCGGCGACAGCCGACGCGCGGGGATGGTTCTTTGCGACCTGGATGAGATGTGCGATGGCGTGAGGAAGCAAGATATCATCATCGTGAAACATCATAAAATAGGGAGACCGAACCTCATTCAGAATCAGGTTCAAATGATCCATCACCGATAGACTTGGAACACGCCGACGATATTCAACGTCTGCAATATTCTGTTTGCGAAACCATTTTTCAACTTCGTCATTGGAGGAATTGTCTGAAACAATGCATCGGGCTCGTACACCGACTTGAGCACGCAAAGATTCCAAAGCCTCGCGCAAATAATCTAAACGATTATGGCAAAGGAGGAATATTTCTACATCGGTCGAGTCTGCTATCGTCATATCGTTAAGTACTCTCGATTTCCTGCGGCTTAAAATCGGGTTCCATTTCGTTGAGCGGACGGCCAAACGCAATTTTGGGCCACGCATTGGTCTGCCGTGCGATCTTCACGTCGAGCAACTGTGGCAGTTCGGGATTTTTCTTAAGCCACTTGAGTGCGCCAGCTAAGTCTTGAGGCGACTCCACAGTTTTGGATTCGATTCCATAGGCACCGCCGATTTTTGCAAAATCCGGAGCGGAATAGCCCCAAACCGTCGACTGGTGGCGGGACTCGAAGTACGAGTCTTGAAACTGACGAATCATTCCTAAACTCTGGTTGTTTACTACAATAATCTTGAGCGGCAGCTTATTGCGCACGACGGTTTGCAGCTCTTGAATATTGACTTGTAAACTCCCATCGCCCACCACCACGGTTACCGGGCCTGAAAGCGCGAGTGAAGCTCCGATCGCGGCCGGGAGTGAATAGCCCATCGCACCCATTCCGCCCGAGGTGAGAAACTGTTGGCCATGTGATAACTCTATGGATTGAGCCGCCCACATCTGGTGGCAACCCACATCCGCGACAAACGCCTTCGTGGGATTGTCGCTCGACAATTCATGCATCAGTACATTGGGATTGATCGTCTTTCCATCTCCAGCATTTTCCACAGTATCAGGGTGCTGCTCACGCAACCGTGCCAGATGTTTGAACCAGTCGTCAAAACGCGGCGAGGGTCCGTTCTGCGCCGCGATACTCAGGCTCTGCAAAAAACCCTTCAATTGGGCCTTTATAGCGACGCAACCGGTGACTCGATTGTTGATCTCTGCACTTTCACAATCGACATGATAGATCTTTCGCCTGCCAAAAAAGGTCGTATCCGCTCCCGTTTGGCGAATATCTAGGCGCGCACCCAGCACCACGACAAGATCAGACTCAGCAATGGCCTGATTGGACCAGCGATTTCCATATGCACCAAAAAATCCCACTCGACAGGGATGGGAAAAGGCCAACGCATCTAACCCCAATAAAGTTAAAACCGCCGGAACCTGCGTCTTCGTCAAAAATTTTTCGAGCTCAGGCAACGCCCCGCCCGCCCGCACCCCACGGCCCAAGATCAATAACGGCTTCTTCGCCCGACCTAAAGCCTGAAAAACCTCTCGGGCCTCCGCCTCATACCCCGCCACCGACTCTGACTCGGAACTCGTCCCACCGACCTCTTTCACTTCTTCACGCTGCACATTCATAGGAATATCCAGCAGCACAGGCCCCGGCCTGTCACTCACCGCCGTCTTGAACGCACGCTCTAATGCCGCTGGCAATTCTGCCGCTGATCGAACCAAAACACTTTCTTTGGTCAAAGGCGACGCCACACGGATAATGTCTGCTTCTTGAAATCCAAGCTGGCGAATTCCGCGCTCACCCTTCATTTCATGGGTATTCACTTGCCCGGTGATAAACACCGCTGGCACCGAATCAAAATAACAGCTGCCAATTCCGGTGAGTAAATTCGTAGCTCCCGGACCCGAAGTCGCCATAGCGACTCCCGGAATCCCAGAGACTCTCCCCACCGCGTCCGCCGCAAACGCCGCCGCCTGTTCATGGTGCATCGAGATCAAGCGCGAACGTCCGAGTGCCTGCACCGAATCCAGAATATGAGTGATCATCCCGCCCGAGAGTTCGAAAATATGCTCGACCTTCTTCTCTGCCAGAAACCGAGCGATGAAATCGGAAGCCTTCATACTTTCAGCTCCTCGGACATGCTGGCGATGGTGCGTTCAATCGTACTTGAAAAATCCACCTGGCGACTTAACCCAAACTCTCGTTCCGCGCGCTCAACGGACGGGAGATAACGCTGCGAAGCTCCGGGCTTCTCTTCGCCATTTCTAAACTCAACCCTTGTCCCTGGGATTTGCCTAGCAATCTCTTCCGCGAGTTCGCGAACGCTGACCGCTTGATTGGAACCCACATTGATCACTGTGCCCGACCGAGCTTTTGCGATAGTCGTAAGAATCCACGTCGCAAGATCTGATGAGTCTAAAAATGAACGCGTCACATCTGGCGAGCCGGTGATAATAATTTTTTTATTCTTTAGGGCCATCGAGGCAAATAAAGACAGTACAAATGGATGATCCGCCGGCAAAAGTGGACCACTCACCGAGAAGACTCTTGCAATCAGCCACTCAATTCCATTTTGCGTACAGAACTCTTGAGCAAATTTCTCAGTCGCGCGTTTGCCTATTGCATATCCCGACTCGCGGTCAGGAACTTCGCTCGCCATCACTTGGGACTCGGCCATCGGACTCTTCGCAGCCGTTCCGTACACCGCACCCGAACTCACCAACAAAAATCGCTGTGCACCACTCGCCTTCGCCAATCCCAGAGCATTCTGGCCCAACTTTTCAATCAGCTCCGCAATTTCGGACTGATTTCCCTTTGGATCAGGAAGTGGAGCCGCGCAGTGGATCACGTCGCTCCATTCTCCCGAAATTCCACGCACGGTTTTTTCATCGCCAAGATCCATTTGTAAGTGACTGGCCCATTTGGATTCGTGCGCGAGAGCCCGGCGCGACAAAGTCGTGTAGTAGATTCCGGCTGAAACTGTGGCATTTAATTCATCAATGAAATGAGTCAGAACTCGAGCCACAAAGCCCGAGCCTCCAGTAATCAAAAAGTGACGACCGCTGAGCGCTTGCGCAAGGTTCGTCATTAAACTTCGATCTTGTTGCGCGATGAGCACTCCACGTCCTTCATATATTTTTCGATCTGGTTACTGGTGAGCACAGACTTCTGTTCATAAAAAGCACGATACCATTCAAAGGTCTGACTAAGAGCTTCATCGATCGCCCACACCGGCGTCCAATGCAGCTCCCGCTTGGCTTGGCTGGAGTCAAGCGTGAGCAACTTAGCCTCATGCTCTGGTGCCTTTTCAAGCTTAAACTCAGTTCCAGGCATTAGCTTGCGAGCGCGTTCCAAAATCGCACTCACCGGCCATGCCGATTCTATTGAGGGTCCGAAATTCCAGCCCTTGGCGAACTCCGCGCGACCTGCAAACAATTTCTCAGCGAGCTGCAAATACCCATGCAATGGATCAAGGACATGCTGCCAAGGGCGAATGGAGTCAGGATTGCGGATAAGAATCGTCTTCTTTGCCGCATACCCACGCGCAATATCTGGGATCAAGCGATTCTCCGCCCAGTCGCCACCACCAATGACGTTGCCTGCACGCGCACTCGCGATTTGGCAAACGCCGCCCTCTGCGAAAAAACTGCGGCGCATACTCGAGGTCAAAATTTCCGCGCAACCCTTAGAGGAGCTATAGGGGTCATAGCCGCCCATTGCATCAGTTTCACGATAGGGTTGAAGTGTCTCGCGATTCTCATAGCATTTATCGGAGGTCACGATCAAAGCCGCACGCAGTGACGAGGTCGAGCGCGCGGCCTCAAGAATATTCAGCGTGCCCATGACATTGGTCGCATAGGTGGCCACCGGGTCCACATAAGACTCGCGTACTAGTGATTGAGCGGCCAAATGAAAAATCAACTCAGGCTGAGCTTCCTTCATGGTCCGTTGAACCAACGCAAGATCACGAATATCCCCCACGCGATGAACGTAATCCGACTTCAGTAAAGAAAAATGATTCGGCTCACTCGATGGCGCGAGCGAAAGGCCAGTCACTTTCGCACCCAATTGAGTGAGCCACGCCCCCAGCCAGGAGCCTTTAAATCCCGTGTGCCCGGTCAGCAATATTTTTTTGCCACGCCAAAACGCAGGATTTATATTTGCCAAGCGACCTGCTTTTCTTGCCACATGGTTTCCAATTGGACCTTGTCGCGCAAAGTGTCCATGCATTTCCAGAATCCTCTATGGCGATATGCATAGAGCTTCCGTTGAGCGGCCAACGCCTCCATTGGGGAGCGTTCAAAAATCGTTTCATCACCTTTGTCTAAAACTTTGAAAACTTCGGCTTCGCAGACAAAGAATCCGGCGTTGATCCAGGTTCCATCACCTTTTGGTTTTTCTGAAAAGTTTAAGACCTGATCGTCTTTGCCGAACTCCAAGATACCAAAACGAGCCTCGGGCTGAATCGTGGTGAGCGTTAACGCGGCCTTGCGCGCCTTATGAAACTCCACGAGCTTATGTAGATTCACGTCCGCCACACCATCGCCATAGGTGAGGAAAAAGGGCTGACCAAGCAGATGTTCTCTTGCGCGTAGGATTCGTCCGCCCGTCATCACATCCATGCCGGTGTCCAAAACGGTGACCTTCCAGTCCTCGCTACTATTGGAGTGATAGGTCGTCTTGCCGGTTCGCATATCAATGGTAAAGTCGCCGCGATGCGGGCCGTAATTTAGAAAATACTCTTTTATCATATAGGACTTGTAGCCCCCAAGAATCACGAAATCGTTGAATCCGTAGTGCGCGAAGTGGCGCATGATATGCCATAAAATGGGTTTACCTCCGATTTCGACCATTGGCTTAGGTCGTAACTCGGTCTCTTCGGAAAGTCGTGTGCCGTAGCCACCCGCCAGAATTGCAACTTTCATGTTTGAACCTCCAGAAGATTCTTCATAGTAGCCGCGATATAATCCATATGTTCTCGTCCCAACGCCGGATAGATGCCGACCCAGAACGTGTCATTCATAATGCGGTCGGTGTTCATCAGTTCCCCAACCACTCGTTTTTGAATTTCGGCGTAAGCCGGCTGCCGCACAAGATTTCCGCCGAAAAGCAGTCGAGTTCCAATTTTGTTTTTTTCTAAAAGTGGTACGAGATCGCCGCGCTTCAATGTGGACTCTGGTTTGACGGTGATCGGAAACCCAAACCAACTGGGTTGGGAGCCCGGCGTCGCGTGCGGCAGTAGCAAATGCTTTTCCAGAGATTTCAACTTTTCACTGAGATAGGCAAAATTCTCATTTCTCTTGGCAATAAAACCCGGCAACTTCTTGAGCTGACTCAAGCCAATCGCCGGTTGAAAATCAGTGACCTTCAAATTGTAGCCCACGTGACTGTATGTGTATTTATGATCATAGCCTTGAGGCAAATCACCGAGCTTCCAATTGAATCGCTTCTGGCAAGTATTGTCTTTGCCGGGAGGGCACCAACAGTCACGGCCCCAATCGCGAATCGACTCGGCGGCACGCTTGAGTATGGGATTGGTCACCAGGACCGCGCCACCCTCGCCCATTGTCATATGGTGAGCAGGATAGAAGCTAACGGTGGCGATATCACCAAATGTTCCAACCGGTTTTTCCTCGTACCTTGCGCCAACAGCATCACAACAATCCTCAATCAGCCAAAGCTTATGGCGATCGCAAAATTCTTTCACCTCGCGAACGGGAAATACGTTACCCAGAGTGTGCGCAATCATCACCGCACGCGTACGTTCGCTGCGCGCGCTTTCGAGTTGAGAAATATCGACTTGATAGTTTCCAAGCGTGACATCGACAAAAACAGGCACACATCCATTTTGTACAATCGGATTGACCGTCGTCGGAAACCCCGCCGCAACCGTGATCACTTCATCCCCAGGGCGCAGACGTCGGTCGCGCAGCAAGGGGGACGTCAGGGCCGAGAATGCCACAAGGTTTGCCGAAGAACCTGAATTCACTAGTAAACAATATTTATGGCCCATGACTTCGGCAAACTTCTTTTCGAACTCATCAGAGAAACGACCGGCGGTCAGCCACATATCCATGGAGGCTTCCATCAGTTGTACAAGATCGTCCGCGTCGACGACCCGACCGGAAACCGGGATGTAGTCTTCGCCCGGGCGAATCTCACGTTTTGGAAGTGAGCCATGATAGCGGCGCGCGAGATTTAGTATTTCTTCTCTCATGCCTGCCCTCGAAATCCAATTTCACTGAGTAAGGAAACAAATCCAGCTTTGCGTCGAGCTTCGGAAAACCGAGACGCGGCTTCGCGGTGAATCTCGTTCACATTCGCTGGTTCACTCAACGCATTTTTCAAAACTCGAGTCATCTCTGGCATATCGCCATCAGGAGCCAGTCGACCAAAACCTTCAACCACCTCTGGCAGCGCTCCCACCGAAAATGCAACCGGGCGGCATCCCAGCAACGCACCGTCGATCAAGGCTGCGCCAAAACTCTCTCGTCGAGAGAGCAGTAAGACGACGCGACTTGCATCCAGAAACTCCATAAATTCAGGACTACGAAACTTTAGAAAACCGGTGATCTCTAAGTTCGCAGGCTTCCCCTGCTCAAGGATACTTCTCACTTCGGGACTGAGCTTCCCGGCGAGTTTAAACTCAGCGTCGGGCAACGCTCGACAAATCTCAGCAAGTCGATCAAGGCCTTTAACTAAGAGGTTCGACTCATCCGCCGAAATCAAAAGTGCCACCCGGCGGCGTCGCGACTCCCAGGCCGTCAGCTTGCGATCATCGCTATGTTGAACCGCTAAGTTCAGCAAACGAATGCGCTGCGAGAGTTGAGCAAGATTGACCAGCGCCCTCGTTTGACTATAGCTCGAAACTACTGCGATGACATCGGCCAGAGCGAAAAGAGTTCGCCGCATAAAGCGTGATCCTGGTCCCCGCGCAAAAGCGCCATAGCGAATGCCGCGGACCGACTCGACATCATAGCCACCAGCTATAATCATCACCTTTCGCCCTAACGCCTTCGCCACTAAAATAAATGGGTAGTAGCGAAAACTCCCAAACCAAAAGCAAACGACATGGGCCGAACTCAACGCCTTTAGAAATTTGATCCATTTCCCGCTGCCGCCCTCAAGTATATCGACAAATTGTGTCTCGGCGATCTCATTGAAAAGTCGCAAATCGGTTTCAACCCAGCTCGGCTTACCTGGCGCGACTAGGATCAGTTGCGCGCTCATGTGGTTTGCCTTTGAAAAACTTCGCGCGGCTGCACGTTCAAAACGAGAAAGTCAAAAATTCCTGCCCAGTAACCCGCGCCATACGCCACGTGCATCATAAAACAAGTGCCGACCACTTGCAGACGTTGCGAAAATGCAAGACCACGCCCGGCAAGTGCCAATCCCAAAATCAAATAGACCAGCAAGGTGATCGATAGCATATCGGCTATGGCGTCCGAAAATACCGAGAGCGGAAAGGTGATCAGGATAAAACCAAGAAACGCAGGTGGAATCACCTGGCGAAGGGTGGTGACCGCTTTATGCTTGCGGTTCACGAAAACTTTAAAATATCCATACTGCATAAATTGGTTGAACGCCTTTTTAAAACTTCCACGCACCAGATACGTCGTCTTCGCGCCATGCACATAGAGAACTTTCATGCCGCGCTGATGCAGACGGAAATTAAAATCGTCGTCTTGATTGCGAGTCAGTGACTCGTCGAACATTCCCACTTCTTCAAAAATCGAGCGTCGATACATTGGTACGCCCACCGTATCGACCAATCCATCCGCCTGCATCGTGCGATAGTTGCCCATCCCGACGCCAAACTTCGACTCCATCGCCAAGCTAATCAAACGACCGGAGGCAGAATCACTCACGTGTTGATAGTCTCCACCCACACAAGCGACGTCCGGACGGTTTTCAAGCTTAACCACCAATTTCAAAATATACTCTTGATCCAGGACATTGCGCGAGCCCACTATTTGCACAAACTCGCCGCGGCTCGCCCGAATACCTAAATTGAAAGCAAAAGGAGTTTTGCGTTTGGGATTGTCGATCACTCGCACACGTTGATCGGCGCGCACCAGTTCGTCGAGCACTTGGCGAGTGCCGTCGTCGCTCATTCCGTCGACCACAATGACTTCAATGTTGGAGTAAACCGACTGCAATATCGCGCGTACAGTGCCTTGGATCGATTTGACCTCATTGCGACACGGAATCACTACTGAGACCAATAAACCCTGACTCATGGGCGCGCCACTTTGAAAAATTCTTGAAGGGTCAAATCCATCTGCGCAAAGGTCATCTCTGGAAAGAAAGGCAAGCTGAGAATTCGCTCGGCCATTTTCTCGCTGACCGGATACTGTCCTCTGCCGTAGCCAAGACTTGTGAACGCGGGCTGGCAGTTGAGCGGGACCGGATAGTGTACGCCGCAACCAATGCCGACTTTTTTAAAGTGGTCCATCACCTCTTGGCGATTTTCTGTTTCAACAACGTAGAGATGATACACCGAGGTCGAGCCCGCGCGAGCTTTGAGCACGCGAAAACCTCTTAGTGCGAGTCGCTCGTCATAGGCTTTGGCTAGCTCCCGCCTACGCGCGCTCCACTCCACCAACTTCGTCAACTTCACATCTAGAACTGCGCCTTGTAAACCGTCCATGCGCGCATTGGTTCCAAAGAATTCATGTAAGTATTTATCTTTGCGACCATGATCAATGTAGCGCTTGGCAAAGTCGAAGAGCTTAGCATCTTGCGATAAAATATATCCGGCATCACCAAAGGCTCCGAGATTCTTACCCGGATAAAAACTGAATGTCGCCAAATCGCCGAACGTTCCCACGGGTTGCCCGTTCCATTTTGCGCAAACGGCTTGCGCACAATCCTCCACAACGCGCAGCTTGTGCAAACGTGCAAACTGCATCACTTGATCCATCGGTTCGCAAAACCCATAGAGGTGAACCGGAATGATCGCCTTTGTCTTTGCCGTAATTTTTCGCGCGGCGAGGGCCAGATCGATTTGACGATACTCCTCATCGATTTCTAAAAGTACGGGGCGAGCACCGACTTCAACGACCGCCTCAGCCGTCGCGATAAATGTATGATTGGGAATCAGGACTTCATCGCCAGGTCCAACATCTAGCGCGCGCAACGCGACCGCTATCGCGGTTGTCCCATTCGAACAGCCGACGCCGAAATTCCCACCGTGGACTTTTAAAAAATTCTTACTGAAACGCTCAACGGCCGGACCTTGGATGAAAGCGCGTGAGGTGAGGATCTCGTCCATACACTTGCGCAACTCAGGCTCAAGACTTTTAATCTGCGCTTCAAGGTCCATGAATGGGATTTTTTCCATCACTCATTCCTCTTCAAGCGTTGATTTCTTTGATTTGACCTAGGCGACATTTTTTCGGCACGAAGCGCAAGAAAACTTCTTTGCCGGTCTCGACCGATTCGTAAATTGCCGAAATCAGCTCAAGAGACTTTCGCCCCTCGAGTCCGCCGACCAGCGCCGAGCGTCCCTCGCGAATGCTCTCGACCACTTTGTTTAAATATTCCGTGTGACCAAAGCCGTAAACATTGGGTGGAGTGACGCTGTATTTTTTTAAAACGTCGGCGTCATCAGGCAATGGTTCGGTGAAATTCCAAACTTTCATTTCATTCACTGCGAAGCCCGAGATTTCAACCGAGCCTTTCTCACCAAGGATCGAGAGTGAACCCTCTAGATCTTTGGGGCGAGTGGCGGTCGTCGCCTCGATCACTCCCAGCGCTCCGCTTTTAAAACGTAGAATTACCACGCCCGTATCTTCAGTTTCAATATTCACCAAGGCCGTCGAAGTTTTCGCAATCACAGATTCCACTTCACCCATCATCCACTGCAGAAGGTCGACATGATGGGACGCCTGATTGGCAAACACTCCACCGTCATAGGCCCAGGTGCCACGCCAAGCATCTTGATCGTAATATTTTTGCGTGCGACACCAGCGCACGCGGACAGTTCCGAGCACCAGTTTGCCAAAACGACCTCGCTCCATCGCCTGACGCAGCTTTTTTACCGGATGGTTGTAGCGATTTTGTTTAACCACAAAAAGTCGCACGCCCGCCGCATCGCAAGCCGCGATCATATTGTCGGCATCTTGCAGAGTCAGGGCCATGGGTTTTTCAACAACAACGTGTTTGCCAAACTTCGCCACATCTATCGCATGCTGAGCGTGCAGACCTGAGGGAGTTAAAATACTCACGACGTCGATTTCGGAGCCAATCTTTTCGAGCATCGCCATTCGATCTTGAAATGCGGGAACGCCAGTTTTATCGGCGATCACTTTCGCGCGCGGCAGGAGCTCATCGCAAACCGCCACCAATTTTGCGCCGGGAACCGCGCCACTGGTCAAGGCTTCGACATGCTTGGGCGCAATCCGCCCACATCCGATCAAAGCAAACTTGAGCTGCTTATCTTGCGCACCAGTCATGGACCCACATCCTTACATTCACGATTCTTCATTCTTGCTAAGTGATTATTGGTACCAAATTCCCTCTCGGGCGGCACGCAATGACCCCTCCGATAACGCGACGCATAACTAGGTTTGACGGAGCTCTGGAGAAGGCCGATAAACTCTAAATCTATGCACGCCATCCTCAAGCGCTTTTCGCCTCGCCATTTTAGCTTCCGCCATTTGGCCGCCGATTCGGTTTTGATTCTTTTTTCGCTCTATTTCAGTCTGTGGCTGCGCCTGGGCGAGGCACGTCTCGACGACCACCTAGCCGTTTTGAACCGTCTCGCTCTTGGTTTTTTGGTCATTCGCTTAACAACGTTCTTGGGTTTTGGTATTTATCAGAGCTTGTGGCGCTACATTTCGACCTACGACGCGACTCGTTTGGTGGTGGCGGTTTTTGCCTCGCTCCCGCTGTTCGTGACTCTAACCTATCTGTTTACCGACTTTGGATTTCTACCCCGCTCATTTTTTGTGATTGATGCGTTTATCTGTCCAGCGCTGCTCATGGGCTTACGTCTGTTGCGCCGGCGCTTATTCGAACGGCAAATGCAGCCGAATAGAACTTTAGTTTCGCTGGGCAAAATGATTATTTACGGCGCCGGTCAAAATGGGCGATTGCTGGCGCAACGGCTGCTCAACGATCCCAATCGCAATATGGAATTGCTCGGTTTCATCGACGATGACCCGCAAAAACGCGACCGTCGCATTCAAGGCCTGCCGGTGCTCGGATACCATGACGATATGGAAACGGTTTTGGAAAAGTCAGGCTGCACTGATTTGGTGGTCGCCATCACGCATCCACCGACGGAGCTGATGCGCGAGTTGGTTTTATTGGGACAGAAATTGGGCGTGCGCATTCAGCGCATCTCGCATTTTGATGCCCAGCAAATTTTAAGTCGCAATGAGGCGATTTTTCGCCAAGTGGAACTAAAAGACTTATTGAGTCGCCCGAGTTCGGAGGTGGATCTGCCGACGCTAAAGACTTTGCTCGAGGACCAAGTCGTTTTGGTGACAGGAGCCGGAGGCAGCATCGGCTCTGAACTCGCGCGCCAAATTGCGCGTTTTTCTCCAGCTAAACTTTTGTTACTCGATCATTCTGAATTTAATTTGTACGAGATCGATCGCGAGCTTCGACCGTCGGCGCAGGATTTTGCCAATGTCGTGCCGCTGCTTCTCGACATCAAGGATAAAACGACACTTCGCCATGCTTTTCAAACCTACAAACCAAACTTGGTTTTTCACGCGGCGGCTTACAAACATGTGCATCTCGTCGAGGCCAATCCTGCCGCGGCGGTGCTAAATAATGTTTTGGGCACTTGGAATCTCTTGCAGCTTTGCGAAGAATTTAAGATCGAACGTTTTGTGATGGTGTCGACGGACAAAGCCGTTAGTCCCGTCGGCGCGATGGGTGCGACCAAACGAGTTTGTGAGATCCTGACGAGTTTAGCTGGTTTTCGCTCTCAAAAACCGTATTCCTCTGTGCGCTTTGGCAATGTGCTGGGCAGTTCGGGCAGCTTGATTCCGTTGTTGCGCAAGCAGATTGAGGACGGCGGTCCGGTAACTCTCACTCATCCCGATATGAATCGGTATTTTATGCTTATCCCCGAAGCCGTCGGCCTAGTGCTGATGTCCGCGACACTTTCTGAACCCGGCGATATTAATGTTTTAAAAATGGGCGATCCCATTCGCATTTTAGATCTGGCAAAAAGTTTGATGGCGTTGATGGGCAAGAGTGAAGCGGACGTCGGCATCGTCTTCACCGGCGTGCGCCCGGGCGAGAAAATGTATGAGGAATTATATTTGACCGGCGAAGAGCTCACCACGCGTCACGCAGATATTCTCACAGTCCCACGCGGCGATCTGGGAATTGATCAAGAGCGCGTTGCACACTCGACCATTTTGAATCAGGTCGAAGAATTGCTGAAGCTCGCGGAGAGCGGTGATTCGCGCTTAACTAAAATTCTCTTGCAACTCGCGAACGAAAAATCCAGGGTCGAAGTCGCGGCTACCGTCTAGAGGGCGGCCACTGTTGAGGGAGTGCCCCCCCCTTTCGCGAGTGCACTGAAATGAGTATTTTAGCATCGCCTGCGAATGTGATTGCTCCTAAATCGACCTCAATGTTCACGACCCTCAAAATACTCATTTCAGTGCACCCCCGCGAGGGTGCCCCATGTCGAATTGCGGAAGCATGTGACGCGCAATAACCCGAAAACGGTACGGCTTACCTTAACTTTAAATATTTCGGCGGTATTTTCCGCCGACTTCGTAGAGGGCTGTGGTCATTTGGCCGAGGGAGCAGACTTTTGCCGCGCTCATCAATGCGGCGAAGACGTTTTCTCCGCGGGCGGCGGCTTGTTTAAGTGCGGTTAGCTCGCGCGCGACGTCAGCGCTGTGATTCGCCTGATAGGAGTGGACGTTGTCGAGCTGTTGTTTTTTCTCGGCAGCGGTGGCGCGAGCCATTTCGATTTTTGCGGGGATATAATCGGTCGCGAGAGTTTTGGGATCGACGAAGGTGTTGACACCGACGATCGGTAGCTCGCCGCTATGTTTTAACATTTCGTAGTAATGGGACTCTTCTTGAATGCGGCTGCGTTGGTACTGAGTTTCCATGGCGCCGAGGACGCCTCCGCGTTCGTTGATGCGGAGGAATTCTTCAAGAACCGCCTCTTCGACCGATTCTGTGAGCCAATCGTTAAAGAAACTGCCTTGCAATGGATTTTCGTTTTTAGCCAAGCCGAATTCTTTGTTGATGATGAGCTGGATGGCTTGTGCACGACGAACACTCTCTTCGGTAGGAGTGGTGATCGCTTCGTCATAGGCGTTGGTGTGCAAACTATTGCATTGATCGGAGATCGCGATCAACGCTTGCAATGTTGTGCGCACGTCGTTGAACGCGATTTCCTGCGCGTGCAGAGAGCGGCCAGAAGTTTGAATATGATATTTTAATTTCTGTGAACGATCATTGGCGCGGTACTTGTCGCGCAGAGCGATCGCCCATATTCGGCGCGCCACGCGACCGATCACGGTGTACTCGGGATCCAGTCCGTTGCTAAAGAAAAATGACAAGTTCGGCGCAAATTCGTCGATCTTCAAGCCGCGCGACGCGTAGTACTCGATGTAGGTGAACGCGTTGGACAGAGTCAGAGCGAGTTGGGTGATGGGATTCGCGCCGGCCTCGGCAATATGATACCCGCTGATGCTGACCGAGTAGAAATTGCGAACATTGTTTTTCACAAAATACTCTTGAATATCAGCCATCATCTTGAGTGCAAAATCGATCGAGAAGATACATGTGTTCTGGCCCTGATCCTCTTTGAGAATATCGGCCTGAACTGTCCCACGTACATTGGAGAGAGTTTCGCGCGTGACCTCAATGCGTTCCGCCTCCGAAAGTTTGCGGCCGAGTTCGATTTCTTTTTTGCCGAGCTGTTGATCGATCGCCGTGTTCATAAAAAACGCTAAGATCATTGGGGCTGGACCATTGATGGTCATCGAAACACTCGTCGTGGGATCGAGCAAATCGAAACCCGCGTAGAGTTTCTTCATATCGTCAAGACTGGCGATGCTCACTCCACTCTCACCGACTTTACCATAAATATCTGGGCGCAGATCGGGATCTTCTCCGTAAAGTGTCACGCTATCAAATGCAGTCGAGAGGCGTTTCGCCGGTTGGCCTTTGCTCAAATAATGAAAACGCCGATTGGTGCGCTCAGGAGTGCCTTCACCCGCAAACTGTCGCCCTGGATCTTCGCCGATGCGCTTGAGAGGGAAAACGCCTGCGGTGTAGGGAAAACTTCCTGGCACGTTCTCAAGTTTTAGATAGCGCCAGCGATCTCCCCAATCGGTGTAACTGGGCAGGACAACGCGAGGAATTTCTAGCCCACATAGACTTTTAGTGGTCAGCGCTTGCTTAACAGCACGGCCTCGAACTTCATAAGTGAATTCAGCTCCCGAATAGGATTTTTGCAAGGCTTCAAAGCCCGTGAGTTCCGCCCATTCCTCGTCACTGAATTTTCCGCGCCATTCCATTTTCTTCGCGTCCAATTCTGCCGGTGGTTTTGGAAACGCGGCTTGAATTTTTTCTAAAGCCCCGAGTTGCGAGGCGATTTCGGACTTTTCGTGCACATCTTTTTTATATTGGCGTATCGAAGACACAATCTCAGCCAAATAATTCTGACGCTCGGCCGGGACGACGGATTGCTTTTCGCTCCCCGAGGTCGCCACCAATGCATCGGCTTTCAACGTAAAACGCGAACTGCCTTTGGCTTTCAAGGTCTCGGTCAAGGCGACAAAGAGTTGATTCACTCCCTTGTCGTTAAAATTCGAAGCCTGGGTCAAAAACACCGGAACGGGAACGCTGTGATCAAAAATCTTACGCGCCCGACGAAATTGTTTTTGCACATCACGATGGGCATCGAGCGCGCCGCGCCGATCGGCCTTGTTGATTGAGATCAAATCGGCGTAATCGATCATATCAATTTTCTCGAGTTGGCTTTGCGCGCCGAATTCGGAAGTCATCACATAGAGACTTAAATCGCTGACTTCGAGAATCTTCGAACTCGCTTGACCAATCCCCGAGCTTTCAGCGATCAGTAAATCAAAATCGTAACCTTTTAGAAATTCCAAAACCTTCGGCAAACAAGCGGCGATCTCACTGCCCGACCCGCGCGAAGCAATTGAGCGCATAAAGGTTCCACGTCGAGTCAACGTGTTCATACGAATACGGTCACCCAAGAGCGCTCCGCCCGTCTTGCGCTTCGAGGGATCCACGCAGACCACACCAATGCGGCTGTCGGGAAAGGTATTCATAAAGCGAACCAACAATTCATCGATCAATGAAGATTTGCCGGCGCCGCCGGTCCCCGTGATTCCTAGCACCAAAGGTGCCCCGCCCTTGCGCTCGAAACTTTTCAAGTCCGGCAATAGATTTTTAAAATCTTTTTCGTTTTCAATCGCCGAGAGAGCGACGCCCAAAGCGGTTTGAGGAATGGGACCTTTGCCAAAAGCTGCGCTCTTCGAGCCGAATTCGGATTTTCGTGAGACTTCACTTAAGTCGAAATCACACTCGCGCAAAATCATTTGAATCATACCTTCAAGACCCATGCGACGGCCGTCGTCGGGATGAAAGATTTGCGTGATGCCATACTCTTCGAGTTCGCGCTTTTCCTCGTGTACGATGACCCCGCCGCCGCCGCCAAAAATCTTGACGTAACCCGCGCCAGCTTCATGCAAGAGATCTTTTAGATATTTGAAGTACTCAATGTGCCCACCTTGATAGGAGCTAACGCAAACGCCTTGCGCGCCCTCTTGCAAAACGGCCTCGGCGACTTCCATGACCGAGCGGTTATGGCCTAAGTGAATGACCTCGGCACCTTGATCTTGCAGAACTCGACGGATGACGTTGATGGCGGCATCATGGCCGTCAAAGAGTGAGGCCGCGGTCACCACGCGCACCGGATTTTTTAAACTGAGCCGCGGCGTTTCGGTCTTCATCAATGTCCTTGAAAGTCGGGCGCACGTTTTTCGACAAACGCCAAAATGCCCTCGACGTGATCTTTGGTTTCAAAAGTGCGGGCAAACAGATCGGCCTCGAGTTTCAATCCCTCAGCTTGCGAACGATCACTGCCGTGATTGATGGCCTCTTTGACCCAGGCGGTGGCCAAAGGCGCACGCGCCGCCAAAGTTTCCGCAATTCTCATCGCGACGCCGGCTAGCTCCGAAGACTCACAGACTTGCGCGAAGAGTCCCCATTCGTAACCCTGCTGAGCGGTGAACATCTCGCCACTCATCGCCACACGGCGCGCGAGTGCCCGACCCAAATTGCGACTCAAGCGCTGTGTGCCGCCGTAGCCAGGGATCAAACCAAGGCTCACTTCGGGCAAGCCCCATTTGCATTTATTCGAAGCCACGATGAAATCGCAAGCTAAAGCCAATTCCAAACCACCACCAAGTGCAAAGCCATTGAGCGCCGCCACAAAAGGAAAGCGCAGGTCCTCAATTTTCTGCAACAGGGCCTGGCCACTCACCGACAATTCGCGAGCTTGGGAAGAAGTCAGATGCTCCATCTCTTTGATATCAGCACCAGCTACGAATGCTTTTTCGCCGTCGCCAGTCAAAATCGCGGCGCGCAGTTCATTTTTACTCTCTAGCTCGTGAACCAAGAGTTTCAAATCATTGATAACTTGTTTGTTCAACGCGTTCATCACCTCCGGCCGCGAAATTTTGATGACGCCGATCTTATGCCCAGCACTCGAGGTCACGATTTGAAAGCGAATCGTTTTTAAATCCATCATTTTTATTTACCTTCGTAAGTATAAAAGCCGCGACCAGTTTTGCGTCCCAACCATCCTGCCTCAACATATTTTACGAGCAAGGGACAGGGGCGGTATTTGGTATCCCCCAAACCGTCATGCAGCACATTCATGATCGCGAGGCACGTGTCGAGACCAATAAAATCCGCGAGTGTTAATGGGCCCATCGGCTGATTGGTGCCGAGCTTCATCGCTTGGTCAATGTCCTCTACGCTGGCGATGCCTTCATGTAGAGTGTAAACGGCCTCGTTGATCATCGGCATTAAGATGCGATTGACTGCAAAACCAGGCATGTCTTTGACTTCGACAAATGTTTTGCCAAGTTTTTCAGCGAACGCGCCCACCTGGGTGAACGTGTCGTCAGAAGTTTGCAGTCCACGAATGCCCTCGACCAATTTCATCAGCGGAACCGGATTCATAAAATGCATACCTGCCACTTTATCTGGACGCCTTGTCGCGGCTGCAATTTTGGTAATCGAGATACTCGAAGTGTTGGAGCATAAAATCGTTTTGGGTGGGCAAATTTGATCGAGTTCTTTAAAAACTTTCAATTTCAAATCGATATTTTCGGCGATGGCCTCAACCACAAAATCGCAGTCCCTGAAATCTTGCAGCGACGTAGAAGTCGAAATCAACCCGAGCAATGCTTTCTTCTGTGCTTCCGTCATCGCTTCTTTTTTAATCAAGCGATCACAGCTCGAGGTGATGGTCGCCACGCCCTTATCGAGCGCCGCTTGGACCACATCGATCATGCGCACCGCAATCCCCTGCGCCGCCACCACCTGCGCAATGCCGTTACCCATTTGACCTGCACCCAAGATACCTACTCGCTGTGGAAGCATCACAACTCCTAAAATGAAATTTAAAACCTCAGGATGTTATAGCGGGTGAGTCCCACGCGGTCAAAAGCGAACGACACCGCTCGGAGACAGACTCCAGATCAGGCGAATTTCGTCGTTGGGCACCTGGTGAGTGGCCTCTAGGACCTTGGTGCCCACTAAAATCACGTTGGAGGAGTGCGTTTGGTTGGAAAGCATCAGCGCCAAGCCGATTTGGCGCTCCAAATCCCCATCGATTTTCAGGTTCGGGTCAAACATGTCATAACGCACGTGGGTTGAAAAGCGACGCGACCATTCGTAACTGAAATCAGTATGCCCGGTCATGTAGCGATTGACCTGCTTATCCTGCTCGAGCTCGCCCGAGTAGAATTCAAAAACCCAATCCCAACGCTTTTGATTAACGTTGGCGTAGATTCCGCCCAGCCGCCATTTCTCGTCGCGATTCACGTCCACGCCAGCCAGAGTGTCCGCACTCAGATTGGTCGCAATGGGTTTTGTCGAGCCGGTTTGTCCCGCGAGGCCGACCTCAAAGCGATCGACTTTGTAGCCCCAGCGCGCGGTGTACCAAGTGCGGCCGTCGACATCGCTGTCGCTCTCGCCGTTAGTGACAACAAAGCCCGTGTACCAATTGTTTTGCGAAATATCATAGGAGAAACCCACATCTCGAAGCATCATCGCGCGCTTTTGAAACAGCAAACTGCGCGGAAAAATCAAGTAGCGTTCCCCCTGTCGCCCCTCGTACCCAAACTCCACCGGCAGGCGTCCCATGCGAAAACGACCGTAGACATCGTTGTACTCGGCAAAGGCCTCTACCAACATTACGTCGTCATTCACCACGGCCGAATACCGCGCGGACGGATTGAGCAAAGCGCGCGAGCCGATACGAATCACACCGGCAAATTTCTCTTCAAGCTCCCAGCGCAGCGCAAACGAACTCTCACCAATCGAAAAATTCCCCTGCGTCGGCTCGCGCAACATAAACGTCGGCCGCAACAATAAATCATGAATTTTGAGCTCGCCGATATCCTCACGAAGGACCGCCGACCGAGCCGCCGCACTCATAAAGATTAGGCTAAGAATAGGAAATAGAATTTTGAAAATTCGAACCATTACTATGATGTTAGCTCAGGCCACGCAGGGCACCAAGCAAGACGCAATAATGCGTCGCATTCGGACTAGCCCATCGCCAGGACCCACTTAAATCGGTATTTCCGCGAATACACGATCTCGCGCCCGCTTCCGTTGCCTCGCTTTGTATTCATCATGCGAGGCTGGGCCAGTCAGCGAAAGTAGGTAGTGTTCGTAGTCTAGAATTTGAACTTCATAGGGATAAAAAAAGCTAAACGACTTCTGTGTTTCTGGATGAGTGACTCTTACCAATTGCCGCGTGATAAATTTAATAAAGCGGTAATCGCGGCTAGTAAACATATTATGCTTTTCTAGAAACTTCGCATTCGCGTTGTTCTTTGCCAAACGCTCTCTCAATAGTTCGTCGAGCTCGCCGATTTCCATATCGGCCAGTTTCGGTAGGCCTTCCATCACGTCCAAAAATAAATTGACCGGATAAAGTGTGTTGTTGGACTGGTTGGGAATCACATTGGCCGGACTGACCACGTGATTGCCCACCAAAAAACGCATCACGCGAAAGGCATCGAAAAGATTTGCAGTGACAAAGCGCACGCCAATTTTATCGAGCAGACCGAAAGCGACTTCATCGGGCTTCGCCAAAAGTTTGGTGATTGCGGAGTCTGAATCTTTAAATGGCTTAATATCGAATTTCTGTAGCGCGATAGTATCCGATTCAGCTCCGCCCACTAAACGGATTCCGCCAACGCTGTCTTTGTGTACGAACTGACGGTAGGAGCGAAAAATCTCCTCTTGAATCTCGAGAGAAAAATAATTGAACAAATCGTTATGGAGCTGAGAAATAACATGCATCACCCGCAGCAACGCACAGGCCCATTTATGCAAACTCTGCGTCGAAGAATCGCGAATGCTAGCCAAGAGCAATAGATCCGCAATGTCCGCCAGTGCTTTTGGATCGGAGATCTCTTCGGGGAGATTTTCGCCCTCGGTCAACAGCTGAGTGCGAATATAAATCACGGCACGTGCGTGAATCATCGACAGTTTCTCTTTGTCGGACTCCACATCCATGTCGTAGCCATAGGCTTTTAAATAAGCGTGAGCCTCTTCTTTTGACTTCAGGCTGAGGCGTGGCGTTTCGACGACCGCACGGCCACCGATCAAAGATTGAAAGACTTCAGGATCGAACTCGAGATTGAGCTTCATATCTCGACGTTAGCGATGAATCGATTTGGTTGGCAATAAGTAAAAGGGCGTTGAATCTACGCCCTTTTTTTAGTTACACTGAAAGAATCCGCACGTAGGCACCGAAAAATTACCTAAAACGTGACCAGAAACACCCGACGAATTGTCAGAATATTTCATCGTGCCGGAGAACGTCGAACCATTGATTGTTCCCTGCATTTGAATACTTCCGTAAGTATCTTCCCAATATAGATTCACTTGTGCGCCAATCAAAGTTCCGCTCGCGGAAACAAATGTATCGGTGTGAGCAGAGGAGATCTCGATCACTACCGGTGCACGCGTGCTGCCATCTGAGCGTTGTTGGCCCGTCAAATCATCGTAAACCTCAACATGGATTTTCATTGAATCCGGAGCGAATTGGCGAGTCGTTCCAGAACCACCCGTAGTCACCGCGTTACCGAAAAAACGTACGCCGGTGGATTGATTCGATTGTGAACTGACATAGCCCAACTGATCTTCAGCGCCCAGATCCTTCAAGGACGGCAGAGTTAAATAGTAAAGCTCTTGGCGGAAGGCGGTATCACCACTATTTGAAGTGACCTCACCCCAAAGTTTACCCGAGTCCACGGTTCCTGCGTTGCCGGTCGCACCGGGCGCGCTCAAATTGCCGCTGGAAATCCGACCGCGACCGCGATTGATCGGAGTGCCCTTTTTTCGCGGAGGCTGACAGGCCACAGTCACTGCCGTTATAAGAATTAAGACCATCCAAAGTTTGCGTGAAGCCATAAGCTCCTCCTCGTTCAAATGTAAGTAAACGCAAGTGGAGTGCCAAATCGGACAGGTCTAAACTCGATCTGAATGGGTTTAGGACCCCTGATTTGAGGGGCGTGGAGCAGACTGACAATTCCCGTCCACAGCTGACTGGCCCGTTGACGCTCGTCTCAAAATGAGACATCTTTTCGCCAGCAACACATGAGTCAATTTTTTAAGTTCTTCTCCTTACTTCTTTGCACCTTTGTTTCACCGCTGGCTATGGCTGCAGGGGTGGCGGGTCAACTCAAAGTTTCCGCCGACGACTATCCTTATACGCTGGACGAACCGACACAGGATTTGATTCCCTATTTGAGTTTAGAACTCACGCAAAAACAGAAGTTCAATAAAGCCTGGCGCGCGCAGTGGAAACTCTATGGCTTAAGCAATCCCAGCTCAAAATATGCGCCTGAGAATTTCTATGGTGATGTGCAAGAGGCTTTTATCGAGGCCAAGGCCGGCGCTGCGGCCAAATGGCGACTGGGTATGAACACCGTGAATTGGGCGGTCGTGGATGTCTCGAGCCCTTCGGACACAGTCAATACTTTGGTGCTCTTTCATCCTCTACGTACGCTGAAACAAGGCGCCCCGATGTTCGAGCAGATTTATGGGCAAGAGGCTTTAAACATAAATTTAATTTACATCCCGATTCAACGCGCGCCAGTCTTGCCATCGACGGATTCGCGCTGGCTACCCAGGCAGTTTTTATTGAATGCACAAACTGCTCAAGGCCGCATCGTCATCCCAAAATTTATGGAATACAAATATGACAAGCAAGAGGTCTTGGACCACGCCCTGAATAATAATTTCGGCGCTAAGCTCGCGTCGCATATGGGAAGTTTCGACGTGCAAATCACTCACTTTGAAGGAGCCGCGCCTAACCCTAAGGCGCGCGCCACGGTCGACCTGGATTTTCTAACGGCGCGCTCTCCTCTGCATATCGCGCCGGTTGTGTACCGCGTGCGCACGACGGGGATGGGTTTTGTGTGGGCGCGTGAAAAATGGATTTATCGCGGCGAAACCGCATATCAACATACGATCTCGGACGATCCCCTTTTGCAACCCTGGAGCTGGGCGAGCGTCTTGGGTGCCGAGACAAACATCGATATGGGCAGCAGCACGTTGACCTTGCTCGGACAATACTATTACACGCGCAATCCGCAAGCTCCGGACAATTTTGTCTCTTCCGCGTATCGCCTCTTTGATCGCACCGCGATCGCCGGTGGGCGCTGGGCTTATTCCGAAACCCTGACGATTCTTTTCTCCGCTCTTTATGAAACACAGACGCAAGGTCTGTTTTGGATGGCGGGATTCGATCGCAAACTTTCCGAGAGTATGCGTTGGGGACTGGCGTGGCGCGATTTCTCTGCGCAACGCGAGGGACTGATCAAAACGTTCGATCACAACGATCACGCGACCTTTGAAATGACATACTATTTTTGAGGAGCCACGGCCTTGAAATCCAGAGGAATACGAAACGAATCTTTCCAAGCTTGTAGATCGCGCAGGCCGAGCGAAAGTCCCTGACCCAGATCCCAGCTCGGGACCGGAATTGTAAAACGATTTTGATTGAGATAGTCTGCGACCCGTGAACCGAGGAACGAGGTCGCAATTCTCTTATTCACCCCTCGAACACTGTCAAATTCACTGCGGAATTTACTATCGACTTTGAGTTTGCTGAAGTTCATTTGAATGCTCAGAGTTTCGTCGCTGATTTTCGCGACGACTTGCCCATTCATCACCGATCTAAAGTCTATGTAGGGAACATAAACGCCGTTGCCGGGCGCCCACTGATGTACGATCATCGCCGTGCTAACCTCATAGCGACTTCCACCTGAATCCACCATTTGACCATTGCTGAACTGCGGAGACTGACCTGTGGTGAGATCAAAATAAAATACTGTCTTCTTTGCAAACTGCATCAGATCCGGCCAAATAAAGAACTGAATAAAACGACTCTTCATTAGACCGACAAATGACGGGATCTCATCGGATTTGATTCGATACTGCAACTCGCGGTTTGAAAACATATAGCCGGTTATTTTTTGCAGAGAAGTCGTCGGCATGATAAAGCCAGACTCTTTCACTTGCCCGAGAATAGCCGATGGATCGTAGTCGCGCGCAACAAGCTCTGCACCCGCCGCTGATCCGGGCTTCGACATAACGAACTGACCTGCGACACGGATCAATCCTCCACTCAATACACTCAACTGCGAAGGTTCCCAACCCACTGCGATATTGTCCTTCACTTGAATTTGACGAGGCATAAGAACTTCGGCCTGCAATGTATCCATTGTGGTCTGCGCCCAGTCTTGAACGCCTAGCTTAACAATATCACTCAGCCAAGTTTGATCGTGGGTGATCGAGACTGCAGCTTCACGCAAGGCTTTGATCATATCGCTTTGCCCAACGCAGTCGCCCGAGTCAATGCCGGTACCGGCCGCGGTGTTCGCTTGCATATCAAACTCTTGCCAAGCTACTTTGAATTGACCCGAGGCGTAGTCCCATCTCATCCGACCGCGCACTTTCCATGCGCCGCCCGCAATACGCACAGTCATATTGGAACATTGACCATCTAAGTGAATCACAAATTTATTGCCACCGCTCTCACGCACGATGGTGTCATGGATTTCAAAGGTGCCGACTTCGACCTCTGGATCCGCCCACGTCAATTCAAATGAAAATTCCTGCGCGTTCAGATGAGTCGTATCAAATTGAATGTTGAATGGCCCTTTTGCTTTTACGTTGGTCCATGCCGTCTTATATGGTTTGGTGAATTGCAGACTCGGCCAATCCCAACTTGGGCTGCTGTGAATTTTGCGGGCGCCAATTTCAAAAAAGTTAGCCATCTGATCCGGATGAATCATTAAGTCGCCATCAATGCGCAGATGAGCATCCGTCGCAAAACTGCTTTGCGAAAATGCAAAGGTCGAAACTACAGCCAGCCAAATCAGTGATGTTCGCAAGACGATGTGCATAAATTTCCTTCGCTGTTTTCTTTCAGACCTGGCCTTAAGTATGGCAGTCAACTGGCCGTTAAGCTAGGTACCTTCTCAAATAGAGAGACGAAAAAAAATGCGAAAGAGTTCGACGAAAATCAAAATCTTTTCGATGAGTGCACTTTGGTTGTTCACTTTGCTGAGCATTGTCGGGACATATTTTGCGTTGAAGGTTCCTACCAGCTACTCGGTGTCCCAGTTCTTGCCAAAAAAACATCCACTTTTGACTTGGGACATAGAAAGTAAAAAAGTTTTTCAGATTTCGGCAAATACTCCGCACATCGTTTTGCTCTCACTAAATAAAGGAGCAAAAGTTCACTGGTACGATAAATCCTATCTTGAGAAACTACAGAAGCTTACGATACAGCTCGGCACTCTTAAGACTGTCAAAAACGTAATCAGTTTAGGCAATATTCAATCCGCGTTCGAACAGAAGAACGAGCTCTTGGTGAGCAACCTCAATGAATTGCGCAAGCACGGCTTTGAGGTGAGCGAGATTTTGCAGGATCCGCTTTATGCCCCCAACCTTATATCTAAGGACGGACTTCATACCGCAGTTTTTGTAATGCCCGATGTATTGACCCAAGAGCAGAACAAATCGCTGATGCACTCTCTGCAGAGTATTTCGCGCAAAATGATCCCCGACGCAAATGTTCAAATCGGAGGCCCCGCCGCCATTCGCACTCAGTTTGT
This sequence comes from Pseudobdellovibrionaceae bacterium, assembly GCA_043757545.1. GTDB lineage: Bacteria > Bdellovibrionota > Bdellovibrionia > Bdellovibrionales > UBA1609 > JALHOQ01. Next base: position 79,234 of record JAYVPG010000004.1, read on the forward strand.
CGATCTGCTCTCGCATGAAATTCTAGTCTTCATATTGCTGTCCCTTTTGTGCGCGATCGTGGTCGTAAAAATTATGTTCCACGGCTTTGGCGTTTTGCCACAGATGCTTTTTATTTTAGTAATCGCCAATACTCTCGCCCTTGGCTTTATGGGCATTATGCATCTCAACTTTAATATTCTGTCTTCAACTCTTCCGATCATCGTCACCATTACCGCGCTCGGGATTGCGACGCACACTTTGGTGCGAATGGGTGAGGCCGCGCATCTAGATTTCAATGCGCGCCTAAAATTTCTAAAAGATCTGATGCGCGAACTGTCCCTCCCTCACGCTCTCACGGCACTCACCACAAGCGTTGGCTTTGCGACCTTGATGTCGTCGAAGGTTCCGCTGATTCAAGACTACGGCAAAGTCGTTGCTGCGGGAGTCTTGATCGCAGCGATCACCACTCTGGTCCTTTTGCCGTCTCTTTATATCTGGGTAAAGTGGCCGATGCCGCGGCAGTTTTTGACCGACGCGAAAAGGTTTTCTTATTTTCTGGTGCACAACGCACGCTGGATCACTCCCAGCGTTGGTGCTCTTGCGATCGTGGCGCTATTGATTGGAACCAACCTGAGCTGGACCGCGCGGCTCTTTGAAGATCTGCCCGCTCACCATAGCACACGTATTTCCACCGAACTGATCAGTCGAAAACTGGGCGGAGTGGCAACGTTAGATTTCGTTATCGGTAACAAAGTCCTACCCGATTCGTGGAAAAAACCTGCCAACATCGAAAAGCTCAAGAAACTTGCAGTCGAGTGGCGTCACGATAAAAATGTCGGCAGTGTTCTTAGCCTGGCCGATTTTTTGGCCACTGGCAAAGGTAAGAAACTTTTGCCCCGTAAGCGTGAGAGCATAGCCGAGCTTGAGTTTCTCTATGCGATGTCCGGCGAGAGTCCGATCAAACAATTTCTTTCCAACGACGAAAAGTGGACCCGCATTGCCATTCGCCTACCCGATCTGCCGTCGGATCAAAATCGCGCTTTAATTGAGAAAATGAAGAATCAATTGAGCGCACAGTTTCCTCAGATGCAGATCAAAGTGGGAGGCATGGCCGCCGTCGTTCCCACCATCAATGACGATATCGCCAGCGAGCTGATGTGGGGATTCTTTGAGTCCTTATTTTGGATCGTCCTTCTGCTCTCTGTGGCATTCCGCTCATTACGTTGGGCATTGGTTGCTGTTGTACCGAATCTGGTACCTCCGGCCCTCTTGCTCGGACTCTTGGCTCTCTTTCATGTCCCGATTAAACCGGGAATCGCAATTATCTTCTCGATCAGTCTAGGTTTAGCGTTTTGCAATACAGTTTATGTTCTAGAACGACTGAAACACATGCTTAAAAATACCGCACGGCGAACTACGCTGCCGATCTATTCGCTTATGAAGAGCGAAACGATGCCCTGTCTAGTCTCCAGTCTGTCTTTGTTTGGTGGTTTCTCGATCTTCTTGTTTTCTGTCTTCCCAGTGAATAAACTCTTTGGAGTATTTATGCTCGTGTCCATCGGGGCGGGCCTTCTCGGCGATCTGGTATGGTTACCTGTTCTCTTGCGAAGATATCCCTGGCTGCTGATCGAGACGAATGAAGGACCATCCATGCCCCGATTTTCTTTGCAATGGCAAACGGCTGCGAAAGCCGCTCCCTATGTTATCTTGATTGTACTTGGCCTAGTGGCGTTTCGCTCAAGCTACGCTTCGGGCGAAGATATCCATTCGATCTTAAAAAATGTCGAGAGTCGTGGCGCGCCTCCAAATGAGCGAGTCGCGATCCGCATGATTATCCAAGAGTCCGATGGCTCTAAGAAAGTACGCGAGTTAACGATCTTGCGTAAAAATGAGGGTGGCGCCCGCGCCTTGGTGCGCTTACAAAAACCTTCGGATCTCAAAGGACTTTCGCTGTTGACCGTCACCAACGGGGGCAAAGAGGAACAATATCTTTATTTACCTTCGGACAAAAAAAGTCGCCGTATCCTTGGCTCAAGTAAAAAGGGCAAATTTTTAGATTCTGAAATCGCCTATGAAGATATGGCCATCTCCACTTACAAAGAATTTGCCAACAAAGTCACTAAGGACGACGGCAAGATGATCGAGGTCGAGAGCAAAGCCAAGCCCGATTCGGAATCTTCTTACGGAAAAATCCTCACCTGGATCTCAAAGCCCGACTACAAAGTAGAGCGCGTCGACTACTACGACAAATCCATGAAGCTCCTAAAACGCGCACAATTTAAAAATTATCAAAAAGAAGGCGACAAATACTGGCGCGCCCGTGAAGTGCTCGTCCAAAATCTACAAGACAAGCGCAAAACTCAATTGAACGTACAAAAAGTCTCTCTGAAGAAGATCGAAGACGACGAAGTTTCACTCAGCGCCCTCGAGGAGTAGCAAGGCTAACTGATTCCTTGCTCAGTGAAACTTACGACCAGTCTTCGCTAGGTTCATCAACGGCTGTGACGGTTTTAACCGCGCGCCACATTTACTGCCATACACTTCGAGTTCCTGTGCAATATAGGTCGTACCTAAAGAGTCGGCGTACTTCAGCAGCCCACCACGAAACGGCGGAAAGCCGGTTCCCATAATCATCGCTAGATCGACCGCTTCCGGAGTGGTGACAATGCGATCCTCGATGAGAGCCAGGGCGGCCTCGTTGATCATTGTGAAAATGCCGCGCTCAATACATTCTTTTTCAGTCAACGGATTAGTCGGCGATGCGAGTTTCAGCTCCGCGTAAATCGCTTGATCCACAGAAAGCTGCTTACCCTTGTCGTCATACAAATAAAATCCGCGGCCACTCTTTTTGCCCAGGCGCTTGGATTCATACAGAGGCTCAATCACCTTCGGCACTTCAATACGATCGCCAAGCGATTTATGGAAAATCTTAACGACCTTGATGCATACATCCAGACCGACTTCATCCATCAAACGGAATGGCCCCATGGGCATACCGAATTTATGAGTGAAGTAACGGTCCACGACGTCGATCGACATCCCGTCTTGCAGAATAAACATGGCCTCGATCATATAGGGCATCAATAAACGATTGACCAAAAATCCCGGACCGTCCTTGACCACGACCGGAGTTTTTCCCATCTTCTTCGAGAGATCAAAGATGGTCGCTGTGGCGACGTCACTTGTCTTGGGACCACGAATCACTTCGACCAAAGGCATTTTGTCGACAGGATTAAAAAAGTGCATGCCCACAAAATTTTCAGGATTCGGGCAAGCCTCGGCCATCTCTGTGACACTTAACGACGAGGTGTTGGTCGCAATCACCGTGTTCGCACGACACTTTTTTGCGGTCTCCGCGATGACTTTCTTCTTCACGTCCATGATTTCGACAATGGCTTCGATCACGACGTCCATATTCTTGAAACCCGAGTAATCGAGCGTGCCTGAGATTCGCGACATTTTTGCGTCCAACTCGTACTTCGTGATCTTACGGCGCTTCAAATATTTGCCAAAGATCTCGCTGGCGTGGCGAAAGCCTAGCGCCAACGCTTCATTGGTGATGTCCTTCATCCGTACATCGATCCCTTTGTCGGCCGCAACTTGCGCAATCCCGCCGCCCATTGTGCCCGCGCCAAGCACCGCCATATGCTTGACTGGCATGGGTTTCACGTCTTTGCCTTCAATCCCAGTTTGCTTCTTCACCGCCTCAATCATAAAAAATAAATCAATCAGATTTTTCGAGACCGTGGTTGTCGCCACTTCCGCAAATCCGGCGGTCTCAATTCCCAAAGCGCGCTCGCGATTACTCATGCCGTAGGTCGCGTGAATCACCTCAATAGCTTTGAGCGGAGCCGGATAAAAACCTTTGGTCTCTTTCATCACACCTTTTTTGGCATTGAAAAACACCAACGGCTTACCAACAGAATTTAAAAGTTTGTCGGTCAATCCACTTGGGCGATAGACCTTGCGCCGCTTGCCTTTTCCCTCAGCGATTTTCTCTTTTGCCATCTTGATGGCGCGAGCTTCGAGCTGAGCCGCGGGAACACAGGCGTCGACCAGTCCCATTTTCTCGGCCTTGCGACCATCCACCGGCTTGCCCGGCAGGATCATCGTCAAGCTATTGGGCAGTCCCACGACTCGCGGCAAACGAATGCAGCCACCAAAGCCAGGAATAATCCCAAGCTGAACTTCAGGCAGACCGATTTTGGTTTCCGGCGCATCGGAGCAGATGCGGTAATCGCAAGTTAAAATCAATTCACAGCCGCCACCTAAACATGCTCCATTTATGGCCGCAAAAGTGAGTATAGGCAGGTCTTCCAGAGAATTAAATACCTCATGTGCCAACGCTAGGACTTTAACGAACTCTTCCTTGCTGTTGATTTTCATGATTTCTTCGATATCGGCGCCAGCGATATAGATCTTTGGCTTACGCGAAACCAAAATCACGGCTTTATAGGAAGAGTTCTTCAGCTCCGCAATGACTTCCCGCAAACGATGCATCACCGGCGTTGAGAGCTTATTGACTTTTTCGCCGACCAAATCCCACTCGAGTAACGCGATCTCACCTTTGGGTACGATTTTTAGACTTTCTTGAATGCTCATCGGATTATGCCTCTCTCTCAAGAATCACGGAGCCACCTTGGCCCCCACCAATACACAACGTCGCCAGACCAAACTGCACGTCGCGCTTCTTCATTTCCTTCATTAACGTAATCACCAAACGCGTGCCGGTCGCGCCCACCGGATGGCCGAGCGCAATCGCGCCTCCGTTCACATTCACAATATCCATATTGACTTCGCCGACTCGCCCGCTCAAACCAAGCTTCTCTTTCGCAAAGTTGTCACTGGCAAAAGCTTTGGTGCAGGCCAAGACTTGGGCCGCAAAAGCCTCATTGAGTTCAATCAATCCCATATCTTTAAATTGCAAACCCGCCCGTTTCAGCGCGATGGGCGTCGCATACACCGGACCAAGTCCCATGCGTTCGGGTTCAAGGCCGGCAAAAGCATAACTGCGAATCGATGCGATCGGAGTGTAGCCCAGCTCTTTCGCACGGCCACGACTCATCAACAGCACCGCCGCCGCGCCATCCGTCAACGGGCACGCATTGGCCACCGTGATAGTTCCGTACTTGCGATCAAAAAACGGCTTCAACTTCGCCAGCTGCTCCATCGACTGCTCCGCCCGCGGACCAATGTCTTCCGCAACAAATTCTTTAAATGCGGGAGGCAAAAATACCGGAGTGATCTCTTCACCCAGCCGACCATTTTTCTGCGCCGCTGAAGCCTTTTGGTGACTCACCAAGGCAAACGCATCTTGCTCTTCGCGCGACAAATTCCACTCTTTCGCCAACAGCTCGGCCGTCTGTCCCATATTGATTCCAACAAATGGATCGGTGAGACCCTCGACGATGGAAACGCGCGGCTTGTAAGCCGTTGCCGCCATGGGCGCGGTGGTGGCGAGCTCAAGAATTTGTTTGAGATCGGCCTTCAACAATCCAAAGAGCGCGCCCAGCTGCTGAGCGGTACTGCGCGCGCCCATCAAACGTTCAAAAACTTTCTCAAACGGGCGACTCATCAAAAGCGGCATCTGCGACATCGTCTCTGCTCCACCGGCCACAACCACATCACAGGTCCCCGCACGAATGCGTTCATATCCGGTGGTGATACTCTCCATCGCCGACGCACAATTGCGATGCACACTCACAGCTGGTGTCTTCAAAGGCAGGCCTGCGCGCAATGCAATCACGCGTGCGATATTTACGGCGTCGGAGGGATTGCCGGTGTTCCCCATGATCACTTCGTCGACCACATTCACGTCTAAATTCGAACGCTCGATCAATTCATGAACCGCGACACGCCCGAGCTCTGCGGGGTGGATCTCTTTCAATTTTGTTCCGGCTTTGGCAAAGGGAGTTCGAACTCCCTCAACAAGCACGACGTCGCGATCCGAAGCCATGGTGAATTCTCCTTGTATAAATGCTTTCCCACAGTGCAGCTGGGCCATCAAAAAGTCAATCGTGCTCGAACCTGGCCAAGGCTAGAATTCTATTGTTTTTTTGACTACTTACATCATGGGCGACGATTGACTTTAGAGCGCCCTCTTTCTAAGCTTTTGCTATTCCGGGAGCGCACAATGAGCAAGCAAGATACGTTTGAAAAAGTTAACGCGGATAAGATGGTCGCCAAGCAGGCGAGCATCGACAAAGAGGCGCTCGAGTATCATGCCAAGGGCAAACCCGGAAAGGTCGAGGTTATTTCGAGTAAGGAATGCTCGACCGAACACTCACTCTCGCTCGCCTATTCACCGGGAGTCGCGGCTCCGTGCAAAGAAATCGCCAAAGACCCGTCAAAAGTCTACGACTACACGACCAAGGGAAATTTGGTCGCCGTCATTACCAACGGCACTGCAGTTTTGGGACTTGGCAACATTGGCCCCCTTGCCGGCAAGCCGGTGATGGAGGGAAAAGGTGTGTTATTTAAGCAATTCGCCGGCATCAACGTTTTCGACCTTGAGCTCAATGCGCCTGGAACCGCGGAATTTATCGCCGCGGTCAAAGCGCTCGAGCCCACTTTTGGTGGAATCAATTTAGAGGACATCGCGGCGCCGGAATGCTTTATCATCGAAGAGACTCTGAAGAAAGAAATGAACATCCCGGTCTTTCACGACGACCAACATGGAACTGCAATTATTTCAGGGGCGGCTTTACTCAACGCCTGTTTGGTGACGAAGCGAAAAACTGGCGACGTGCGAGTAGTATTCAACGGCGCAGGCGCCGCGGCCATCTCTTGCGCGCGAATTTTCAAAGCGCTCGGCGTGAAGCAACAAAATATTATGCTCTGCGATTCGCAAGGTGTGGTCTATCGCGGCCGCACTAAAGGTATGAACAAATACAAAGAGGAATTTTTGGTCGATACAGAGGCCCGCACCCTCACCGACGCCCTCAATGGGGCCGATGTTTTCATTGGCCTAAGTGTGGCCAATGTTCTAACTCCCGAAATGCTCAAGGGCATGAATAAAAATCCAATTGTTTTCGCGATGGCCAACCCCGATCCCGAAATCGATCCGGCCTTGGCAAAACAGGTACGACCCGATGTGATCATTGCTACCGGCCGTTCGGATTATCCCAACCAAGTGAACAATGTATTGGGTTTTCCATCGATTTTTCGCGGAGCACTCGACACTCGCGCCACCCAAATCAATGAGGAGATGAAGCTGGCCGCCGTCCACGCACTGGCCGCGCTCGCACGCGAAGATGTTCCTGATAGCGTTTCTGCGGCCTACTCGGGACGCGCTTTTCATTTTGGGCCGGAATATATCATTCCAAAACCTTTCGACAATCGCGTCTTACTTAAAGTTGCACCTGCGGTAGCCAAAGCAGCGATGGATTCCGGAGTCGCACAAAAACCAATCACTGATTTAGCCGCGTACACTCACCAACTCGAGATGTTGCAAAGCCGTACCCGTGGTTTTATTCGCACGCTGATGAATCGCGTGAAAGCGACCTGTTTGAAAACGAAATCGGAGCCTCCGATCATTTATTTCCCCGAAGGTCGCAGCACGAAAATTTTAAAAGCTTTGAATGCGATCATTGGTGAGGGTATCTGCCGGCCGGTACTGCTCGGTGACATTGACGTCGTGAAAGCTAAAATCAAAGAGCTTGAGCTTGATAATCTCAGTGATGTCCTCATCGTTCATCCGCGCACCGACCCGCGCTTAAAGAAATATGTCTCGGCTTTGTATGAATCCCGTAAACGCAAAGGTGTGATGAGCGCCGAAGCGGAGCGACTAATGTATGACTATCACTATTTCTCGGCGATGGCCGTGCAAATGGGTGACGCCGATGGCTTGATTAGTGGCGCGACCATGAACTATGCCGAATGTGTGCGCCCGATCCTGCAGATCATCGGTGCGGGTCGGTCCAAGATTGCCTCTGGATTGAATATCGTTTTGGTCAAAGACAAGATGTTGTTTTTTGCGGATACGACCATGAATATTAATCCGACGGCGGACCAACTTTCGAGCATAGCGGTCCATGCCTCCAAAGTGGCAAAGTACTTCGGCCTAACGCCGAAGATTGCAATGCTGAGCTACACTAATTTTGTTGGCAACACTGGCAGCCCCAGCAAGATGCAGGATGCGGCTCGTAAGGTGAAAGAACGTCACCCGGACCTGATTGTCGACGGTGAAATGCAGGCCGATACGGCGGTGAACCCCAGTATCGTTGAGAGAATATTCCCATTTTGCGATATTAAGGGCGGCGCGAACGTCCTGATTTTCCCGACTTTGGACGCTGGCAATATAGCCTATAAACTGGTGCAACAGCTCGCCGGAGGCGAGGTCCTAGGGCCGTTCTTAATGGGGGTCAAAAAACCCGCTAATGTCTTGCAAAGAACTTGTACGGTGGATGACATCATGAATACAATAGTAATAACGGCGCTCGAAGCGCAGGCTTACAAAGAGTAACGGTCTCAATACGAGACACACGAAGGGGAACGCGAACTGATACAAAATAGGCCAACCAAACCACGCGCAATTGTTCTTGGTATTGGGCTTAAATCAGATGCGTTTCTCGAAATCAAAGAAAGTTTAGCTGAACTTGAAGACCTTGTTGTCGCTTGGGGCGGCGAAGTCGTTGGCAACCTAGTTCAAATTTTACCGCAGTACAATTCCGCCACTCTCGCCGGCACCGGCAAAGTTCAAGAGATCAAAGAAATGATTGAAGAGAGCGCCGCTTCGGTGGTGATCGTGGATCATTCATTGACCGGAGTGCAAGGTCGTAACTTGCAAAAAGAATTAGGCGTTCCAGTATTGGATCGCAATCAAGTGATTGTCGATATTTTCGCTCAACGTGCAAAGACCCATGAGGGAAAATTGCAGGTGGAACTCGCTCAGATGCTCGATCAACTCCCACGCATGGTCGGCGCTTGGATGGGTTCCCTGTCGCGCCAAGGTGGTGGTATCGGAACCAGAGGCCCTGGTGAGACTGCCCTTGAAAACGATCGTCGCCGCATTCGTGAGCGCGTAAAAGCAATTCGTAAGCAGCTCGAGGGTGTGCGCAAGCATCGCCAACAGCATCGTTCGCTACGTAAGAAAATGAACGTTCCAACCTATGCGCTGATCGGTTACACCAACTCTGGAAAATCGACGCTGATCAATCAACTCACCAAATCGCAAGTGGAGGTGAAAGATCAAGTCTTTGCCACACTCGATCCGACGACGCGCAAAGTGTATTTGCCCGAAGTCGGCGATGCCGTTGTATCTGACACCGTGGGATTTATCCGCAAACTACCCGCGCATCTGATCGAAGCTTTTAAAGCGACTCTTGAAGAGTCCGGCGAGGCCGAAGTGCTCTTGCATGTGATCGATGTTTCAAGCCCGCATATGGAACAGCAGGTTCAAGTGGTCGAAGAGTTGATACGCGAATTTGGTTGGGAGAAGAAGCCAATAATTTTTGTTTACAACAAAGTCGACAGGGCTCCGTTGGAGCGACAATTTCAGATTAAAGCCTTTCCTCGCGTATTTGTTAGCGCACTCAAGGGTGAAGGCATCGATAAATTGCGCAAACAAATGACGGTTGCCGCGCAAGCGTTGAACGAAGAAGTCGAACTGTATTTTTCTAAAGCTGAAGAACATAAAATCTATGAGCTCGGTCGCGAATCGCAGATCGTTAAAACTGAGGCCGCATCGACCGGAACGATCTGCTATGCCTCGATGACTCCCGCCCAGGTTTCGCGCTGGAGCTCCTTCCTAGTGCAGAACAAAAAGTACTGAAATTCAAGCTGGGCCTTGATGAAAAAATTTTGGACATCTGCGGCAGCAAGACAGCCGCCTTAAGCGGCTTTTTGTTTCGGTCATCCCACTCAAGCCACTGAAGGTATCGGTCGACGACGGTCAGACGTTTAGGCTTTCTTACGTGGACCACTGCCCTTGGCTTTTCGACAGGCTGTGAGGCAGCCCTGAGATGTAGATAGCTGGCCAGGACTCGAACGTAGGCTTGCTCAACTGCTTGGTCCGGTGTTTTCCAACCGAGTGCCTTGGTCGCTCGTACTTCGTTCCAGCGGCCATTGTACCCGCGCATTGCTTTTTCGAGCTTTTCGAAGGTTTGGTAGTTGGAGCCAGCATAGAACTCTCGGTCGTCTTGCTTGTGCGTATTTTCAACTTTGCCGTTAAGCTCCTTTTGTCCAACTGGGATCAATCGGTGCTCGATCCCCCGAGCCGCGCACCAAAGATCCAGTGGATGATTGCCCGTAGGCTGTACGTTGCCCCGGTACTTGTCAGTGAACTCCATGCCGTTATCTGTTTGGATCTGAACGATTGGGAACGGACAGCGGGCTTCGAGAAGCTTTAAAAACGTCATCAGGTTGTAGTGGTTTAGGTTGCGATAAACCCGAGTCAGGCGCCAAGTGGTGCAGTGATCGACGACGTTGAACTGGTAAAATTGCCGACCATTAATTTTGTAAGTGGCGTACTTCACGTCCATTTGCAGATAGCCCGGTAAGGGCTGACGGTAGCGCTTAATATGCCGCTTAGTCATTCTCTTGCTTCGGGCCTTGGAGATCAGATTGTTGCGCCTTAGCACTCGGTAAACTCGGGAAAAACGCACATTAAGACCAAACAATTTTTTGAGGTCAAAACTGATCCGCTCCGCACCATGCGACGGCTCAGCTTTTCGTAAAGCGATGATCTTGCGTTCGATCCTTTTACTGACTCTTGTGGGTGAACGCTTTGGCCTACGGCTCTTGCATTTCAGCGCAGTTAAACACTTTTTGTTCTTTAATCTTCTTCCCCAAAGATTAAACGAGTCTGTCGACTGACCAGCTAGGGCGCAGGCCCTCGTGACCGATTGTTTGGACCTAATCACAGAACGTAAAAAATAGTACCGCTCCTTGATCTCTCGATCATGATTCTTGTTGGCTTCTTCGCTCAAGTCCCCGATGATTTTCAATAGCTGCTTACGGAGCGCTGACATCTCACACCTTCTTTGTTTGTTTTATCGCAATAAAATCAAACCATTGGCTCGTGTGAGGTGTCTCTTTTTCATCAAAGAACTGGACTAGCAACAGCCAGACCGTAAGACAAACTACTGTGATTACCAAAACTCCGCTAAAAACTGCCGCCGATGTCCCGGGTTTCTCAA
>JAYVPG010000005.1:0-89884 GCA_043757545.1 Pseudobdellovibrionaceae bacterium
GCTTAAGTATCTTTTGTGCGGTTCTATTTCAATATTTTCAAAGCACTCAGATTCAAGCCTTTGACACTACACTTTATAACTTTGCGGTCGACATCAGCGCCAATCTTGAAATGGATTTTGTCGGCCGTCTGTTTGTGGTGAACTCGAATGTATCCGAGGCCGGGAAGCTTTTTCCTTTTCACTTGGGCGGAAGTTTCTTAGAGATTCGTGACGCCAGCGGCAAGTCGCTGATGCATTCGCGCTCGCTCAAGGACAAAACCTTGCCACTCGATCCAGGAATGCTCAAGCGGCTCGAGACCGAGAAAGCGGTATTTCAAACGATTCGCACCTCCGCTTTGGGAATCCAATCCACATCACCGGATCTGCGTTTGGTGACCTATTGGACGCATCATCCGGACTGGCATCAGCCGCTGATTTTACAGGTGGCGGTGCCATTGGATCTTCCTCAACGTGAGCAGCGTGATTTGCTTTTGTTCTTTTTTGTCGGCATTCCGATTTTCTTACTGGTCTCTGGTATTGCCGGGATTTGGATGTCCAGGCGAGCTTTGCGCCCGGTGCACGATATGACGTTGAAAGCGCGCGGGATCACCGGCGTTGGAAACTTGAAGGAGCGAATTCCGGTACCCCTGGCCGAGGATGAGATCCACGAGCTCGCGGAGACTTTCAACGGCTTGCTCGACCGTCTGGATATAGCGTTTGAGAGTCAGGATCGTTTTATCGCCAATGCCTCACACCAGCTGCGCACGCCACTCACTATTTTAAAGGGCGAGTTGGATCTGATGCGCCGATCGAATCCGTCTCCAGAGGAATTGCAGACGGGATTGGAATCCGTCGGTGTCGAGATCAATCGTCTGAGTCGCTTGGTGCAAGATCTTTTGCTGCTCGCGCGCCTTGAGGCGGGTAGGGATTCGATTTCATTCACCGGTGTCCGTGTCGACGAGGTCTTGTTAAAAGTTGTGGCGCGAATGCAAAAGCTCGCGCGCCATAAAGAGATTCTGATCACCACCCACTTTCTCGCCACCGAACCCGGTGCCGAGCTCGATGTGGAAGTGCAAGGCGACGAAGACCTATTAGATTCGATGTTTGAAAACTTCATCGACAACGCCATAAAATATTCTCCTCCGGGCAGCATCATCGATCTCTCGATGACCGCCCAGGCTCGAGCGATCGAAGTGCGGGTGAAAGACGCCGGGCCAGGAATTCCCGCGGATTTGCGGCAGAAGATTTTTGAGCGCTTCACTCGCGTGCAACCCTCTAACATCGTCCCGGGCTCAGGTTTGGGCTTGGCCATAGCGGCTGAGATCGCCCACTTGCACGGCGTAAAAATCGACTTGCTCAGCGGCACCAGTGAGGGCGGAACCACCGTCACGCTAGGCTTTGCTCGCACTTGACAGAACAAGCCCCCGAGCCGTAAATTCGCATTTCTTCATTCCCGCTGCTCGGATGGTGGAATTGGTAGACACGCAGGTCTCAGAAGCCTGTGGCCGAAAGGCCGTGGAGGTTCAAGTCCTCTTTCGAGCACCAAAAAAAATCATTGTAAAAGTCGACTCAAAATTTACAACGCTCAAAACTAACAACGGCTCACAAGGTGCTCGAAAGAGGACTTGAAGCGAGGGCGCGCCTTTGTGTCCGATCCGACCAAAGGAAGGATTGGAAACAAAGCGGCATGCCAGGACGGCATGACGAGCCCCCGAGGGGGCCCCGCGCAGCGAGGCCGCAGGATGCGGCCGACCGAAGCGGGCAACACTGGTGAAAAGCAACCCGAACCCGTTCCCTCGCCCGCGCCTCGCGCGGAGTCGACGTCCGATGTGAAGTTTTCCCGTGCGCTGTAAGTCGGTCGGTATGCGACCTATGTTGGTGACCCGAGCATGTCATAGGCAATATCCCGCCCGTTGGGCCATCTGCATAGGAGTGTTTCTAAAGCACCAAGAGCTTTTCAAGCTACTTCAAATATTCCAGGAGTATCCAAATTGCTGCGTAGCTCAAGAAATTGCCCAACACTGAAGTCGTCCATGGTCGAGTGAGATGACATCGTTTACGAAAATAGAAATAAACTGCACCCTCGATTGCAGCACTGAGCGCGAATGCAATCACGAAACTATAGATAAAATATCGGCTGAAGTCTGGACCCGAAGTCATAATCCCGCGTGCATCTCGGGTAAGGCCAGACGGCAAGAGGCTAGTTAGGCCCACTCCACATAACCAAGAAATTAAGTTGGAACCGATCACCAGAAAAGCGGCAGTTGCAATCGAACAACGTCTATTTAAAATCTTTAAAACAATCCCCTCTATAACTAAAGCCGAGGCGACAGCCAGGGGAAACAAAAGAGGTGCAGCATACGCACCTGTAAAAGCAGAGAAAATCACATTTGCGAATACAACCCGAGGCAGAAATAAAATAGCCGTTAACAATAGAAGCTTCATTAGATCGAACGTACATCGGCCTACTCGCAGCGATCAACAAGCTAAAGTCTCAAGCCCGGTACGCGGGCGCTTCTAGTGCGCATTTTGTGCGACCTGGCCATCCTGTCCAGGTCTAAACTGCCTTATGGTCCAATTTCGGAGTGATATTGGTTGAGTTATACGTCAGATTGACGTATAAAGGATCATGAAGACAGTTGTCGCTTTTGAAAATGTCATCAAGGAACTGAGGAAGCTCCCGCACTTTATCGTTCGTAAGCTCAATAAGTGGGCGCGCGATGTTGAGAGGCTTGGTCTGGAGGAAGTGCGGAAAATTCCCGGCTATCATGATGAGCCCCTTCATGGGGATCGAAAAGGGCAACGATCAATTAGGTTATCAAAGGGATACCGGGCTATTTACGTAGAATACAAAGAGGGAAACGTAAGAATCGTTTCTATCGAGGAGGTTTCGAATCATGAATACTAAGAAACACTATACCGTTGCAGATTTGGAGAAAGAGTTTGGGCCTCTAACATTCGGCAACACGCTTGAGTCTTACCGTCTTGGTGAAGACAAGAGCCAAAAGGACTTTGCAAAAAAATTGGGGATTACCCCTCAAAGTCTTTGCGATCTTGAAAAAGGGCGCCGCATTCCGAGTGTTGAGCGTGCTGCAAAAATCGCCAAGAAATTAGGTGAGCCTATCGAGACATGGGTCACGCTTGCACTGTCGGACATGATGAACGAGGCGCATCTCGATTTGAAGGTTGAAGTTAAAAAGAAGGTCGCTGGTTTCTAGCGCGAGCTTTTGCGCCCGTGGGCAACACTGGTGAAAAGCAACCCGCTCCCGAACCCGCACCCGTTAAGGAAGTGCGGGCTTTAGATAGCGCACGATCGCCGGTCGTTGCTCCGTGCACTCAGAGGAACCGCCCCGCGCGGTCGCGAGCACTTCCAGGTCAGGGCGCGCAGCCGTTGTCTTGTCGATGTCGTTGCCATAGCGAAATTCGATGGCATCTGACGACGTCACTCCGATGAATTTTGCCGCAATCAAGCTGACTCGGTATTGTTCGCCGGTGGAGTTGTCATGGGGATAACTGGTGCCGTTGCAAATCACCGCGGTGCCGTTGTCGATGTAGTGCAATCCCGTCAGTTCATCTAAATCAAAAGATTGTCCGCGGGACAAGTCATCACCTTGAAGAACAACGGCGCCGGCGAATGCGAGCAAGGTGTTGCGAGTGACTTCAGCGCCCATGGGGTGGCCTGGATTATTGAACCAAATCAAATCATAGCCTGCAATATCGGCATTGGTAAGGCCAGTGTTGGGAATGGCAATCGTCGTGACGTTGTAACGACCAAGCAAAACGTCTCGAGCGTAAATCGTATCTTCAGGATTTTCGCCTGCGGTGTTTGAGTCTTCCACCAATAAAATTTTTGGATTTGATTTGGGCGAAGAATAGCGCACAACTGTCTCGGCAATCAATTGGCTCGAAGCGCCCGAAACCTCAAGTTGCGAATTGTACTGCTCGCCGAGCGCCATCAATATTGTGGTGACCGCGGGTTTATCGGTGAGCGGAGTCAAGTTGCAGGAAATGCTGTTGCAAGCTCCAAGGGTGCCTTCCAGTTTTGATTGTGCGGATTTGTCAAAGCTAACCTTGCTGCAATTTTGAAAGAAGGTCACGAACATGGTTACTGTAGTCAGAGCGAAGATGTGTCTTTTTGATACGCGCATTCGGAATACCCCCAACTTAGTATATACATAGGGCGTGCCAGCCCGCCCTATGTATAGTGTAGCTGAGTGTACATGCCTTAGAAGGCGATTGAGAGATCTACGTTTGATTTTGGGATTATTGTGGAGGTGAATGAAATATTAGGATTTCGAAATGAGCCCTGGTGGCGGGGCCCTCCTGACGTAAAGTCGAGTTCCGATAATTGTTGAAATCCCTCGTCGGTTTCATTGAGTTTTTTGACCTCCTGAGAGAGAGTATTACCAAGGAAGTAAAATGAACGTTTTTTTAACTCTCGCTATCCTAATTTCAATCCTCTCGTGTTCTTCAACAAGCCCTAAGGTCCCGGCGACAAGTCGCACAGTCGCCGAAGAAAAAGCAGAAGAAGCGGAAGAATTCCTTGAACAGCTAGAAGGGAGCGGGCTTTCGCGGAACGCTTATGATTTGATGATGGGCCAGGTGCTGGCTATTGGCTACAAGCGCCAATATGTAGCAATAGTTGACTACACGATTTCCTCTCGGCTGCCGCGCTTTTTTCTTATCGATATTAAAAATCAAAAATTGAGAACATTTCACGTTTCACATGGCAACGGTTCCGGGGACGATCAGACAGAGTGTGTCTCTGATATCGTTGATTCACACCAAAGCTCTTTAGGATTTGCAACTACCGTTACAAAGGTCGGAGGATTGTGGCAGCCTGCACTTGGCCTGAGACCGATTTCCCCATTTAACTGTGACAAAAATTGCAAACATATGAGCAATTCGAACATCCAAAATCGCGATATAATTATTCATAGTGCCGAGTATTCAACTCAAGCATTTTTTGACCTCTATGGCTTTTGGGGTCGAAGCCAAGGTTGTTTGGCCTTGACCCCAAATGCTGTTCGATCCGTGATTTCCAGCTTGGGCGTTGGCTCATTGGTACTTACCTATCATGACGAACTTTGGAATATCTCGCAGCAAGAGCCTCGCAAAGAGCATTGTACGGCAACCGCGGGACACAAATTTAATCCGCCGACACCATGGGAGTATCAAGAGGGCATAATGGGCGTCGGAAAATTTCAAAAAGTAAAACATAAGTATAAAAAATAGCGAAGATTCATCGCGACCGAGGTCAAAACAATGGCGAGTCAAAAACAACACAAGATCCTGTTTTGGGTTTTCACTGTGCCGGTTCTCCTGATGATGATTTCATCTGGCGTGGCCTTACTGATGCGCTGGCCAGAAAATGTCGAGGGCATGACCCACCTTGGATACCCGCTCTATTTCCTAACAATTTTAGGAACGGCGAAGCTGCTGGGTTCAATGGCACTGATCTACCGACGCTTTCGCACGCTGACGGAGTGGGCCTATGCCGGATTCACCTTTGAATTTTTGGCCGCCTCCTATTCTCATTTTTCGTCTGGTGATGGTTTAGTAAAAGCCTCAATTCCGCTCGCGGTCTTAGCGGTACTCGCAGGGTCCTATCACTTTTGGAAGAAGGCTCAATGCGCATAGTGACCTTCGTCCTTTGGTTCGCGATTTCAGGATGTATGATGAGGCCCGCCTTGGCCGCAAGTTGGGCGCCGACCAAACCAAAGCTTGTGGTGGTGATGGTGATCGATCAGTTTCGCGCGGACTATCTCTCCCGCTATCGCAGTGAATTTCGCAAAGACGGATTTCAAGCGCTGATGAACAATGGTGCTTACTATCCCTACGGCGAATACGATGTTTTACAGGCGATGACGGCGCCAGGCCACGCTACGATTTTGACCGGGGCATATCCGTACCAAATGGGAATTCCAATCAACGATTGGTATGATCAAAAAACCCATAGCGATATGTACTGTGTCGAGGATCGCGACGTCAAAAGTGTGGGTTCGGATTCAGCGACTAGCGCCTCGCCTAAAAATTTAATTGGTTCGACGGTCGGCGATGAGCTTAAGAATGTGGATAGCGGTGGGAAAGTTGTGGGCCTTGCACTGAAGGATCGCGCAGCCGTTTTGCTGGCTGGGCATCGCGCCGATCTTGCCTTTTGGTGGGATATGAAAAAGCTCCGCTGGGTGACCAGCTCCTACTACCGCAAGGACGGGAAACTTCCCGAGTGGTTAGAAAAGCTCAACGTAAAAAATCAGGCGAAGACTTGCGATCTTGGCGAAGTCTGTGGCGTGGACCTAACGGTTGCGGCGTTTAAAGCCGCACTCACCGGCGAAAACATGGGTCGCTCCGCCGGACCGGATATTTTGGCGGTTAGTTTTTCCACACACGATATCGCGGGACACCGCTTTGGTCCCAACTCTCCGCAAATTAAAAAGATCACTTTAGCGGAAGACAAAGCCGTTGCAGAGATTCGCGCCGCGGTGGCGGCACAGGTTGCGGGTGGCCTTGCAAACGTTTTGTTTGTGCTCACCGGTGACCACGGCGTTGCACCGGCGCCCGATTATTTAAAAGACACCCGCTTACCGTCAGGCCAGGTCAGCGAGCCGGAGCTGATCAAGTCCATCAACGAGATGCTCACGAAAAAATATGGCGCGTCCGACAAGGGCGGATGGATTGCGACTTCCACCGATTTCAATTTTTTTCTCGACGAGGAAAAGATCCGCGGTGCGAAACTTGATATTCATAAAATGCAGACCGATATAAAGGCACTTTTACTTCAGACTCCCGAATTCGCTCAAGTGGTGACTGCTGATGATATCGAGGCTGGCAAACTCCCGCCCGGTGCATTTGCGCGCCAATTGCAGAAGACCTATTATCCGGGCCGCAGTGGGCATGTCATTGCTCTACTCAAACCATTTTATATTATGAAAGAAGAGAAGAAGGCGACGACCCATATGACCGGTTACGCCTATGATCGCATGGTGCCGATTTTGTTCTCGGGCTTTGGAATTAAAAACGGACTTTTTGCTGAAAAAGCTGAGGTCATAGATATTGCGCCCACCTTGAGTTTTATTTTGGGCGTGATCCCTCCCGCACTTTCCGAAGGTCGCGTTCTTAGCGAAGCGTTATTGAAGTCTACACACTAGATAGGTGATATTTCGCCATGCTTTTTATTTTACTTGGATTTTGTGTGGGAACCATCGGGACGCTGATTGGCGTTGGTGGTGGATTTATGTTGATCCCCATTCTTCTTATTGTTTTTCCTCACGCCAGCAATGTTTGGATTTCATCGGTGAGTATGTGGGTCGTGGCAATGAACGCGACATCCGGCTCGGTCGCCTACCTCCAACATAAAAGGGTTCATCTGCGCGCGGCACTTGCATTTGTCTTGGCGAGTTTGCCGGGAAGTTTTCTGGGAACTGTCGTCGAGCGCATGGTCAACCGACAGTTGTTTGAGCTGATTTTCGGTGGCGCGATGATTTTGTATGCGATCGTTTTATTTTTCAAGCGGACTAAGCGCGAGGGCAAGAGCCAGTTGGATGCACAGTCCAAGCTCACTCCCGATTTTTACTTTAAGGGATGTCTGATTAGTTTCGGCGTGGGCTTTATCGCCGCCTTTTTCGGTATCGGTGGTGGAGTGGTACATGTGCCGTTGCTCTCCAATGTGCTTGGCTTTCCGGTTCATCTGGCGACCGGAACCTCGCACAGTATCCTGGCGCTGACGGCGTGGTTCACGACGGCCCTTCATCTCTACAATGGCGAACTCGACATTTACGACCCGATGATTTGGCAGCTTGGACTCTCGGCGGTTGTCGGTGCTCAACTGGGTGCCCATTTGTCGAAGCGCGTGTCGGGTGTATTCATTCTCAAAGCGCTGTCGGTTGCGCTCTTTATGGTCGGGGTGCGTCTGGTTTGGGTTAGCGTACTCCACGTGTTAGGATCTGCACACTATGACTGAAAAAAAAGAAAATGAACGCTCGCTGTGGATTCGCATGTTGGCCCTCGCCCGGCCAGAGGCCAAAGCTCTCGGGCTTGGTTCGCTATTTCTCACTCTTAGCAGTGTCAGCGGACTTGCTTATCCACAAGCGATGAAGCTGGTCATCGACGGAGCGCTGGCGAACAAAGATTTGCAGCGTCTAAATACAATTGCTCTGGTGATACTTGCGGTTTTTTTGGTGCAGGCGGTGGGTGCGTCGCTTCGCTACTATTATTTCACTCTTGCCGGCGAGCGCATCGTTTTGAAATTGCGCCAGCGGATTTATTCACACCTGCTCGATCAGGAGGTTGCATTTTTTGATTTCAATCGCACTGGTGATTTGATGAGTCGTCTGTCGAGTGACACGACGGTTTTGCAGAATGCGGTGAGTGTGAATATTTCGATGGCCCTACGGCACTTATTTGGCGCCGTCGGCGGACTGGCGCTGCTTGTTTATACGTCACCTAAGCTGGCGCTGATTATGCTGGTGATCGTTCCGCCGATCGCATTTGGTGCGACGGTCTTCGGGCGACGCATTCGCTTGGCGGCACGGCAGGCGCAAGACTCTTTGGCCGAAGCTTCGATTGTCGCCGAAGAGACAATCAGTGGATTGCGGACGGTGCGCTCATTTGTGCAAGAAGGATTTGAGAAAAAGAGGTACACGCAGGCGCTGGAAAATTCGCTGCTTGCGGTTCGCCGTAAGATTTTGCAGATTGCGAACTTTATTGGTCTTGCCTCAGTTCTAGGATTCTCAGCGATAGCTGGTGTGATTTGGATGGGTGGACGGCAAGTGATTGCGGGGAATCTTTCGGTCGGCGATCTGACGCAGTTTTTGATTTATCTTTTGATGGTGGCGTTTTCTGTGGGTGCACTCGGTGGTCTATGGGGGGACTTCATGTCGGCAATGGGTGCCGCTCGTCGTGTCTTTGATATTTTGCAAAAGTCGCCTTCAGTCAATCATGAGCAAGGTCGCGAATTGCCGGGCGCACGCGGTGCGATTGAATTTCGCAACGTGAGCTTTGCGTATCCCAGTCGTGTGGACCTGAGTGTTCTACGCGATTTTTCGTTGAAGCTCGAGCCCGGGCAGGTTGTGGCGTTGGTCGGTCCGTCTGGCGCCGGTAAATCCACGGTCTCGGCCCTGCTCTCAAGATTTTACGATCCCGAAAGTGGAGAAATTGAATTCGACGGAGTTCCTTACACGGAGCTTAAGCCGAATTGGTTGCGCCTGAATATTGGGATGGTTTCACAAGAACCGATTTTAATATCATCCACAATTGGCGAGAATATTCGCTATGGTAAGCCCGGCGCCACCGACCAAGAGGTCGAGCAGGCCGCTCGCTCGGCCAATGCCCATGATTTTATTGTGCGTTTTCCCGAAGGCTATCAAACTATGGTGGGTGAAAAAGGCATTCAACTCTCGGGCGGGCAGAAGCAGCGGGTCGCCATTGCGCGCGCGCTGCTTAAAAACCCAAAGGTGCTGATTTTAGACGAGGCGACCAGCGCGCTCGATACCGAGAGCGAAGCGTTGGTGCAAGAAGCGCTACAGCGTCTAATGCAGGGCCGCACCACGCTGGTGATCGCACATCGCTTAGCGACGATCCAAAGTGCGGACTTGATTTGTGTGCTTGAAAACGGAAAAATCATCCAGCAAGGTAAACATGCGGCGTTGTTAGCCGAGCCGCAGGGCCCTTATCGAAAATTGATCGAAAAACAACTAGGAGCATAAACATGCGACAAATTTTAGCCTCAGACATGGTTTCCGAAAAAGCGCTGCAAGCGATAGAAACTTTCCACTCCACGATCGTCGAAGAAGTGAAAGCTACGGTTCGCGCGAACAAAGTGGTGGTGGTGGGTATGGCGCAAAATCCTGTGGTTACAAAGGCGCGTAAGCTCCTCACTGAAAAGAATATCGAGTTTAAATATCTCGAATATGGAAGTTACTTTTCACAATGGAAGCCGCGCCTAGCGATTAAAATTTGGAGTGGCTGGCCGACCTTCCCTCAAGTTTTTATCGACGGTCGCCTGATCGGTGGCTGCAAAGAGCTCACTGAGCATCTGAAACGCGCCAATTGATTTGAGTAGAGTCGCACAAACCTTAGGTCGCGCGGCCTCCGCCTAGCCAGACTCCCGCAACTGATTCCACCCGCCGAACAGTGATCTCCAGCAAGGGAGATCACGATGGCAAAGTCCTATATTTCGCGCAGTCTGTGGATCGGCTTATTTCTGATTTTCGGCCTTTCCGTTCACGCCCAAGATTCGCTGACGTCTGAAGATTTTGGTGACGAACACGATCACGCGGAAGAAGAAATTTTCATGATCGGTGAGCGCGCGGCGGCTCCGATGGTTTGCACTAAAGCGACGCAAGCGCAAATCGATCAGGTCAATGAAGGCAATCGCAAATACTCGGCGTTTCTGCAAGGATGTCACGCGGCCAATGGTCCCACTGCGTGGTGTGAACAACTCACTCGTCCCAATCCCGATAGCCGAGCCATATTCACTTGCACCTATGGACTAGATCAGCCGCATCAACTGATTCATCCCGATGAGTCGACGTGGAAGTACGCTTATCAAGCCGTGCGTTTAGTTTTAGATCTTGAAGCGATGGGAGTCTCCGTCGCGCAGATTTACAATTGGTGGAGGCCGGTGCCTTACAACGCGAACGTTGGTGGATCGCGCCTTCGTCATCCATTCGGCACCTCGGTAGATGTTCGTATGTCGTCAATTCCCGATATGTTGAAAGCGCACGCCCAGCTTTGCCGCTGGCGAGCCCAAGGCCGTTTGCGAGCACTTGGATATTACGGAAGTACGGGTTTGCATTTCGGCATTGGCGATGCGCTCGCGAATACTTGGGGCAAGAATTGTCCGTGACGACTCGTCTAAAAGCCCGTCACCAGCGAGCGCTGATCCGCGCGACCCATAGCGAGCAAGAATGGATTTTTATTTTGATAGTCGCTGAACGCTTGTTTGGAATTGATTCCATACCAGTTATTTTCGACTAAAATCTGACCGAGCGATCCACCCAGACTGCTGCCGGGGCCGAGCAATATCAAATGATCCGGCGCGAACTCTTTGAGCGCCACCGTGATCGCGCGCGTAAAATCGTACGGCTCCACCACCTGTACACCCAAAGTGTAATGGTAAAGATCTTCGACCGAGGTGGAGTAGGGGCGCCATACGCAGCCGCGCCCGTCGATCATTGGAATCTCTGGCGCGTGGAACAACGACATCGGCAGAGAGTGAAACGCCCGCTCCGAAGTATCGCGTAAAAGTGGAGTGTGAAAGGCCGCGTGATTGATCAACTGAAAGGGATAATTTTCAACCGGCGGGAGCTCTTTTAACAGTGCGGCAACTCCGGCTTTGTTTGCACCGAGCACGATGTAGCCACCGAGAAAAATAGAAATATGGGCTTCGCAACCTTCACGCTGATTGATTTTCTCAACTGCCGCGTGGACCACAGCCATGCGCTTGGGGGACGGCACCCAGTTTTCATCACAAACCGGATAAATCACCTGACCACCGATGATTTCATTCTTCATCATCGAGCCCATGCCATTGATGACGGCGAATCCTCTCATGCGATCCAGACTTCCCGCAAAGGCCAGAGCGAGATACCAGCCCATGGAATTTCCGGTGACCGCCACGATATCGTATTTCTCCCGATCAATGGCCATAAAGTCCGCGTAAGCGCAGGTGTAAATCAAGGGTGAGGCATGCTCTCCCTTAGTATGCAGCGCCGGCTTGAATTCGGCGGCACCGTCCAGTTCAGAAATCGTCGGCTCGCCAATTGCCGAGCGCCGCTGATCAATGTCGGAAATAAAATCGCGAATTTTCCCACCGAATTGTGAAAGGTAGCGCAGATTCTCTTTTGTGTAGCTGCCCCGGCCAGGGCATATCACGACCGCGCGTTTCTTCATTTTCAAACTCGATTCAAAAGTTTCAAAGCCGAGACCACAATCTCATCGCGACTGGGTAGTCCAGCCGCCGACGCCTTGCCAAGTGGAATAAAGCAATCGTCCGCCGCCACCACTTTCACGCGCGGCACTTTCACTGCGTCCTCCACAATCGCGCCGCATATCCATTCACTTAAGCTGCCAGTTTTGCGGCACTCATCGACGATCAGAACATTCGGGCAGTCGCCGATCTCTTCAAGCAAAGCTTCTTTGTTGATTGGTGCAATCCAGCGCAGGTCGATAATTTTAGTTTTGATTTTATGTTTGTCGGCCAGGATCTTGGCAGCCTGTCGAGAATAGTAATAGCCATTGCCGTAAGTCACTACGGTGAGCTCTTTGCTGTCTCCCCAAACACCGAACTCGCCGAGTGCGATTTTCTCTTCGCCGCGTGGAAACTTAGAGGCCCAGGCTTTGTCGTCGACTTCATGCAGATCACGGGTCATATAAAGCGCAATCGGTTCAACGAAAACCACGACGCGACCATGTTCCCATGCCTGCTCAGCACAAGTGCGCAACATCTTCACTGCATCTTCGCCATTGGTTGGAACGGCGACGATTACGCCGGGAATATCGCGGAAGACGGCGAGTGAATTGTCATTGTGAAAATGCCCGCCAAAGCCTTTTTGATAGGGCAGGCCGGCGATACGAATAATCATTCCGTTGGTGAATTGACCCTGTGAGAAAAACGCCAAGGTCGCAGCCTCGCCGCGGATCTGATCCTCAGCATTGTGCACGTAAGCCAAAAACTGAATTTCGGGAATCGGCAGAAATCCATTGTGGGCAAATCCGATCGCTGTGCCTAAAATTGTTTGTTCATCGAGCGGAGAATTGAACACCCGGCGCGCGCCAAATTTTTTATAGAGACCATCAGTCACATTGTAAACGCCGCCTTTTTGCGCGACGTCTTCGCCGAAGACAACGGCACCGGGATAGCGCTGCATGACCTCATGCAGACCCATGTTGATCAGCTTGCCAAGATGCAAAGATTTTTCTAAGTCCGCGCCAAGCAGATCGTTCATCGCCGGAATTTTAGGGGACGCTTTCGGAAAAGCGCAGGCCAAGAGACTCTCGCGCACTTCTTCGCGCTTGAGATACTTCGGCCGCGTCTTCGCAAATTCGCCAATCGCCGCGATTTGAATCTCGAGCGATTTGTACATCGCGATGATTTCATCCCGCGTCGCCAATCTATTTTCAAGAGCGATGCGAGCGGAGTGCAGCAGTGGATCGTTGAATTCAGTCTCCTCAATGCGCGCCAACGCATTGTACGAAGTCTCTACATCGGAGCCCGCATGTCCCAACATACGCACGGTCTTGGTGTGCAAGAAAACAGGTTTGCGGCGATTGCGTGCATAGCGCTCGGCCTCGCGTGCGCGCAAATAGGTGTCACAAAGGTTCAAGCCATCGGCGCGGATGTAATGCAGATTCGCGCGCTCAGAGTACTGCGACTCGAGCCAACCTTGCGGAGTCGACACCGAAATCCCAATCCCATTGTCCTCACATATAAAAATCAGCGGCATGTACACGTTCTGATGCGCCACCCACAGCGCCGAATTCAGCGCGCCAATGGCAGTCGAGTGATTGATTGAGGCATCACCAAAACTACAAATCACTAACGCATCGTCGGGCATCACCGCCGTCGACAATTTCAAATCCTTAGCCCGCCCAATCGACAAGGCGGCACCCATCGCCTTAGGCAAATGTGAGGCAATTGTGCTGGTTTGAGGAGGCACCATTAGGGGGTAGCTGCCGAAGACCTTATGCCGCCCTCCGGCAATTGGGTCATCCGAGGAAGCTACAAACGAGAGCATGGTCTCATACAATGGCGTCGACCCCGGAACTTGTTTGGCCCGCTGAATCATGAAGGCGCAGCTGCGGTAATGAACAAAGGCCATGTCGGTGGTGCGAAAGACTTTTCCCCAGACGGCATTGCCCTCATGCCCGGCGCTACCAATCGTATAATAGCATTCGTTTTGGTTCTTCAGGATGCGTGCCCGCAAATCCAATTGGCGAGTCATCATCTGCGTTTCAAACAAATCCATGAACTCGGCGCCAGTAAGACCGGCATCAGCCAGCCCGGTGGGACTGAGCGGAGCGGGAAAATGCCCGTCCTTCACAAACTGAATAAAATTGCGATCAACACTCTCGGCGCGGTTGTACATAGGCGGATAAGAATACTCCTGCGATGAGGGATATTGCAAGCGCCCGGACCCTCTGCTAACTATGAAAGACCACGTTATTTGAGGAGTTGCTATGGCTGCACCATACGAGTCGCTAAACTACATGTCAGAGGACGATTTACTGACCAGCGAAGAGATCATGATGCGCGACACAGTTCGCGACTTCGTGGAAAAAGAAATCATTCCGACTCTTCAGCAGGCCAATCGCGATGAAAAATTTCCCATGCATTTGATCCCACGCTTTGGCGAAATGGGATTGCTCGGCTCGACGATTCAAGGTTACGGCTGCGCGGGCCTTGGCCAGGTGGCTTACGGCTTAGTGACGCAAGAGCTGGAGCGTGGCGATTCCGGTATTCGCTCTTTTTGCTCAGTGCAAAGTTCGCTCGTGATGTATCCGATTCATGCTTATGGCTCCGAAAAACAAAAAGACAAATTTTTGCCGTTGCTGGCATCGGCAAAAATGATCGGCTGCTTTGGTTTGACTGAGCCGGATGCGGGTTCGAATCCGGGCAGCATGCGCACTAAAGCTGAAAAAGTTTCCGGCGGTTATAAATTGAACGGCAATAAAATGTGGATCACCAACGGTTGCATCGCCGACATCGCTGTCGTGTGGGCCAAACTTGACGGTGAAGTTCGTGGTTTTCTTGTAGAGAAGGGCACGAAGGGTTTTTCGACGACGACTATGAAGGGAAAATTCTCGCTGCGAGTGAGCGTGACCAGTGAACTGCATTTCGAAGATTGCGTGATCCCAGAGGAAAATATTTTGCCTAAGGCGATTGGACTGAAGGGTCCGCTCGGCTGTCTCACTCAAGCCCGTTTCGGAATTGCTTGGGGAGTTTTGGGTGCGGCAAATGCTTGTTATCATGTGGCACTCAATTACGCGAAAGACCGGGTGATTTTCGACGGCAAACCGCTCGCCCATCATCAACTCGCGCAAGCGAAGCTGGTGAAGATGGCGCAAGAGATTACCAAGGGTAAACTTTTATGCGTGCAAGCCGGTCGGCTAAAAGAAGCCGGAAAGTTGCTTCCACATCATGTGTCCATGATCAAGATGAACAATTGCAAAATTGCTCTTGAGACCGCGCGCGAGGCCCGTGACATGCTTGGCGGCAACGGGATCATCGATGAATATCCAATCATCCGTCATATGATGAATCTTGAGACCGTGAATACTTACGAGGGCACCGAAGATGTGCATCGTTTGGTGATTGGTCAGGCGATCACCGGTACTCCGGCGTTCCGCTAGCTCTAAAATAATTTAATTACCGTGTGATGGATCTCGCGCAGGCGAGTTCCGCATTGATGCCCGTGATCGACTAAAACTAAGTCGACTCCTAAGGCCTCGGCGACCTGTTGATCGTGATCGGTGTCACCAAACATAATCGTATCTTTCGCTGGAATCCCTGCGGCCCGCATAAGATCGTGCCCTTGCGAAACCTTCGAGCCTGCCTTTTTGTCGCCGATCCCTTGGACGTAATCAAAAAGATGGTTCAGTTTAAAAAACTCCATCGAAGATTCGAGCATACTGTGCTCCGTGGCCGAAAGAACCGACTGGGTTTTGCCGCTCGCTTTTACAAACTCGAGCGTCTCGCGCGCACCCGGCCACAGTTCACACTCGGCTAGGCCGGCATAAAAATACGCATTAAATTTTTCGCAAAGGGCCACGTACTTCATCGGCTCAGTGTCAAAACCAAGACGGCGATAGTAATCAATGACCGGAAAGCCGAAGTCTTTTTTATAGATTTCCATGGTGGTGAGCGGAAGGCCTTCTTCTCGTAACATACGATTCACTGTGCGCAAGGCATGGTCGAGATCGGCCAAAAGGGTCCCATTCCAATCCCAAATCACATGCCTTTTAGCTAACAAATGTGCGTGCAATGCCTTCATCTGCTCACTGCTTTGCCATGACTCCCAACAAAGGTCCAGACAAGCCTTTAGGCCCTGTTTAAATATGACGATAAATCAGTATGGGAAGCCCTACGGTTTTAATAGTCGACGACGATCACGTCTCTCTCACGTTGCTGAAGAAGCTGGTTGAGAAATTGGGATTTCGAGTGCTAATGGCCGAAGGCGGCAATCGGGCTGTTGAAATCTTAAATAGTGAGGGCGTTGATCTCATTATTGCAGACTACGAAATGCCTGAAATTAATGGGATCGATCTATTGCGCATGATTCACAATGAATTTCCGCGACTTCCCTTTATTTTAATTACTGCCTATTCAAATACTAAAGTTTTACGTGAGGCTTGGCGCGAGGGCGCCTTTGATTTTTTTGAAAAGCCGATTTTTATTGATCGCCTGAACCATACGATACATCTGGCGATTGACTATGGGCATCTGCACCTGAATCGAAGATTCCCGAATCTAAAGAATCTCAAGCCCGACCCGGAAATTTTAAATTTGAATGTGGTGCGGGAATTGGCGAGTGCACTCGATGCAAAGGACCTTCTCAGTATTGCTGAAGAATTTGATATTCATGCGCGCATTGAGCTGGAACAGATTTTACGTTTTAGTTTTGCCAAGAATCATGAACAGGTTGGTCAATTGGCACATCGTTTGGCGGGGAGCTCGATCAATTTTGGCTTAGAAAAATTCTTTCGCGAGCTGCGCAAAATCGAGCAAAAGCCTGCCAATCCGATTCGCGATGCTGAGGGATTAGAACATATTCTTGAGCAGTCTCTGTATTGGCTGCATCATCATCTTTCCAAACTCGTTATTGAGAAAAGCGCTTAATCGGCGGTCGTCAATATTAGCGATTTGATGCGCATTTCAAACGACGACTGACTGTCGTCGCCATCACTGCTGAGCCATAGCGCGACGGTGGATAGGGGCCGTGAAAACCCATATTGAAAAGTGAGCGTCTTGATTTCGGGCGGACGAGATTGCACGATGGTCTCGAGCATTAGGTCTTTGGATTTTGGAATTGATCGGGTCTGCCATGGATGCTTGGTTGGCGAGCTCAAATCATAAAAATAAATTTTATCGATTCCCGTACCCGGCGGTGCGAGTTTGAAGAGTTGTTTGATCCAGTCCGCGGCCATCATGCGTTCAAATGTTCCAAGCTGGTGCGGTCCGGGAACAACAAAGCCAAGACGTAGATAGGCATCTTCGGGCCATTTATCGGTAGGGTTGTTCAGTGCGCCGCTGAGAAATTCAATCTCTACTTTAAATCCTTTGACCTCAGTCACCGTTTTTAATCTGTAGACCAGCGGACTCGAGGACTTATCAACTTTGACATTCAGGCCTGCGCTGGTGAACTGAATTTGATTTGCGGGAAGCGATTTAAATTTTAGATTCTGCCAATCCGTCGCGGTCCCGAGCGGTATTGCAACGACGGCGAGAAGGCGAACTATTGCGTTTTTCATCGAGGATACCGTTCGCGCCAGCTATGCCAAATCGGGGAGAGGTCAAATACAAAACAAATAAAGTTAGCGGTGAGATAGTCCTCAGGATCTCCAGGCGTGCGCCCTAACGCTTGGAAGAACTCGTCCAGAGTCGCTGGCGCCGGATTTAGCGACTTTGCCACCTTCAGTTTCTCGCGACAGCTGCGCATACCTATGGATTCCCTTTTTCCGGAGGTCGCCGAGAATTCGATCGAGCGCAGTCGTCCTTTCAGATCAAAGAGAAATGCCGGGGCATGAGGAATAATATCTCCGCTCGGATCGCGACATTTTAGATCGGCCTTTTCGGACTCTTCCAGGCGCCAGGAGGTGCGAATAAAATCACTACCGGCCTCACATGAAAAAACGACTTCTTTACTCGCGCGCTCCATGACGACTGTTCCGCTTTCGGTGAGCTTGGCTTTGGAGAGGTCGCAGAGGTCGCGAAAAATATCGACAAGGTCAAGGGTCGAGCAGTCTGGGAAGCCGCCATCACTCGCGACAATACGGGCCATGCTTTTCTCCCAAACTGCAGCGTCTGTGTTCGACACTTTTTTGGAGGCATGACTCCAAATGAAATAGGGAACCGTAAGGTTCAGGAGAAGAAAACCTATCTGAAAAATGGCCATAGCCTTAAGGTTAACGAATCTCGCCGCGAATGGCCAACGTACTCTCTCGCTTACCCAAAAAACCACCTCGCGGGAGCAGACGAAAGCCGAGCGACTGGAGTGAGCGATTGAGGGCACCGGTCGCGGCGTAAGTCGCAAGTACGCACTGCTCGGCAGTGAACTTATGCAGACGTTCGGTGAGCGATTCCTCAACCCACAGGTCTGGATCCATTTTTTTACTGAAGGCATCGTAGAACACGCACGTGCATTTGGTGACTTCAGCGGAGTCTTGCGGAAAAGATCTGCGTAGCTCGAAGTCGTTATTTTGCACGGCTTTGGCTAGAATTTTTTTGAACGAGTGCGCATTCAATTTAAATTTTTCACACACCAATTGAAGAATCTGATCATGGATTTCTTGGAGCGCAGATGGTTCCCCGTTCAGCCAGCCGGTGAAACTTTCGCGCAATAAGTCTTCACTTTCAAAGCTCCAGATCTTCCAGTCGGTGGCGCCGCGCTTGTGCAATTCGGCGATCGCGATCAGCTCGTTGTAAGCCAGACCAAGTCCCAGAGACAAGAGACGCACGGGCCATCCTTCGCTCAGTGTGAGCTCTAGCGCCCGATGGTAGATGTAAAGACTTTCGCCGAGCGCGCCCCCCGAATGGTGCATTTTTTCAGCGCTACCGTCGGCCTTTGGCCAATCTAGAGTAGGGCTTCCGTCTTGAGTGACAAAGATGGTGAAGTTTTTCTGAGCGGGCGGTCCTATTTGCATAACATTCCTTGTCAAATGACCTAGATCATTTTAACCAAAGTGTCTATGCCGAACGAGAATCTTCCCTATCACCCCATCAGTCGCTTTTACCGTGAGCGTTTTCAGGCAAAGGTCTATAAAATTTCCGTAGCGGTCGCCGAGACCTGTCCCAATCGGGAGGGTTTACGTGGAATGCAGACGTGCAACTTTTGCGATCAGTGGGGCTCCGCCGCCTATTCCGAAAATTTGCAAAAACCACTCACCGAACAAATCGAAAGCGTTCGTGAGGTCATGCGCACGAAGCGAGGCGCCGAAAAATTTTTAGTTTACTTTCAAGCCTACACCACAACATTTTCTCGCGCGAGCCGTCTGCGTGAGCAGTTTATGACCGCATTAAGTTATCCCGATGTGGTGGGAATTGTCATAGGCACGCGGCCCGATTGCGTTTCCGATGGATTTTTGGAGACCTGTCATGAGCTTTCGCAGAAAACTTTCGTGGCGGTGGAGATGGGCGTTCAGTCTTTCGACAATGAAATTCTAAAATGGATGCGTCGCGGGCACACGGGAGAAGAATCTGTCGCGGCCTTAGAAAAAGTGGCAGGCGCCTGTCCTGATGTGAACCTAGGCGCTCATCTTATTTTCGGAAGCCCGACAGAGACCGATCAGATGGCGGTGGATGCGGCTCGACGGATAAATGAGTTGCCGATTCACGCTGTAAAGCTGCATCACCTGCATGTTCTAAAAAACACTCCCTTGGCTGAAGACTATGCGCGCGGGGATTTTCAACCGCTGGAGCGAGAGGCTTATTTCTCGCGTTGCTGTTTATTTCTGCAGCATTTACGTCCGGAAATCGCGGTTCATCGCCTGTCGGCCTTTTCGCCGCGCTGGGATGAATTGGTGGCGCCCGCATGGACCTCCTTTAAAATGAAGACCTATCAGGATATGCTCGACTATATGAATTCACGTGGGGCTTTCCAGGGGCAATATGTATAAGTTTTTTGTTTTCTTGAGTGTGGTGTTTCTGACCGGTTGTCAGACACTTGAACAAAAAAATGAAGCCTTAGTCCGCGATCGCATCGAAAAGTTAAAGCCGTTGTCCACATGGAAACCCACATGGTGTCGAGTGAGCACTCATCTGACCCAACCCGCGGTTGCCCGCTATCGGGAAATGTTCCCTGACGAAGCAGATAAACTTAGCGAAGAGTCATGGCCCTACACCTGGAAGGCGCGCGAAACCGCATGCGAAGTCTCGGCCCTAGACAAATCGCCTATGCTCCAGAATCACAAAGGTTTTATTGAGACTGCATTTTGCCTGCTGCTGCAGACTCACTATGTGAATTCCCCATTTGATGAATTAAGAATCTCACCCTCCGCCATCGTAAAAAATGGCGAGCGAGTTCAGGTCCGCACATCGTTAGAAAACGACCTCGGTCTATTTCTTGACGCGATCGATTTTAAAGTGGAAACAAAGACGAAATCACGCGGAGTCCTCTCCGCTCGCTACAGCTCACACGAAGGTGACTGGCTGCCCGACCGCCTAGAGTACCGCTCCCCAACCTCAACAATAGTGGTCGACACGATCGAATACGACGAAGTCAAACTCAGCAACAAACGCATGATAAAATCCTTCTGGATCTCAGTCGGCGACGACAAAACTCTCCAACACACCCACGCGACGCTCTCAGACTGCCAAAATTTCTAAACCCTTGGTTTGAAGGTCGCCAGATGCCCGCAAAACCACTACTCCACCCAGCTAATCTCCACCGACGCAGGCCGAATCTCGCCTCCGCCTTTAACCTCTGCACGCTCAACTCCTCTTACAAGCGCCCCATGCGGAATCTGCGGCGCCGGTCCATTGCGATGCAGCCACGACAAAAATTCACGCTGCGGCCCCCGACAAATCATCTGTCGTGTTTTCCCGTTTTCTTGCAAGGTGTCGCCAATCGCACGGGCAGCCCCTCGCCAAACAGTGTCCTGTGCGGATCGACTCATTAAAAGATAAGAGTAGGTGAGTGTGCGATTCTTCATTGGTAAATGCGCTTCCAAATCTCGCCACCACTCGGGTGCCGAGAAATGCACGCGCATATGACACCAATCTTTTGTTGAATTCACCAGCAATGGGCAGGCTTGAGAGTGAGTGCACGGCGCCAACGGTTGAAATCCCATGGTCATGAGCTTCGCTCGCCACTGCATCAAGTCGCGTCCACATTCGCGCGTCGAAGGCTCCACGATCAGCAGATGCTCGAAACCTTCCAAATCTGGCAGACCACTTTGCATCTCAAGAAATGAATAGCTGAAAATCCCGAGCGCACCGGCAGACGGTTTTGCCGGATGAGAAAAGTTAGGCTTCCAACGCGTGGGCTCTAGCGCCAACAATCGGCGGTACAGCGCAAGAGCCTCAGGCGCTCGCTCGATGGCGAAAAAGGGTAGAGGGGCAACATCCGTTTGCCCTTCGAGCATCCATTGAGTGGTGCCAACTCCACTGCCAAAGTCCCAAATCTCCGAATAGCTCGGAATAAAACGTTTCACTTCTTGAAACGCCGCCTGCAGGCGCACCAAATTCAATGGCAAAAAATAACTTAAGTAGGCGTCCGCTGCGTAGGGTTTATCCCAGGGCGTGTGGAGTCCTGGATGTTCTAAATAAAAATCAGAGAGCTGCTTTATTTTCAGCGCGGTCGCGCTTGACGTTTCAAGGCTAGGACCAAGAGCGGCTTGTAAAAGGCGATCAAACTCGGGGCTGAGCCTGTGAGCTGTGCCGATCATGGCCGCCCTCCACTTCTTTGATCGCCGCTAAGACGCCCTCTACCGTAATTTCGCGCATCACGGACGCAGGAAACGTTTCAGTGTCTTGAGTCGTGGGCAAAAGCGCGACAACATGCTTGCCCTTCGGCCCCCACCGCCTGGGATGTTCAGCTTTGCGCGGAGAATAGATTCCCACCGCGGGAGTGCCAAGCGACGCGGCCAAATGCAAGACTCCGGTGCTCGGTCCGACCACACTGCGCGCTTGCGAAAGTAAATCGAGTAGATCGGCAATCGGTAGCTCTTCCACCATCCAGCGCACGCCGGTGTGTGAGGCCAAATGTTTCAGCGGTTGCAAAAATTTTCGATCGGATTTTGTTCCGGTGATCACCACTGGAGCTTCGAGTGCCAGCTTCTCGATCAGCTGCGCGAAAAACTCAGACGGCCAATTCAACGCTGAGCCACCCATGCCGGGATGAACGATGCGATAGCCTTTCGACTCGAGCCCACGCGAATGCAAAGTCGCGACCGGATGGGGCGGAGCCAGGCGCAAAAAGGTCTTCTTCACCTGCTCAAGATTCGGCGTGGGGTGCACGCCCAGGTGTCTAAATCCCCACTCCACAAGGTCAAAATTAAAATCGCTTTCATGGCGGTCACTGGCCGATCGCTTTTGCGAAACTGGCAAATTCACCCAAAGAAATCCATGCCACTGACTGCGTCGACCGATGCGCTCTTTCACTTGGCCGAGCCAAGCCGCGCAGGACACCCACCAGGGACAGTGCAAAAGCACCACGGTCTGCGGTTGATGTTGGCGAAACCATTGAATCATTCGCATGAATTCAAATAGAGAAAAGCGGCGTTTGAACTCGGTCGCCTGGCGCTTGGGCACGGCCTGTTCGGCGATAAAGCCAAGGCCTTTGGTTATAAACCAATGCACACGCTGGGTGGCAAATACGGGGTGTTCATCGACAGGCATACTGACAACCAGGTCGCCGATTTTATCCATACGGATGAGCACGGTGTCGACATTTCTTGTGTCCATGTAGACCTATATATGGCATGAACTTCAAGATGGAGTCTAAGGAATAACATGTTGGCCCAAGACGAAAACCAGATTCGCACACAGATGGTCGAAGCCTGTCGTCGTCTTTACGCGCGCAATATGTTGGCGGCGGCCGATGGGAATGTGAGTTATCGAATCTCCGATCAACGGATTCTGATCACGCCTTCGGGAGTCGCCAAAGCCTTTATCTCGCCTGAACAAATTGCCGTCATTGATCTTGAAGGAACAGTTTTGTCGGGAAAGCCGTCGGCGGAACGTCTGATGCATTTAGAAATTTATCGCGAATGCAAAGCGGCTCGAGTGGTCGTTCACGCGCACCCTCCGCACGCCATCGGTTGGTCGCTGGCGCATCCGGAGTTGGGCGAACTGCCCAGTGATCATTTGAGCGAAGTCATTTTAGGCGCCGGTCGAATTCCGTTTGTACCTTATGCTCGCCCAACCACGGTCGCTATGGGTGACGTACTGCGACCATTTCTTCCCAAATGTCGCGCGATGATTTTATCGCGCCATGGAGCACTGACCTGGGGTGAGAGTATGGACGAGGCCGTGAATGGAATGGAGCGGGTCGAGCACTCCGCGCAAATTCTGTGGATTGCAAAGACCTTAGGTGGTTCGCAGCCTCTTCCTGCGGAAGAAGTCAAAATTCTGCGGGCGATGCGCGAGCAAATGGGAGACAAACTCCTATGACGCCATTTTCGTGCACGAGCTTGCGCGTGGACGCCAGTGGGATCTCGATTCTGGATCAAACTCAGCTGCCGCAAAAAGAAGTCTGGTTGAATTCACAAACTCCGTCGGCAATGATTCAAATTATTCGTGAGTTGAAAGTTCGCGGGGCTCCGTTGATTGGCGTGGCTGCGTCCCTGCAACTAGCGTGGATCGCTGAAAAGGGCGCGGCGGTCAGCGATCTTGAAAAAGCAATGGTCGATTTGCGTGAGGCGCGTCCAACGGCGGTGAATCTGATGAATGCGATGGATCGGATGCGAGTCGCTCTTCTGGACGGTGGAGTCAGCGCATTTACTGCCGAGGCCGAGCGAATTTGTCGCGAGGACGTTGAACTCTGCGAAAAGATGGCGGCCAATGGTGCGGCCCTGGTGAAATCCGGAGAAAATATTTTAACTCATTGTAATACCGGAGGCCTGGCCACGGTCGGCGTAGGAACCGCACTCGGTGTCGTCATACGCGCGCACGAGCAGGGAAAAAAGCCACACGTCTTTGTAGATGAAACCCGACCGTTGCTCCAGGGTGGTCGATTGACCACCTGGGAATTGAGTAAAAATAAAATTTCCTACACTTTGATCTGCGACAACATGGCCGCCTACCTGATGCAAAATGGAAAAGTCGATCGCGTGATGGTGGGGGCGGATCGGATTGCGGCCAACGGGGACTTCGCCAACAAGGTCGGAACCTATAACCTCGCCGTGCTCTGTAAATTTCACGGAGTGCCCTTTTATGTTGTCGCTCCACAGACGACGGTCGATCTTCAATGCAAACACGGTGCGGATATTCCAGTCGAAGAGCGCGCGGCTCATGAGGTGCGAGGCGTGCGCGGGGCTTTTGGTCAAGTGGAGTGGTCCGTCGCAGACGCGGCGGTATGGA
Organism: Pseudobdellovibrionaceae bacterium; assembly: GCA_043757545.1. GTDB lineage: Bacteria > Bdellovibrionota > Bdellovibrionia > Bdellovibrionales > UBA1609 > JALHOQ01. The sequence continues at coordinate 24,218 of JAYVPG010000005.1, forward strand.
ACCCGGCTTTCGACGTGACTCCAGAAAGCTTGGTGAGTTTGTGGATCCTGGATCGCGGAGCGTTCACTCGCGAAGATATTAAAAATGGTGCGTTGGTTCCTTAACTGGGAGGTTCATTATGTGGGCGATCATCGGCGGCTCAGGCTTTGAAAAATTCGACGGTTTTGAAACGGTCTCGACGCTTTCGCGTGAGACTCCGTTTGGCCAGACATCGAGCGGATTTAAGAAAGTTCGCGTCGGCGGAGTCGAAGCGATTTTTATCTCACGCCATGGCGAGCATCACGAACTTCTGCCCTCAGAAATCAACTATCGCGCCAATATTTTCGCGTTGAAGGCGGCTGGCTCTCGCGCGGTTGTCGCGTTCTCGGCGATCGGGAGTCTGCGCGCCGAGCTCGAGCCCGGTCAGATGGTGATTCCATTGCAGTACATCGATCGCACCAAAGGCATTCGCCGACACAGTTTCTGCGGCGACGGTTTAGTCGGTCACATGTCGTTGGCCTATCCCGTCTGCGAGAAAATGGTTCGCAAGGTCGAAGTGCTCGCTAAAAAGGAAAACTTCATCACTCACGTCGGCGGAACCTATGTCTGCATCGAAGGGCCAAACTTCTCAACCTTGAGTGAGAGCCTTTGCTATCGCGACATGAACGCCGACATCATCGGTATGACCGGGTTCCCCGAGTACGCCCTAGCGCGCGAGGCTGGATTGACCTACTTACCCTGCTGCTTCGTCACCGATTATGATTGTTGGGACACGGCTCGCCCACATGTGACCCTTGAAGAAGTCCTTACGATCATGCGCCAGAACAACTCCAAGGCGTTCTCACTTTTGAAACGCATTCTCCCTGCAGATCAGGACCTTCTGGCAGAGAGCAAATGCTCCGAGCAAGGCCTGCGCACGGGGACCATGACCCCACGAGAAATGCTTAAGCCCGCGCACCGCGAATGGCTCGAAGTCCTGACTAGCTAGACTCGACCAGCCCTCGTGAATCGCGCTCAAATGGCCGAAAAGGGAGCGTGAGACTTCGCGCTTATTTCTTTATTTTTTTCATAGTTTTCCAAGTCTTGGGCTTCGCGCGCGAATCGATCGCGGCGGAATCGACTGGTGACGAGCTAGTTGCCAAAGCATGTTCAACGGTGCGCTCGAAAGTTTTTAATTTGGCATCTGACATGAAAGCCATACTTAAAACGCAAATCGCGGGAGGCAAACAAGTCAAAGTCCCGAAAATTTGGAGCAGAGACACCAAGGGTCTTTGTTCTGAATACATAGATGAAAAAGGAAATTACGGAGAGATCGGCCAGTTCCTTTATGACAATCTCGATCCAAATCAGTTTCCGAACTTGATGGGGGCGAAAGCCGTCGACCTGCAATTGATATGTCCCACTTTCCTGGGAATGAAGAAACAGCAGCGTCGTGAATTTCTTGTTTGGTTGATGTCTAATGTCGCATTTGCTGAATTCACCTGCGGAAAAGTTAAACTTGAAAAGCTTGTTCACGGTCCCAATGGAATTGCCGCAGGTGACTTTCAAACTCACTACGGAAAAGAAGATAAATACTCGGCGAACTGCCAGAAATTTGCGAGTTGTACCAAGAATGAATCTGCACTGTGTGCGGCACATATGCTCGAAAACTATGTGAGTAAAACGAGATCGCTTTTTGCTGAGCCGAGTACGACATATTGGGATGTACTCACTCGTGACGGCGTTCCCGGGAATCCGCGTCAGGCGAGCGGGGGAAAAGGCCCAACCCACGGCAGTCCCGGATTTAAAACCTGCCAACGAATTGCCAGCTACCCTACATGCGGAAATACGCCGGGTCCCAAAAATATAGACGGATCGCCAGCCAAGGTCTGTGATTTTGTTATGGCAATGAACAATAATATGGGAACGGAAACGCGGCTTGCGCAAAACGCAAAGTTGAAGAAAAATCCTGAAAAAAGCATCGACGACGAGGACATGCAGAATTTAATAAAAGCGCTTGAGCATACTCCAGAAGAGAGACTGTTCATGAATGGCGATGACCCAGATGCACCCGTTGAGAAAATAGAGATTTTGCCGCCGCCAAAAACGAAGCGGCCGAAGCCACCCGCAAAGCCTAATTCTATCGAGGATCTTCTTAAAGAGGGCTAAGTGTAAGCCTCAATCGGTAAGCACGCACAAACCAAGTTTTTATCGCCAAACGCATTGTCCACTCGACCCACGGGCACCCAGAATTTTCGTTCGCGCACATAGGGCAACGGGAAGGCCGCTTTCTCACGCGAGTACGGATGATTCCACTCGTCAGAAAGTAAATGCGTGTAGCAGTGAGGCGAATTCCTCATGACATTGTTTTCGCGATCTGCTTTTCCATTTTCGATTTCGGCAATCTCTTGGCGAATACTGATCATTGCATCGATAAAGCGATCGAGTTCTTCTTTGCTCTCGCTCTCGGTCGGCTCAATCATCAAAGTGCCCGCAACTGGCCACGACATCGTAGGCGCGTGAAAGCCGTAGTCCATCAAGCGTTTCGCAATATCGACGACATCCACGCCCGCGCTGACTTTGAACGGACGTACATCGAGAATGCATTCATGTGCAACATAACCATTCTTGCCTTTGTAGAGAGTTGCGTAGTGCGGCTCCAATTTTTTCGCGATGTAGTTGGCATTGAGAATTGCGACCTGAGTGGCCTTCTTTAAGCCATCCCGTCCCATCATCGCAACGTATGCCCACGAGATCGGCAAAATACCAGCGCTTCCCCAAGGACTGCTCGTAGTCGACGTGATGCCTGTCGCGGGACCGGCTTCGGGGACCAGAGAATGCGTTGGCAAAAATGCCTTCAAGTGTTCAGCGACACCGATGGGCCCAACGCCGGGGCCGCCGCCACCGTGTGGAATACAGAACGTCTTGTGTAGATTTAAATGGCTAACATCCGCACCCAATTTGCCAGGCTTGCAAAGGCCAACCAGCGCGTTCATATTGGCGCCGTCCATGTACACTTGACCGCCGCTTTTATGAATCAGCTCGCAGATTTCAGGAAATGTCTCTTCAAAAACTCCATGCGTAGACGGGTAGGTGATCATCAGTGCACCCAGCGTTTCCTTGTGAGCCTCGATTTTCGCCCGCAGATCACTAAGATCGACATTGCCTTGATCGTCACAGGCAGTGACCACCACTTTGAACCCCGCCATCACGGCGCTGGCTGGATTGGTCCCGTGGGCGCTCGAGGGAATTAAACAAATGTTGCGTTGAGTTTGTCCTTTGGATTTCAAATACTCGCGAATCACCAGAAGTCCGGCGTACTCACCTTGTGAGCCAGCATTCGGTTGCACGCTCACAGCTGCAAAGCCAGTGATCTCAGTCAACCAACGCTCGAGCTGATGAATCAGTGCCAAGTATCCCTGCGCCTGCTCGAGTGGTGCAAATGGATGAATGCGACTGAACTCCGGCCAGGTGACCGGGATCATCTCTGCCGTCGCATTTAATTTCATGGTGCAAGAACCCAGTGGAATCATCGAATGCGCCAACGAAAGATCTTTAGCCTGCAGACGATAAATATAACGGAGCATTTCCGTTTCAGAATGAAAGCGATTGAACACCGGGTGGGTGAGGTACTGCGAGGTGCGGTTCACAGAATCCGGCACCTTCAGCGAAGCCATTTTCAAAGCGTCACCTGCCGTCAGTGCCGGCTTGCTGCCAGTGAAAATAGAAAACAGCGTTTCGACCTCATCGCTTGTAGCCAGCTCATCAAGTGAGACCCCGATCGATTGACCGTCCCGAGAGCACAAATTGATTTGCGCCATTCGCGCTCGTTGTAAGATGTCTTTCAGCTGAGTGGCACTGACTTTAACATGAACCGTATCAAAAAAGCTGTCACTGCTGAGCGTGAAGCCGAGTTTCTTTAAACCTTCACCCAGCGCGCAAGCCAAGCGATGCACTCGTTCTGCAATGGCCTTTAAGCCTTGCGGGCCGTGATAGACCGCATACATCGAAGCCATAACAGCGAGTAAAACCTGTGCCGTACAAATATTGCTGGTCGCTTTTTCCCGGCGAATATGTTGCTCGCGCGTCTGTAGAGCCAAACGCAGCGCTGGTTGATTGTGCACATCTTTACTCACACCAATAATACGGCCAGGAATCATGCGCTTGTACTCATCGCGCGTCGAGAGGAACCCTGCATGGGGTCCGCCGAAACCAAAGGGAACGCCAAAGCGTTGGGAGTTTCCGACGACTACGTCGGCGCCCATCTCGCCTGGAGATTTAAGCAGACACAGCGCGAGTAAATCCGTTGCCACAATGCTGGCCACGCCGGTCGCGCTACACGATTTTAAAAATGGCGTCAGGTCTTTTACTTCACCACGCGTATTGGGATACTGCACGACGGCCGCGAAAAACTCAGAATTTAATTTGAAAGAGGACTCATCGCCGACGACGACCTCCACATTGAGTGGTCGTGCACGTGTGCGAATGACCTCCAGCGTTTGCGGAAAGATATCAGCACTGACAAAAAGTTTACGTGCGTTTTTATTTTTAGTCGACGCCATCGCCAAGTGCATACCTTCGGCGGCGGCCGTGCCCTCATCGAGTAGCGACGCATTGGCAATCGGCAATCCGGTCAGATCAATAATCATGGTTTGAAAATTGAGTAACGCTTCCATCCGACCTTGGGAGATTTCGGCCTGATAGGGAGTGTAGGCTGTGTACCAGGCGGGACTCTCCAAAATATTTCGTAGAATCACCGGAGGAGTAGTCGTATCGTAATAGCCTTGGCCGATGAACGAGCGAAACACTTTATTTTGGGTCGCTAAATTCCACGCGGTCTCAAGAAGTTTTTGTTCGCTCAGGCCTTCGGGCAGATCGAGCGTTTTATCCCAGCGAATACCTTTGGGCAGAGTTTTTTCTAAAAGCTCGTCGATGGACTTGAGCTTGAGAGTTTGCAGCATGGCCTCTTGGGCTTTGCTGTCGGGTCCGATATGCCGAGAGACAAATGAATTTTCTTGATCCAGTTTCATAGGGCTCCCAAAAGAAACAACCGCTTTCCGAGAATCGCGATTCCCGTCCAGCAAGCTCTAAGCCTTGCGACGCTTGCGGGTCGAAGTTTTTTTACGTGAACGCGTCGGAGTTCCAGCTGTGCGAATCGGGCCAGCTGATTTTTTTGTAAAACGCTTCTTCATTACTTGCGATGCTTTTTCTAGATTCTTCTTTTGTTCAGCAACAACTTTGCTGACGTCACTGCGGTGAACATTGATTTGGCGCAAGATGCGGTTGAATTCGCGATCCATTTGGCGCTGAGCTTGATGAATCGTACGCATCAGTTCCGTATAGCGCTTCTCAAACTTTTTAACTTTAGCTTGTGCGGCCGGGCTGAGCACAGTGTGGAAATCGAATTTGCGCAGTTCTTTGCCGATGCGTGTGACTTCAACTTTTAGTTTGTCGACGTCGGTAAGGCGTTGAAACTCATTGCGGATTTTTTTCCAATTCACTTGTGTATTCATGGTTTTCCTTTCGGGAAGATTGGCACCAATTTGCAAAATCTCTCCTATATCTGTCAAGTTATGAAACCTGCACGAGAGAGGAGCTTTGACAGAGAGGTTGTGCCCGTGCTAGCGACTTGCGTCAAGATGCAATTTTCGCTCGCAAGATACCGGCATGAACGTCCAGCTCCACCGTTTGTATTGGGTGGCGAATTCTTGCGCCTTGAGGGCCGCTGTTTTCTTCGCGATGCCGTATTCACTCTAGAGATTCTCCCCGCGACGGTCTGCTCGGAGTTGAGTGACGGCGATCAAGTTTTACTCAGTGTTGAGGCGATCACCGCCGATTCGATTCACGCACGAGAGGCGCAAGTCGACGGACGGTCCACGCGGGCCCAAGCTCGCCCTCCACGCCCTCACGCCTTGCCGTTTGCGCAGTTTGTGCGCACTATCCGCGACTTTTTAATCGCGCGTGGCCTCAGCGAAGTCTTTACTCCCACCCTCGTAAAATGCCCCGGTTTAGAGCCTTCCCTGGAGCCATTTTCTGTCGAAACACTCTTTAACTCCGAAAAAAGTACGGCGTACCTTCCGACGAGTCCCGAGATTCACTTGAAGAAGGCGATGGCGCTTGGGTACACGGATATTTTTGAAATCAAAGCGTGCTTTCGCAAAGGTGAATTTTCTGCGCACCATGAAAATGAATTCACGATGCTCGAGTGGTATCGAGGATTTGCCGATCTAGAGATGATCCTTATGGACCTTAAAGCTCTGCTGGTGGCCGTTGGATGTGGGCGTGAGGTTCGAGTGACCACCTTCCAAACGCTCTTTCGTGATCTTCTCGGTTTCGCGCTCATGCCGCAGACTACACGCGCTGAGCTCAGCGAATGTCTGACCCGACTCGATTCACATCACACCGCGAGTGATAGTTTCAACGACCTCTTCCACCGTCTGCTGATCGAAAAAATTGAGCCGGCAATGCGCGAGATGGGACCACTCGTGGTGCGCGATTTCCCACCCTCGATGGCGGCACTGGCCAAGCTGACTTCCACGGGATGGGCGGATCGCTTTGAGTTTTATTGGAGCGGTCTTGAAATCGCCAACGCATTTTTCGAGGTCACGGATCCCCGCGAACAAGAACGCCGCTGGCTCGCGGAACAAGAGGAGCGTCGGCATTTGCGCACAACCCCACTGCCACAAGATCCGGGTTTGATCGCGGCCCTTGAGTGTGGGATCCCGGCGAGTGGAGGTATCGCTCTAGGTATCGAGCGCCTTTACATGGCTTTGCACGGGGTGCGCGACATTCGTGAGTTGAAACTTTTTTCGACGGACGACTTGTTTACTTAGACGATCCAGAGGGTTTGGTGGGATCTGTTGGGCCCACGGGATCTGTTTGAAAAACTCCCCACACGCGCGTAGCGCCGAAATCCAGCGATGTTCTAAGGTGTGATCGACTCCGTCATAGACTCGGGTCACCACTCGAGCTTTCGTGATCGTACCGAGATCTTCAAGTGCCGAGGCCACGTCAATCATCCGATCCTCAGAGCCAAAGGCTGCGAATATGGGGAGGCGAAGCTGCCCTAGGCTTTCGCGAGTGGCGTCGGTGTCATAGGAAGTCCAAGTGGCGTGGGAAACTCGGTGCCACATAGCGCGCGTGGACTTTGGTGTTAGGTACACTTTCGCGACCCGGTTCAGGGTCTCGCGAAGGGTGCGTGGGTCGTTCGATTTGTAAATTTCTTCGTCGAGCCAGCTGCGCGTTCCGCCGGAAAGCAGTCCGCCGGCCTGAATGCGTGAGTCGCCCAGGGCGATGTCGGGCGCCAAGTAAGCACCTTCGGAAAAACCAATAAGAAAAATTCGATCGTCCGCAGGGATGATCTGCTTAAGAACTTCACGATAGTCAGAAATTCGCCGTGATCGACGAAATGAGTGTTCATAAAGCTGCGGCTCAAGAGTTCCCTCCAGGTCGATTCCCGGCTTATTGATCATCAGTAAATGGGGAGTTTCCGCGCCGGAGAACGCCGAAAGCAATGCTCGGCGTTCGGACCAGCTAAAATCCCAGAATTCGGCGCCGGATCCGGGCAGAAAGACGATCCATGACTGCGAATCGGCGTCCGCCGGATATTCGCAGATACAAAGGGGGCGGCCGTCGGACAAATGGATTTCGCTCAGCATACCGATCACTGAGCAATAAGCGTGCAGAACAAGGGAGCATTTTGTTGGATCAGAGGGAAATTGTGCGACGAACTTTACGACACGGGAATGTAAAAAGTCGGTCCTCGCGACTGGCTCGCTCTTCTAGTCCGCGCCGTTGATGTCTTCTTTAAGTTCTTTGCCGACTTTGAAGAACGGGAGCTTTTTCTCGCTGACTTCAATGACTTCACCGGTGCGCGGGTTGCGGCCTTTGTAAGCACCATAGTCACGATTGACGAACGAGCCAAAACCACGAATTTCAATACGATCATTGCGCATCAAAGCCTCAACCATAGAGTCGAAGATCGTGTTGACGACGGTCTCTGCCTTCACGCGAGTGATATTGGATTTTTCGGCAATAAGGTTGATCAGATCTGCTTTAGTCATACTTCGTGTTCCGCCTTAGGGTCGATGTCGCCTCAAGCTATTGAAATTAGTTACATTCTATTGAGAACGTAGGGGCCTTGCTAGAGAAAACAGGGGTCTATGCGCCGTGACAAAGCGTTGTCTGGCCTGGGCATAGGCCAAAAGTGTTTGGGCCAGCATCTTTTGACTATCAAAAAGGTTTAAAACCTTCTGTCGGGCATGTTCTCCTACGTCCGTGCTCGAGACCTGACCATTGAAAACTTGCAGCAGGAGTTCGGCCAAAGTAAAGGTGTCCGCCGGGCGGATCAGAAAACCATCGATTCCGTCCTCCACCACGCTGGCTAGAGGACTGACTTCGGATCCGACGATGACCTTCTTCTGGGCCATGGCCTCGAGCAGACTCTGTTCGATTCCGCTCGAACGCGCACTTAGATTCACGAAAATATCGGCCAGGGCAATATAATCGGCGAGCTGGGAGCTCAAAACCTCGCCGGCAAAAATCACTCGGCTGCCGAGAGCCAAATGCAGCATTTCAAACTCGATCTCTTTTTTGAGAGGTCCAGTACCGACCACAATCAGGCGTGCGGTCGGCTTTTTAATCGCCACCCGCTCAAACGCCCAGAGCAGATTGCGCATTTCACCGAACTCGGTCATGTCCGTGACCGTCACCACGGTTTGCGCGTTGGCCGGCAAGCCTAGCTTCTTCATCAACTCTTGGGATTTTTCACGAGGTGAGAGGTCTTCGACCTCGATGCCAAACGGCACCATAAAGATGCGCTGATCCGGGTAGACATAGTAGCGCTCGAGAATCACACGTTGTTGCGGGCTATGCACAAACACGGCGTCCGCAGTTCTCAACAAGCGTCGATCATACTTCCAGTAAGAGCGCAAAAAATTATAGGCCACGGAAACTGAGGTTTGAATCAAGCTGCCCAAGGTCTCTTGCGCCATGCCCAGGATCGAATAAATATGCGACATATGAGTCGCGTCCACATCGTAGACCACCGCCACGCCCAGAGCTTTGCGGCGTTTGCCGACTTCAAAGCCGGCCGCATCCAAACTGTGCAGCAAGTGAAATGGAGTCGCTACGTGCAGCTGGCGAAATTTTTCGAGCACCAGCTGAGGAAATCCCTCGATCGAAGTTCCCGGCGTTTCGCCAAGGTACAAGGCTTTCACACCGTCGCGTTCGACCAACGGCAAGCGATTTTTATTGCGCCAGCTGAGCACCGTCACGCTATGGCCGAGCTTGACCAACCCGCGCGCAATCGGCCACAGAAAACTGATCTCTCCCGCCGTGTTGGCAAGAGGAAATTTGGTGGTCACCAAACAGATATTCAATTTCGACGGCATTTCCGGATTGCTGCGAGAGAACATCTCTTAAAGGTAGCACTCAGCTCCTAATTTTTCACCGTAAAATAAAAAATGCCGTCGCTTCAATAGGGGCAAACGCCGTCAAACAGGCGGGAGTCGCGCGGCACAACCTACGCTCTATACCACAACCAAGGTCCATCGTGAGTCACCGCACTCCAGTGACTCACGACGTCTGCTTGCTCTTGAAACCGGGCGAAAAAACTCAGTCGCTTAAATTGTCCAAATCGTGAATCTCGGCTCGTGACTTTAATCCTTGTGATTTGAATCCTCATGCTTTTCATGATGATCGTGATCATCGTCATGTCTGCACTGCTTTATATCGGCCTTTGAGAGAATTGGCAGCTGAGCGAGAAAATACTTTGCATTGTAGAGCAGGAGTGCGCGCGCCTCCGATGAGAGCCCTTTGCACTTTTTCTCCTCCCTAGCTTTTTCGATCAGTTCCCCAATAGCCTCTTTTAATTCACGCTGATCACATGGACTCAACTTCTTTTTCGCTCTTGCAAATATCTTGTCTAGTTCCTTTTCAAGTTCCTTGCCTGAGATCCATCCGAGCGAAATGGATTGGTCTTTTAGGGAGATTAGGTAGTCCAAGAAATTTGTAGTCACGAACAACTTTGGAGGAGCTTTTGGTCCTATAGTTTTGCCGAGCCAATTCACTTTTGCCTGGAGAGCCTCAAGCCTTTTCGAGTCACCTTCCCATTCGGGAGAAAAGGATTCATAGTCGATTAGGGGTTCGACTAGCACTTCACGAATTCCTGGTATCCCATATGAATTGAGCACGAACGGTCCCATAGATTTTCCAGATTTGATGACGTCGGGATCATCGATTGCACCGAAAGACAGGCTGCCTTCTGGCATATGGTCGCATGACCAACCCTTGGGCGTCGACGCGCCCACCGCCACTATTGGAGTTAATGCGAGACTTCTTTGGGAGGCAACTTCCGAGTGATGGGGACAATAGCTAAGTCCGGTTGAGGATGGAGAGCCTTCATTGATTGGGTCACGGGTAATCGTGATGTCTATTGCGCTAATTTCACTAACATTAGTCTTTGGATTAAAGACCGAGTATCTATAGTTGAAGAGGCCAGTCGAGTTATTCATTGTGACTGACGAATCTATCTTTATATTTCTTAGAGGTGACGGTCCCTCATAGGCAAATGCGGAACATTGAACCATAAATAAAACTGATGCGGAAACAAGTCGCTTTGTCATTTTAAATCCCTTTTGGTTTAAATTCGCAGTGAATTTGCGGTTCTGCTTCTAGATGTCCGCCCCAGGTTCGGCAAATTCTTCCAAATCTGAGCTTTGGAACTTTGACGAATCCTGGGTCACAGCCAACACCATTGTTAGAATTGTTTTCCACAGTACTCGATGCACATTTTGCAATATCAATTCCCGTTCCTTCACGATGCAACTTATGCGGAGTGTCCCAAAAACGACCGCTTGGGAATTGGATCGTCGGACCTATGTCAAACAGCCCACCACTCTCAAGACTCATGTCGTTCAATCCCAACCTAGCGTGAAATTCATTTTGAAAATCATATGCAACGCCGAATATCGCCAGTTGCGATGAAGCATTCAAAAAATGATTTGATGGATGGCTGCCGAGTTGCCCGACAAGATCGTAAATTTGGTCACCTGTAACTCCGAAGAACGCCAGGACGGCACCACTCATATCTGCTAAATCGGGCACCTTAACGGTCAGGTCCTTTGAATCCTGCTGTATTGGGTTCCCATTCAATATTGCGGAAATCGTTTCAGTACCCGCGACTTCTGAAGCGTAATAGTCAACTGAACAAGAGCCTGAATCGTCTGTCATACAAGATGGTGGATTGAATGTTCCTATCGGGCGGATTCCCGTATGCTTATGCCCTCCGCTAAGCTCGATGGGCAGCGAGGTAAACTGGATCAATTTTCCACCAAGTCCTGCTCCATTTTGAGTTCCACCGCCATTGATCTGAGCGCGAACAGTCGTTCTATTGTCTCCGCTGGTTTTAGCAGGATAAACTTCTGACTTCGCGAGAGTCACTGAAAATGATTGTTTGATAACGGTGACCTGAATTGTGAGTCCATAGCCGCCGGTGGGATCGGTGTTGTCGGCGTACAAACAATCACCTGAAGTAAAAAGAAGTGAATCAGCGCCTTGAGGAACCTCTACTAAAACCATAAGACTCTGAGCTATAAAAAAATCTTGAGGAACATCTGAGGGCAAACGAATCGGGCCGGCGCAGGTCGGAATGCCAACTACAAAAGACGGAAATCCGCCGGGACCCGGAAACAATAGATTGCCGCCGCCCGAAAATACACCAAGAAGACCGTTTGCGACGGGCCCCGAGTGCCCGTTATAGGCGAACGCACCAACTTCCTGAAGGCCTATAAGATCTCCAGGCCTTAACATGACCTCAGGGTCGTTATATAGGATCGATAGATCAAATCGAGTCGCTGGATTTGGACTATCATATTGATGATCGTAGGGTAAATAGGTTCCTCGTGGGTCAACATGAACGAAGTAAGTCCTAATAATAGGCGCAGTCTGTCCAATCGCTCGATTTTCAAAAATCATCAAGCTAAGGAAGGTCGACAACACGAGTCGTATCATGAACATCCTCTATTTATAGTTAATAAGTTTTATTTATTTAGCACAGACTTGTTCGGTCGACCTTGGTCTAGACTAAAGGGAATTATTTATTTTTGTCGAAGTTTTGGAATGTGTCTCACGATGAGGCAAATGCGGAACGGATTTTTGTGCAGAGTCAGAATATTTTTAAGTAAGCTTCGCATCGTGCGAATAAAGTCGCGAGAGTGAATTGGCTGTCGAGCCAGTCTCAAGCGAGGTTGGTCGACTGCCCGGATAGTACAATTTTTTATTCAGCTCATGACTCAGATGGGCCGCAAGTTGAAACTTCCATGCGTAGGGATCAAGTGCCTCAAGCCAAACCGAAGAGGCCCCTAGCAAAAGCTCCCTAAAATCATCAAAATTCAACGGCTCGAGCATACTCACTCGGTGTCCGACCTCACCGATCAGTCGCCAGCCCTCTTTACGCTCGCGGCCTGTCCACTGGCCCCACCCGCCGATCACCTTGAACGAGAGTTCGGGATTCCCTGCTGCGAACTTGGCAAAACGAAGCAAACTTTGCAGAGGATTCAACCACTCGCTCACTGGTGCGGGGATCAAGCAAACTGGTCCCGCGGGCAGTGAGTCTTTTCCCAATTCGAATTCCAACGGTAGAATTTGGGTCGGGCGATCCAGCGCGCGTTCCACCCGCAAGCGATGATTTTCTGAAAATACGGTGATCGCCGTTGAATCCTTATGCCATTGAACGTTCGCATCGTTCTCTTGCAGATCATCGTCATCAAATAACGTCGAGAATCTTCTTAAGCGCGGCATCGCTTTGCAAATCGCAGCGGCATAGGGCCAAACGGTAAGCGATGGCCAAAGACGCTCCGTCTTCAAAGCGAACGTGTGAATAATCTCGGGCTGATAGGTAATGAGTATGCGTCCAAGTTTGCCGATCTGATCGACGCGCCAGGAATTTAGCGGGCGAGTGACAGTCAAACGGGGATGGGTGAGTTCAATGCTCTCGAGAGGCAGTGGTGTCGCCACTAAAACTTCATGTTGGCTTTCGGCGAGCGATAAAATGATTTGCCAGGTCAGTGCGCCCTTCCAGTCGGGGTCATTCGGGGCGCGATCGGTCAGGACTAAAAGGCGCGCCACTCGACGCTCACAGAACTTCTAGAATCTGTTTTAAAAATTTGGAGTTGGCCTCGGGAAGTTCCAGACCTGTGAGCTCTTTGGGAGTGACCCAGCGCAAATCTAAATGCTGCTTTGGTTTCACTTCACCCTTCCAATACTTCACTTCGAAGAACAAAAATAAAATTCCGGTTTTCCCGTAGGTATGTGAGGCGGCAAATTTCAGCGGTCCAATTTCAGCATCGATTCCCAGTTCTTCTTTGAGCTCACGTGCGAGCGCCTCTTCGGGGCTTTCGCCCAATTCGATTTTTCCTCCAGGAAACTCCCAGGTCTTTGCCAGAGAAGCTCCTTCCGGACGCTGTCCAACTAAAACTTTATTTTGTCGGCGGATCAATCCTGCGACCACGGGAATCCACACATTGCGTTTTTTAACTGGTATCGTCGATTTGGAGGACGTCACTTTTTCCATCTAGTTCTCCAATCGGCGTTGCTGACGAGCTACGCGCCGAAAAAACATCGGACCTTCAAAAATCAAAGCCGAATACACCTGCACCAGATCGGCACCGATCTGAATCCGCTCTTGCACGTCCTCGGCACTCATCACTCCGCCCACCGAGATCACCAATTTGCCCGAGCGACGGGCCCCGAGAATCTTTATAGTTTTGCGCAAAAATTCTTTCGAACGCAGAGCCAGCGGGCGCCCAGAAACTCCGCCTTCTTTCGGAAAGGTCAACCCCTCGCGCAAGCCTTGTGAAGTGTTGGTCAACACCCAGCCGTCAATGCCCAATTCATGGGAAATTTGTAAAACTCGCTCGAGCTCTTCGTCTTCAAGATCCGGACTCAGCTTCAGTAAAACCGGCGCATGAGCTTTGGGCAAAGACTGAAAAATCGGAAATAAAAATTCTTTCAAGCGTTCCGGCTTCAACAACTCGCGAAGACCGCGAGTATTGGGGCTGGAGATATTAATCACAAATGCGTCGACCAAGCCCTGAAGGCGATCGATCAGATGAATGTAATCCACATGGGCTTGCTCGAGTGGTGTCGTCGCGTTTTTTCCAATGTTGGCAAAAATCGGCGTGGCAAAAGGACGTTTAGAATTGAGTAGTCGCCGGCGCACACGCTCTACACCTTGCGAGGGAAAACCCAGACGATTCCAAAGGGCTTCATGGGAAACATCACGAGCCAGCACCGGTGGAGTATTGCCCTTTTGTGGAAGTGGCGTAATCGTGCCGACTTCGACAAAACCACAGCCAAGAGTCCACCAACCGCGAATATTTTCCGCATCTTTGTCGACCCCGCCCGCAATGCCCAAGCGATTGGGAAAAATCATTCCGCGCCATGAGAAACTATCCCATGCCGGGGGCGTTTTTGGTCCCAACCAGTTGAGTCCTCTGAGTAACTTCGGGCTGACTTTGTGGGCGAGGGAAGGGGATAGCCATAACCATGGCTTCACACTCATCACCAGGCTTGTCCTCTCAGTTTCATCGCGCGTTCCAGACGTAGTAACGATGTCGCCATCGCACCAGTGCGCATATTGACGTTGCTGGTTTCGGACATCTGCCAAACTTTATCGAAAGATTTGTAAATCACTTCGCGCAATTTGTTGCGCACTTCGTCCTCGGTCCAAAACAGCCAGGAGATATCTTGTACCCACTCAAAATAACTCACCACCACGCCGCCGCCGTTGGCGAGAATGTCGGGGACGACCATAATGCCATTGCTATCGAGAATTTCATCGGCGTCGCGCGTCGTCGGACCGTTGGCGCCTTCAACAATAATTTTCGCTTTGACGTCTTTGGCGTTACCTATGTGGATCACGCCCTCGAGTGCGCAAGGCGCAAGAACATCACATTTGAGCGTCAGCAGATCTTCGTTACTGATCGCCTGTGCTTCCGGGAAATCTTTGATGATTTTTTTCTCTTTCACATAGCGCGAAAGCTCGGCAATGTTTAGACCCTTTTCGTTGTACAGCGCGCCGGAGACATCACTGACCGCGATGACTTTGGCACCCTTCGCATAACCTTCGATGGCGGCAAACATTCCAACCTTACCAAAACCTTGAATGGCGAGTGTGGCATCACTCATGCGCATGCCCTTTTTTTCGAGCGCTTTTTCGGTGGCATAGATGACGCCAAGACCAGTTGCTGCCTCACGGCCGAGCGAGCCGCCGATCTCAATCGGCTTTCCGGTGACCACGCCGGTTTGGGAAAAACCCGACTCAAGAGAAAACGTATCGAGCATCCACGCCATAGTTTGTGAATCGGTGCCGACATCGGGAGCTGGAATATCTTTGTCGGGCCCGATGAAGGGCGAAATTTCAGAAGTAAAACGACGGGTCAGACTTTCCAATTCCGCTTTCGAAAGTTTATTCGGATCGACTTGTACGCCACCTTTGGCGCCACCGAGCGGCAGATTCATCAGAGAATTTTTAAAAGTCATCAACGAGGCAAGTGCCGCGACCTCACTCAAGTCCACATTTTGATGATAACGAATTCCACCTTTGAAGGGACCCAATGTTTGATTGTGCTGAACGCGATAGCCGGTGAAAACTTTAACGCGGCCATCATCCATTTTTACGGGAACTGAAACGATCAGTGTGCGGCGGGGAAATTTCAAACGTTCGATCACGTTGGGGCTTAAGCTGACCAGGCGGCCGGCGTCTTCAACGATCTTCATTGTATTCTGGTAGAGCGCTCCACCAGTTAATGCTTCCATTCGACACCCCTAAACGTAAGATAAAACTAAGATTTTCAATCTATCGGAGAGATGCCGGGCCCGTCGACCATCGACGCATGACGTAAGGTATATGGCCAAGGGATGTGGTAACAAAATGGAATATGAAAGAGTCAAGTTTTGAGCCTACTCAGCTGAAAGCCCTGCTGAAGACGTTTCCGCGCCGAATTGACCAGTTGTCGAAGGGCCGCCTGATCGTGGTCGGCGACATTGGGGTCGATGAATATGTCCTGGGCGAGGTGCGCCGAATCAGCCCCGAGGCTCCGGTTCCGGTCCTAGAGGTCCAATCCGAGGACTCCCGACTGGGGCTCGCCGCCAATGTGGCGCAAAATGTGTCCAGCCTGGGCGGGATCTCTTATTTGATCGGAGTGGTCGGCCAGGATGCAACCGCCGATCAGCTGCGTGAAAAATTACGCGCGGCCGATGTCAGTCCGGATTATTTAATTGTGGATTCTTCACGACCGACCATCCGCAAACTTCGTGTGATGTCGGGCCCGCATCATATTGTGCGCATTGATTACGAACATAAAAAATATGTGTCTGCCGAGGTTGAAAAGCGCCTGGTTGAAAAAGTGAAGTCGCTATTGCCTAAGGCGGATGCGGTGATTGTTGAGGATTACGCCAAAGGCGCGTTGAGTGAAACCGCGTTGCAGGCGGTCATCACTGCGACTCGCGCTGCTGGAAAAAGGGTCTTCGTCGATCCCAATCGCGCCACGCCCTCGAGCTTCTATCGTGGTGCCGATGTCATCACTCCTAATCGCGATGAAGCCGTGGCTTTGAGCGGTTTGGATTTCAATGAGATGCGCCTGCATCCAAATTTTATTTTAGAACTCGGACAAACTCTACGCGACCGCATCAAGGCCGACAATATCGTGATCACGCGTGGAAAAGACGGAATGACTTTGGTGAGCGCGACCGAGGCGATTCACATGCCAACTTTTGCGAAGCAAGTCTTTGACGTGACGGGCGCTGGGGATACGGTGATCGCCGCATTGGCGCTGGCTTCGGTCGCCGGATTTACGCTCTCTGAAGCTTGCGTGTTGGGCAATGTGGCAGCGGGAGTGGTTGTTGGCAAAGTCGGCTCTGTCCCGTGCACACGCGAAGAATTGCTCGCGTATATTCAGACTCTCACTGAAGGGTAATTGACTTAAACTTGCGCCGACCATTTTTCAATAAAGCGTGCCGGGAGAGCGCCATTGGCGCGAGCGAGTTCGAGGTCTTTTTCGGAAACTCGCTCTTTGTTCACGATGCGACGATAGACGTCTGATATTTTGAGCTGAACTTTGGCCTGAGTGAGCCTGACAAATTCGTCGCCCATTTTTATTTTCCCCGGAGTGAGCACGCGCAGGTAAACTCCGCTGCGGCCGCTTTTCTCCATCTGCACGCGGCCCTCAGCGTGTTGCATGCGCAGATCGACCTTGGCGCAAGGAATGCGCGGGAGGGATGCCTGCACCACCACCTCGCCAACTTGAAAAGTATCACCGACGCTGACTTCGAATTCGTCGAGTTGGTCGAGCGTCAGGTTTTCGCCGAGCGCTCCGGGCTCGTAGCTGTCGCGCCCGATGCGTTTTAAAAATTCCATCACCGAGGGCAGGCTATAGGCATAGAGCACGCTGTCCATAGTGCCGTGAAAATTTGGATTCGCGAATGAGTCACCCTCAACGCGGTCACGATGAACGATGAGCGGACCTGCAATCGGCTTCTTGAGCATGGAAGAGACAATCGCGCGGCCGTTCCATTCGAGAGGAGCGGGACCACCGACATTCAGAGAAAGAATTTTCGCGCGCATAGGAGATGGATTAAAGCGAAAGCCCGAGTCTCTGTCAATATAGTCGCGGCTTTCCCAGTTCTGATGAGCGTTGATCTCTCAGTCACCCCGTGAAAACGCTTCATGATCGTGCAGTCGATCTTTTCGACACTTCTTGCGGTGAGCGGTTTAAACCTATATTCGAGTTGGCATCTGGTGCCGGAAAACGGCATGGATTGTGTAAAGGTTCTAAGTCCAACACTTGGTTTCACAGAAGAAACATTTAATAAAGGAGACTTTATGAAGGTCAAAGGAATGATGCTGGTGATTTCGGGACTCGCCCTAGCTGCGGGACTCACAGCCTGCAATAACGATAGCAAAAAAGACAACAAGCAAGGTGCACAGGTCAGCGTACTCTGTCGAAATCAACGGGGATTTGAACCGGGCGTGATTCACTATGGTCAACGCAATGGCCGGTTAGTTGCCTTCGATGCGCGCGGGAATATGTATGTTCTGACTGATATTGAGGCTCGCGAAGGCCGAATGATCGATCAGTGCGGTCGCAACCTTGTCTATCCCCGTTATTTTCGCACCCGTGATCGCGGTGGAAACTATGGTCGTGGACGCCATGTTCGCCGACAAAGAGATATTCGTCCCGACAATCAATTCCAGGGCGGCGACGGGTATGATTCTCAGAATGGCTACGATCAAAACTACTACGATAAAGCTCAAGGCCAAGGCGACGGAGAAGACTACGGCGGCGATACGGGCGATCAAGGCGACGTTCCGCCTCCAGATCTTAAGTAAGCTGAACGGCTAGCGCCATTTAGCTTCTTGTGTTAGACGTCTAAAACTCAATGGAAAACAGAAAGAAATTACGTTTTTTTGATCACACGGTAGAAGAGCTTGCGGAGGCCTTAAAGGGACTCGGCAAGCCCGGATTCCGCTCCCAGCAGCTGTTTCGCTGGGTCTATGCACTAGGCGTTTCAGACTTCGAACAGATGACCAATTTGTCGAAGGATTTTCGCCGTGAAGTTCCTGAACTTTTCGATTTTAGCCTGCCTGAAATTACTAAAGTGCATAAGAGTGTGGACGGCACGACTAAGTTTTTATTCGACGTCGGCGGTGGCAAGTCCGTTGAAGCTGTGATTATTCCCTCGAAGGGGCGTCTGACTCTTTGTATCAGCTCGGAAATCGGCTGCAATATGGCGTGCAAGTTCTGCTACACGGGTAAACAAAAACTAGTGCGTAAGCTTGAGACCTGGGAGATCGTTGGTCAGTTTGTCCAAGCGGCGCGCAGTCTGCCTGCCGATCAGCGTTTGACCAATATCGTGTTTATGGGAATGGGCGAGCCGCTCGATAATCCTGATCACGTTTTTAAATCCATCGAAATTCTGCACTCGATTTGGGGCTACAATGTTTCGCGCAAACGCGTGACGGTGAGCACCTCTGGCATCGTTCCGATGATTCCTAAGATTACCGCGGCTGGCGTGCGCTTGGCGGTCAGCTTGAACGGTGTGAACGACGAAGTGCGCACCCAGATTATGCCGATCAATAAGCGCTACCCCTTAGAGGAGCTACTCGAGGCCTGTCGTGAGCATTGCCGGGTCAGCGGCGACAAAGTGACCATGGAGTATGTCATGCTCAAAGGTGTGACCGATTCGATTGAAGATGCGCGCGCCCTCTACCATTTGACCAAGAGCGTCCCATGCAAAATCAATATAATCCCCTTTAACGAGCACCCTGACTCAGGTTACTTCCGACCGAGTGAGCAGACTATCGTCCGCTTTCAAAATGAGTTGATTCGGATGGGCGCCCATGTTTTACGTCGTAAGACGATGGGTCGGGATATTTACGCGGCTTGCGGTCAGTTGACGACCGCCGGTGTAAGTCCGCAAACTCAGGTCTCAATATAAACCGAGTTTTTAATGGAGTCTGCGATGAGTTCAATCTTAGTGGTCGGCAGTGTCGGCTATGACACGATCACGACCCCGACTGGGCAACGTAAAGATATTTTAGGTGGCTCGGCGAACTACTTCTCGCTTGCTGCTTCGCTTTACGCTTCAGTGCGTGTGGTGGGTGTAGTGGGTGAGGACTACAAACCCGAACATCGCGTGTTACTTGAGTCGCGCAAAGTGGACTTGAAGGGATTGCAGCAAGTTCCTGGCAAAACTTTTGCCTGGGAAGGCAAATACGAAAATGACATGAACGATGCGATCACGCTCGCCACTCACTTAAATGTGTTTGAGAATTTTCATCCTGCGATTCCCGAAGGCTATCGCGCGAGTGAAACTGTGTTTTTGGCTAACATCGATCCGGTTTTGCAATTGCAGGTTCTGGAGCAAGTGAAAAATCCGCAGTTGATCGCCGCAGACACGATGAACTACTGGATCAAATCAAAAAAAGCGGATCTGTTGAAAGTGCTCGAGCGCATTCATATTTTATTGGTGAATGAATCCGAACTGCGTCAGCTCACCGGCAATTGGAATACCATTCAGGCGGCAAAGGAAGTCGCTCGAATGGGACCAAAGGTGGTGGTGGTTAAGCGTGGTGAATACGGATTTGTGATGCTCACAGAGGATCGTTTTTTTATTTTACCGGCTTTTCCCGTCGAAAAAGTTATCGATCCAACCGGAGCGGGGGACACCTTTGCCGGTGGATTCTTGGGTCATTTGGCCAAAACCGGAGGCGCCTGGACCAGAGAAGATCTTAAGACTGCGTGCATGCATGGCTGCCTGATGGCGAGCTTTACGGTCCAGGACTTTGGTGTGGAGGCCCTACGTAAAGTGCAGATGACTGACCTTGAGCGGCGAATCCTAGACTATCGTCAGGTTATTTCTTAGATCCTAAGCACTCTAGCCTAAACAAATATTCAGCTTTTTCCGATAGTTGCTATGAATGGGCGACAAAAAAGGCAAGGCACTAGCCCTCGAGCTGATGGACGATCTTCTGAATGAGGATGCGGAAGATATTGAATTGGCCGAGGAACAGCCTGCAAAAAAATCGGCTGCAAAAGTAAAAGCTGAAGAGAAATCGGCAGAGGATGCCTATGAGCATTCGATGGCAAATCTTGAACTTGATGCTGGTGGCACTGAGATTTTAGGCGGCACTGAAGTTTCAGATGCTCAGCATGAAGCTCCGCAAGGCGGAGATGAAGATCGCACGGTTCGCATCACGCCTTCACAGATGCCGCAACCCTCGGCCCATCCCCAAGCACAAAGTGGTGGCGGAAAAGTGCGCGCGTCGGTTGGTCGCTTTGCGGGAGTACGCACTGGTGGACCTTCGAATTCGACCGAAGCCGCACTGGCGCAGAGTGAGAGTTTGCGAATTGCGCAAGGTCGCTTGCTCGAGTTCGAACAAGAGATCGAACGTTTGCGTTTGCAAAATGAAGAACTCGCTGCCGCCGGAGAGACTTTGCGCCGTCGCACCGACGAGCTTTTGGCGACCAATCAAAAACGTGAGCAAGACTACCGCAATGCTGTGAGCACCTTTCAACAGGAAAAAGAAATTCTCAATGGCTCCAAAGAGGCTTTGCAGCGCGAGCTCGAACTGCTCCGTCAGAAGAGCGAAGAACTTGAGCTGCGTATCTCGACCAACATTCAAAAAATTCGAGTGCGTGAACGTGAACTTGAAAATCGCCTTGAGTTAGTGAAAATGGAAAGTGCCGCGGTCATTCGTAACAAAGACGAAATGGTTTTAGAACTCAAGCGCAACATCGACCAACTGAATTTGGAATTGAACAACTATCGCGCGAAAAATCAAGAGCTCAATCGGCAGACCAACGATAAGCAAGAGCAACTCCGCCGCACGGTCAAAGCGTTGCGCTTGGCTCTTTCGATGTTGGAAGGTGAAGAAGAGATGCCCAAAGCGGCTCCGGCTTCACAAGTCAGGAAGGTCAAGTGAAACACGAGGACTTCGTCTCACTGGATATCGATGATATCTTGAGCAAGGTGCTCGCTTTCGGTCAAAAGGCGACCGCTGCAAAATCGGTCCATTGGCTTTCGGCGTTTGGTTTGGATCGGGTAAACGAGAGTTCCAACGAAACTTGGCATTGGGCATTTTCCACCGCTGACGTGGTGGGAAAACATGTGATCAGTCAACCTCCGGCCGATCTCTTTGACCTGTTTCATGTTTGGCGTAAGGTGAGTCAGCTCTATCCCAAGAAATTGAAGGCACCTTTCACTCCACATGTGTTGGCCGTTGCGCCAACCAACTACTATGTTTTTCCGGTGGCTTTTAATGGCGTGCTTCAGGGAATTTTACTTTTTGAAAGTCCGGCGGCGGCCAATGCAGTTGCTCTTTACGCGAAGCTCAGACCGGAAATCGAAATCGCCGCAAAGTACATCGCATTTGCTTACAATCATCTGGACGCTAAAAATCTTTCCTACCTAGATGAGTTGACTGGCCTCTACAATCAACGCTACCTGCCGATGGTGCTGGCGCATGAAATTGAACGCTCCAAACGTGACAGTGCACAGTTCAGTTTGCTCTTTTTGGATATCGATTATTTCAAAATGGTCAACGATGGCCGCGGTCACTGGGTCGGTTCGAAGCTTCTGGTTGAGTTGGGCAATATATTGAGAGCGCAAGTGCGCACCTGTGATTACGCCTTCCGCTATGGCGGTGACGAATTTATTATTTTGCTAGGCAGCTCGAACGCTGAAAATTCCAAGCGAGTGGCCGAGCGTATTCGGAAAGCCGTTGAGGAACATAGCTTTAATATCGAAGGCCATAGCATGAAGTTAACGATCAGCATTGGCCTTGCCGCCTATCCGGAGCACGCACAAACGGCTCAAGGGTTGATTCAGCTGGCGGATCAGGCTATGTACTATGGCAAACGTAAGAGTCGTAACGTCGTATTTGTCGCAAGTTAGTTGAAAGAGCTATGACACCTAAGAAGAAGCAAATCAAACTTGTAGTCAGTGACTTGCATCTAGGAATTGGGCGTACGCTCGATACGGGTCAGTTGAATTCGCTCGAAGAGTTTTATTTCGATGAAAAATTTAGCGAATTCTTACACTTTCACTCCACTGGAAAATTTGCCGAACATGAAGTGGAATTGATTTTAAACGGCGACATCCTTAATTTTTTACAGATCGACTATCACGGACATTTTTTGACGGTGATCACCGAGCCGATTTGCATGGATATTATTAAGCGCATTGTAGCCGGTCATCCGATTTTTTTTAAAGCCATAAAAGATTTTGCGGCAAAACCGGGAAATTCTGTGACTTATGTGGTGGGAAATCACGATCAGGCGATGCTCTGGCCCTCATGTCGCGGCTATTTTAATGAGGTGATTGCGACGACGGTTCGGTTTAAAAACCTGGTTTACTTTTTTGAAGGTGTGCATATCGAGCATGGACATATGCACGAGGCCGCCAATCGTTTGGATCCGCGCAAGTTCTTTTTAAAGAAAAACCTGGCCGAACCGATTTTAAACCTCCCGTTTGGCTCCCACTTCTTTGTCGAATTTGTGCTGAAGATTAAGCATAAATATCCACATGTGGATAAGATTCGACCGTTCAACCGAATGTTGCGCTGGGCCTTGTTTAACGAGACCTGGTTTACGATCACCAATATGTTCGCTTTGATTTTCTATTTTTTGAAATCGATCTTTACTAATGATCCGCGCCGGATGTTTCCGTTTTCACGGATTTTGCGCGTGCTGCTCGAGAGTGCCGTGTTTCCGGATCTGAGTGAGTCGGCGCGCCGTGTGTTACAGGATGAGCGGGTGCATACAGTCTGCTTTGGTCATAGTCACGTTTATCAGTACCGCCAGTTTGCCGAGAACCGCGAGTATTTTAATACCGGGACATGGGCGGATTTGACCTCGCTAGATATTGCCTCACTGGGCAAGATCACCAAATTAATCTATGTGCTGTTTGAATATCCGGAGGATGATAGTCGTCCCCGGGGTCGTCTTAAAGAATGGCATGGCTATCACCGTATCGAAGAAGACGTCGCCATTGCTTAATCTCTAAACAACGCCAATCCTAAGTCGAGTTGCTCCAATCCTGGATGTATGTGGGTCTAGTATTGTGTCGGGAGCGCTCACAGGCCATAATATATTGATGGGCAACAACGGATCGAGCGACGATTCAAATGATGAAGGCGGCGGTACGAGCGGCACCGGCTCGCGCGATATTTCGGATAAAACGAGTGTCTTGCAGAGTGATACGTTTAAGCTACGTTTGGCTCAGGCCGGGCAAGCGCCTCCGTCGATTATTTTACTTGTCGGGCCCGCCAACAGCGTTGGTCGACAGTGGCCCATCGAGGACACCGATCGCATTATTGGCCGCGCGCCCACCGCACATATTTTCGTTGATGATAAAAGTGTGAGTAAGTTTCACGCCAAGCTGGTGATGGCCGGCGGCGATGTCTCGTTGATCGATCTTGAATCAACCAATAAAACCGTGGTGAATGGCCGTCAGATTCAAGCGCTTGTTCCACATAAACTACAGAACAACGATCAAATCAAAGTTGGAAATATTATCTTTAAATTTCTTGAGCGTGGAAGTATCGAAACCGTGGCGCAGGCTCACACCTTTGATCGCGGCCACACCGACGCTTTGACGGGCATTGGAAATCGTGGAGCTTTGCAGACGAAGGCGCCTGAACTCTATAAGCGATCCGATCTGCTGGGCGTGTCCTATACCTTGATGCTTTTTGATATCGATCGCTTTAAATCGGTCAACGATACATTCGGCCACATGGCGGGTGATCATGTATTGAAAGAGATTGCGAAAGTGATCCGCGACAAACTGATCCGCGGGAACGACTTTTTCG
Source organism: Pseudobdellovibrionaceae bacterium (assembly GCA_043757545.1). Classification (GTDB taxonomy): domain Bacteria; phylum Bdellovibrionota; class Bdellovibrionia; order Bdellovibrionales; family UBA1609; genus JALHOQ01. The sequence continues at coordinate 48,549 of JAYVPG010000005.1, forward strand.
CGCGCGCCGGGGGCGAAGAGTTCGCCCTCCTATTATTAGGCAGCCCGCCGAAACAAGCCGAAGAGATCGGCGAGCGGATTCGTGCCACGATCGAAGCCCATGATTTTACATTTGAAACCAAACCCATCTCGGTCACAATCTCAGTCGGTATCGCCTTTAAAAACGAACGTGATCAAAGCTGGGAGTTCGTTTATGAGCGCGCCGATAAGGCCCTCTACCACTCTAAAAACGGCGGTCGTAACCGCGTCTCCGTCGCTGATTAGGAACCGGGAGCTTTCTAGCACCGGTGTCGAATAGACCCTGAATAATCTACCCGCCGACACCTATAACGTCCGGCGCCAGTGCCGCAATTGGTCCCTCTCTTGCTCTGTAGACTGGTGAGGGCAGAGCACAGGGACGTCAGCTCAAGAATCATCTCCACCTCAAAAATAATATTAACCGATCAGGCCGATAGGCTTGGTCTAACGGGGGAGTCCAAGTGTCCATGAAGACGGATCTTCAGCTTATACAGGACGTAAAAGGCGGAGAAAAACGATCGTTCGAGGTGTTGATGGGACGACATGAAAAGTTTCTGATGAAAGTTGTCGTTCGCATGACTCGGGATCTAGATGCCGCAGAGGATATTGTGCAAGACGCGTTCATTAAAGCCTACAAGCGAATCTCCCTTTTTGAGGGGCGCTCGAGTTTTCGTAGCTGGCTTTATCAGATTGCACTCAACACTGCACGCAATCGGTTTCGCAAGCATTCACGCGAAGTGCCGACCGCAGAGGGTGTCGAGATGGCGATCGAGAGCACAGCCGAGAAAAGTATGATGGCGATCGATGTGCGCTGCATATTACAGACAGAGATTCAGAAACTTCCAGATCGGCAAAAGACCGCACTCACGTTGCGCATCTTTGACGATCTAAGTTTTAAAGAGATCGCAGAAATGATGGAGTGTCCGTACGACACCGCAAAAGCCAACTATCGGCATGCGCTGTTGAAGTTAAAAGAGCGGCTTGAGGGGAATTCGCTGCTCAAAAATTGGACGCAAGGTCAGTCGACACCGTATTCGTTAATGGAACTCGGAATCAATCAAATGGAGGTTGATGGATAATGGAAGAGCCAATGAAGGACGTGGATTGGTGGTGGATCGACTACCTGGAGAACGAGATGGATCCAGCGGTCGAAAAAGATTTGGAGTCGTTGCTGATGAACTCTGAGGAAGATCAGAAAAGCTTCGAAAGCTTTCGCCTACTCAAAGAGTGGCTGGTGGGGTCTGATCCGATTGGGGACTGGCCGCTAGAGTCGCGCTTAAGAAAAGTGCGCAGGCGGGTGATGCATGCGATTGATCAAATCGAAGATGAGAAAAAGCGTGAGTCTTACTTAGGCTCGGCAGGTGCGGGGGCGCCGGCGGCGCTGGCGACGAAGTCTTTGAGCGTTTGATCCGGCTTGGGATCTTTCTCTAGGCTCTTGAGGTAATTCAGAGTCTGTTTGAAGTCGTGCCCGAAGTGATCGAATAGTTTCTGGAAATCGACCAGGCTGTATTCGTACGTCTGATAGGCGAGAAGTAGGGCGTTGTTGAGTTCGCGTTTTTCAAATTCGCGATAGTTGTTCGTCTTTAATTTAGGTTTAAGTTCCTCGAGGTAGCGTGTTTGCAGCTCCTTGAGGCGTTCCTTTTTGCGCTCGGGCGTCACTTGCCCTTTGTTCGCCTCATACCATTTTTTAAGACTCTCGATTTCTTTGGTGAGAAACGCGGAGAATAGTTTTTGATCTTGAGTGTCTAACTCGGCTTTCTTAAGGGCCAAGGAATTGTCGCCCTCTTTTTGTCGGTAGAAAATTTTCATCCCCTCTTGTCCTAAAAAAGTCGCCATTCGCTCGTTGAATTCGGCCGCACTCTTGATGAAGAGAGTGGTGTGGACGGTCTCGTGCAGAATCACTTCGACTAGTTCATAGCTCTCATAGCGCAACATGCTCGAGAGGACCGAGTCTTCAAACCACCCAAGGGTGGAATAGGCCGAGACCCCGCGCACATAGGTATCGTATTTGCTTTTATCGAAACTTGCGGCTTCTTCCTCGGCCATCGATTTTTTAAAATAGCCTTTGTAGGGCACTTCTCCGACAAACGGAAACTTCCACAGATAGGGTTTAAGCTCCTCAGCGAAGGCCGCTTGCACGATGTAAGTGACGTAGGGTTCGTCGAGTTGAACAAAGGTAGTGTAGTTGCGCGAGGTTTTTAAGCCGAGGTTGGATTCGGCAAATTTCTTGGCCTCTTGAACCAAACGCAGTTTATTTTTCTGATCTTCATTTAAGTCCGAGCCCCGCAACACTTTCTCGAGAGGTTTTCGGCTGTTGGCGAGCTTGGATTGGTGGTAAGCGCTGTGCATATAGTAACCGAGCTGACAGCCGAGGCATGAGGATAGCAAAAAGGCCACGGCAAGCGGCCTTAAGAAGCTCACTAGAACATCCAGGAGATACCGGCACGACCGGCGTAATCGACGATCACCGGTTGCGTGCGCAAGGGTGAAGTCCACGCATCTAGTCCAAGTTTGATGCTCAGTTCTTTGGTGATACTCACGGCAAAGCCAAGACCGCCACTGGGCACCAATCCTGATTGCTTACCGATGGGTTGAACGTCGTCCTCGTTGACTTGACGAAAGCGTTCCTTGACCAGATAGCCTCCGCCAATCTTTACGTACGGCCGAAAAGGATCTTGGCGACCGGCAAAAGATAAAACGAGATCAAGGGAGGTCAGTTGAATATTGTCTTCGACGGTTTCTTTTTGATCGATGGCGAGCGGACCTTTTGTCACTTGCTTTGAATATCCCGTGGTGTAGTTCAGCTCCCACGCGCACATTTCCCAAAAATAATAAGAGAAAGAGGCGGTGTAGGCGATGCTCTCGACGTAATTATTTTTATCGTATCCCGAGGATCGATAGTTCGCCGATGCGCCGAGCTCGATAAATCCGGCCGAAGCGGATACCGAGCCCAAAGCTATGAGTAGTAAAGCAATCGCACGCATATGGATCAGTTTAGCAAAGTTGGGGCACTTGAGAGAACCTGCTTTGGACCAGTTTAGGACTCGTCTGGATGACGATTAATTTGTTGCCGGTCCAAAGGAGGGTGGACGAAATTGCAGCATAAATGCGTACTTCAAATGGATAAAGCCATCTTGTTCAATCATTCCGTGGGGCGGATTGGGGAAGGGCGCAGCTGTCTGGAAAGCCTCGCTAGGGATACTGTCCAGCTGCTGGTCGCCACTGGACGAGTGAACAACCGCATTGTTGAACTGGCCCTCGGGCCCTAGGATAATCTCGATAATCGTTTGTCGCTCACGGCGCGAGAGATTTTCAAGAGTTCGATTGTCGAGTCCGCCGACGTAATTGCGAATCATACCCACCCAGCGATTGCGGACCTGCTCGTTCATACGCGCAAAAAATGTGTAATAGGTAAATTGATCTGTATTGAGAGACGTGAACGCGCCTTCTTGAACGCTGGGAATATATTCGGCCAGGCTACTTTGTCCGATGGCGATGGTGCGCATGGCTTGACTGCCGCCAGGCTTTTGCAATCCGACGCCGTCTTCTTCCGATTCGCGCTGGCCTTGATTGGCACCTACGTGTTTGCTCGGATTTGGGTTTGGGAGTCGCGGCTGCGGTCGGGCATTGATCGTCGGGCCCGACTTTGCGGCTCGCATTTGCTTCTTCACACGCTTAGTGAGTTGGGAAAGAAAGTCGGCGGTGTCCTTTAGATCCTCAAGCTTTGGCTCCTTTTGCGTTTCAGTGACAAAAGTTTGGCTTTTTTTATCGGGCTTTTCGATCAGTACGATTTCGGTGGCGTTGTTTGTAACACTGACTGGTGGAGAAAAATGGCCGAAGAAGAGAATCCACACCAAAACGGCATGTACGACGACGCTAAAAAGAAGACCTTCGAACGACTTATCCACCAGGAAGATATAGCAAGGTTAGTGGGTAAAGTTAAATCCAAAACGACGCGGGGGGACTGAATTTAATAGACTTGAACGAGCCTGGTGGCCGCGCCCAGAATAGAATGAATGGGGACGCGTTTTCGCAAGTCATTGCCACTCTTATTCACTCTGCTGATCGTCGCAGCCTTAGGCATTTTGACTATGCCTAAGGAGCTCTATCCCGGTGACAATCACGGAATTCGACTTGCGGCGACCAACTTTTATTTAAACGGCGACATTGGGATCGACTACTCGCTGCGTGACAGTCTTTACCCCTATCTAGAGGCCAAGGGTCAGGTTTTTCTAGAGAACGATGAACGTCAGAAATTTTATTCACGTTGGGGTGAGTTAAATACTTTGCTCTTTACGATCCCAGAAATGATTCGCCGGCCGACCCAGCTGAATCTGATTTTCGAGGAGGTGATTGTTTATGCGGATGCGATGAGCGTTGTTTTTTCATTGCTCGCCGCGATCTATTTGTTTTTGCTGGTTCGGTGTGTGGGCGGATCACCCTGGGCGAGTGCGATGCTTGTTCTGTGTTGCTTTTACGGGAGCTTTTTGTGGGTTTACTTGCGGGCTCAGACCTATGAAGTGGTTCATCTCTTTTTATTTACGGGCTATGTTTATCATGTCGTCCGACATGTGCAAAAGGCGCAGCGACGACTCTCGATGGATCTATTGGTTTCGCAAATACTGTTGTTTATGTTGGTTTTGAGTAAAAGCACTTTTTTCGTGTTGTATGGACCCACGGTGTTGACTTTGTGGCAGATGCGAATGCGCAAAGAGTTGGGCGCCGTTTTTGCATTTTGCGCGACCGCGCTGTCCGTTCATTTGGGTTTGGTTTATTGGAAGACCGGAATTTTTCAACTCACCACCGAAGGTGCGTCGTTTCCCAACACTCCGAATGTATTTTCCTATAAAAATATTATTCCCCGTCTGCGGGATTACACCGTGAATGTGAAGTCGAGTTTGTTTTCGATGTTTCCTCAACTTGGCTTTGCGCTGGTGTTTTGGCCTGGGTTTTGGAAAGAGAAACGAATCGAGACGCAGTTTATACTGATGACGATTGCAATTAACCTGGCCCTCTTTCTGCTGTTCTACGCGCGAGGTGAGATTTGCTACGGGCCACGCTATTTCACTTTTCTTCTTCCATTGATGTCGCTTCCACTGGTTCGCCTGCTGGATGACAAGAGTTGGCGTTCGCGAGTGCTTTGTGTTTCGCTCGTTCTAGTTTCTCTTTTTGTCGCGCGCCTGCACTATAACTTCAATTCACGGTCGACCATGTTGTACAGTCAACTCACTCTGTGGGTGCTTCAAGCCGGGGACCCGGCACCGGCGCGCGCCTATTTGAGTAGCTATGGCGATGCGCAGATCGCCACGGCGTTCAATAAATTCCTAGCTGGAGATTCGAATAGCTTTCCGCCAGTGGATATTTTTATTAAAGATCCAACCGATCGGTCAAAACTTGAATCGGCGCGTGTCGAACTCGCCCAGAAGTTGCCGTGCAATTTTTATTTTACATTTATGTGTCCGAAAGTGGCGCTCGAAAACTAACCCGTGCGCTTGCCGGTCTTGGTGGCGACCGGGAGAGGAATGATCCGGGTGGGACTGATTTTTCTAAGGCGGGCGTAGAGTCGAAGTGTGTCCATAAGCAAGCTAAAGCCGACGCGAAAAACGTGGAAGAGTTCGCGAGTCACTTGACGGTCACCTGTCGCAAAGTAATCGAGTCGAATCGGAGCTTCGAGCACATAACCATAGCCGAAGTGCTTGGCGAGAGAAAGTACCTCAAGGTCAAAGCCATAGCGGTTCAATTCCAGGTGCGGGAGAATCGCGTCGATAACCTCTCGGCGAAACAGTTTGATGCCGACCTGAGTGTCGGTCACGTGGACATGGAACATTGCGCGAATTAACATTTGGAAGAGCCAACTGAGGCTGCGGCGGTACCACGGATAGACGACCTTGGATTGTGGATGACGTTTCGATCCCACCACGATGTCGCACTGATACAGATGCATCAGGCCCATGAAAATGCGAATTTCTTTAGGATGAATCTCCATGCCACCATCAATAAACAAAACGTAATCGCCGGTGGCCCGTTGAAATCCTTCGCGAACGGCGTTGCCTTTGCCCGAATTTTTCTCGATGACGATGGGCTTTACTCCAGGATGACGAATCGAGAGCAGCTTGGCGTTGGTTCCGTCGGTGCTTCCATCACTGATCACGATGACTTCGAAATTTGGAAAGTAGTCTTCAACTTCAGCTAATAGAAGGTCGAGGTTTTCGACAAGCTGAGGGGCTTCATTGAACACCGGGACAATGATGCTGAGTTTGCTGGTTTTATTGAGCCACGGGTTGCGAGACATGTCTCATTATCGGCACGGATCGACCCAAACTGAAAGCGGGTCGCTGTGATTTTCGCTGCGGTCGAGGTCTAGGCCGAACGGCGCGCTGTACTTAGGTCGGTTTTTGAAAATGAAAGAGTCCGCAAGAGTACTCGGCTTGAGTAAAAGCCTTGGGGTCGGCGTTGAGCAAAAGATCATCTTGATCGTTGACCGCGCTAAACTCCCGCAGCTGAAGGCCCTTAAACATCTCCAGAACTGTCGCCACAGCAAAAACTCGCTGAGCGTTAAACTCAAGTCTTTGAATTCCAATGGGCACGCCGAAGTAAAGATTTCCTCCAGGAGCCAGAACCCGAATCACTTCGGCAACTGCCATATCTAAGGATGCGGAGCCAAGAGGATCGCCGTACCTGCCTAGGCCTAGATGCTCAAAAACATGCAGGCTCGAAAAAGAGTGAATGCTTCCCGTACCGACCGTATGGAGGTTGGTGATATCGGCTTGAATAAAGCGAATGTTCTCGTTGAGTGGAGAAAGTGGTCGAATATCAAAGATGACCATCTTACAAAACACCGCGCAATGAGCCACGAAGCCGTCGATCCGACTGCCCAGATCAAAATGTTCGTTGACCTTGCTGTCATGCACCTTCTTGGCCGCCCATAGGTCTTGGTGGAAATAGTGCCTGGGTTTAATCCCGGACTGATCAAAGCGATCAAAAAGACAGGGATAGGAATCGATGAAGCGAAGGGGAAATCGCGGATCTTGTGGGAGTCGTTTGAACTTCCAGTAGTCGCGCACAAAACAGTAAATTCCGCGAAAGTAATTAGCGTTGCGAAAGAGATGGCGGACGGGCCAGAGGAAAGGGGCTAGACCATTCACCCATAACATAAAACAGCGAAGCGTTCGCGAAACCGGTTGGCGACTGTAGCGGTGCATTTAACTGTGATATCTCGAGTGGCGAGTGTCCTCAATGTGAAAGTGAGATTTAGACCTTAGCCTGGGGAGCGACCAAAAAACTGCGCAGGCGAGATCCCTAATTTGCTAACATCGATTATGAGTTTGAAGGGTCTAAAATTTTCTTTTTTATGTCACGAGATCGAAGGTGCCACGGGATTTCCCGCAAGCTTCGCGCCCTATTTACAAGGCGCAGGCGCAAAGCTCGTTTATATAAAATTTCCCTTCTTCAATTCGGTGACCAAATCGATTTGGATCGAGAAGTATGATGGCGAACGACTTTTGTCGAAGAAGCGAAGTTGGATTCGATTTTACCAACCGCAATTGCTTTCATTCGCCAAGGACATCACTTGGCTATTGAGCGTGGGTTGGATTCACGTCATCGGATCGGACTTTGTCTTAGCATCGGATAGCTTGATGGGAATCGCGGGGCTTTTGTTTCGCAAGCTGGGCCTGGTCAAGCGAGTGACTTATTTGATCGTCGATTATTCACCCACGCGATTTTCGAATTCATTGGTCGAGCGGATGTATGTGTTCTTGGATAGCTTTGTCGCGCGTCACGCGGATTCGGTGTGGACCATGAGTTTGCCCATGCTCGAGGCGCGCGAGCGCGATGGTCGCATTAAACTTTCGCAGGTTCGCTATCGCTTGGCTCCGATGGGAAATAACGCCAATATTACTTTTGCAAAAGGCGAGTTGCCCTACAATAAACGCGATTTGATTTTTGTCGGCAATCCAAACGCACAAAATGTGCGTGCGGACTTTTTGATTGACGTGGCGAAGGCCTTGGCAAATCGAAATCAAGAGTTCCGCCTAATTTTTTACGGTCCCGGAAAAACCGATCATTTGAAACAAAAAGCCAAAGCGTTGGGTGTCGAAAAACAAGTGGAACTGCGCGGCTCGATCGAACACACCTTGGATCTTGAGCGTCTAATGGCCGGCGGTGGGTTGGGCTTGGCGCCGTACGACTCCACTCTAAAGGACAGTTTTTCTAAATTCGCGGATCCGTCAAAGATCAAAATTTATTTGGGATGTGGACTGCCTGTTGTCACGTCAGACGTTCCGCCCATTGCGCAAGATCTGCAACGCACTGGTGCGGGTCGAATCGCGGACTATACGCCAGAGGGATTCGCGCAGACCATAATTAATCTCTGGAGCTCAGACACGCAGTTCGAAAGGGCGCGAGTGGAGGCTCTGCGCATGGGAATGGAATTCTCTTGGCCTAAAATTTTTGATCGCCTTATGCAAGAGGAAGGTTTTTCCCAGAACGGTGAGAATCGATGAAGGTCAAATGGAACTTCTTAGATCGAGCCTGGTTTTGTTTGTCCTATCTATTCGCAAAAATAGCGCTGATCTGGGAAGTGCGTCGCCCGAAGCTGAGCTTTCTGACCTTTGAGCTTCGCTACTCTTTCACAAATCTGATCAATACACTGCACGCGAATTCACTTCCGGGCGTGCTCTACTACGGACCCGACACTCTTGAGACACGATTTGGAATTTTTCGGATGCGTCGTGGTTCGCAGGATGCAGCCATTGTTTCCCCCGCCTTTGAGCGCCGAGACATGCATCATCTGTTTCAACTTATTGACCAAGAGCTCGACTCCGACCAGTCGGTCGGATTTTTAGACGTGGGCGCAAATATCGGCCAATTCTGTGTGCGAGTCAGTCGCTATGCGGGAGCGCGCGCATTGAAGACTTGGGCCTTTGAACCCATTCCAGAAAACTTGGAATTGCTCAAGGTCAATCTGAGTCTAAACTCAATTCGCCCGGAGCAAGTACAAGTCTTTCCGTACGCTCTTTCGAATGCCGACGGCGAGGCCACGATGAACTTCTCTGCGGCGCACCCGGGTGATTCGAGCCTTTCTTTTAAGTCAAAGGACGGCGGAGTCATTCATCGTATTTCTTTGCGTCGCGCCGACGGCTTGCTTCGTGATTTGCCTAGCACTCTAATTCTTAAAATCGATGTCGAGGGTCACGAGTGCAGCGTGCTCGAGGGCATGAAAGAGATCTTCACTAAATCTGACCGTTGCTGGCTCTGCATCGAGGATATCTTTGAAGCTGAGAAGATTTACTCGCAACTCGAGGCCATCGGCTTTAAGTTTGAGCTCAAGCTAACGCCTTATAACAGCTGGTGGAAGCTCGACAATAAATTAGCGTGAAGAGCGAATGCCCGGGGTCGCGACGGCCTTTTGTTGCCCGTACCCCGTCAGGCGTGGTTTGTAGCCCACAGCTTTAAGTAGCCGCATACTCAAGATCATCGTCAAAGTGTAAAACGACAGAGGGATGTGCAGGATAAATGCCGGGTCTCGCCTGGTCCACATCAGTATGACTGCGTCCACGGTGACGGGTAGTAGGAGTAAAACATAGGGAATGTAAAGATAAGGGCGAAGGCGCAGCAGCAGTCCCTTTTCGAAAATCTGCCGACCGGAGAATCCAGAAGCGCCCATGTCGTCGAGAAAAAATATATTGTTGCGTACCCGCCAGTCGATTTTTCGTAAGAAGCCACTCCAGCGATCCGCAGAGTAGTGCACAATCGCATCGTCCTTCGTGATCGCGAAGTCACTGGTGTGAGCCTGCATATGGTAGAAGAAGTGCACCGGTCCCCATGGTTTATCGCTGAGCTCTGGAAATTCTCGACGAAAAAATCCGAGATCAATCGTATTTCCACAAGCCGCATTTTCCAAAATTGGTTGTGCTCCTCCAGCAACGCGAAAAACAGCATAGTCTTTGTCGTTGCGTACCATGGGCAGACGTCGACGCATGGTCGAAATAAAAAAGAAGCTACTTTTCGAGAGTCGATAGAAGAACATCGAGAAGGGATCGCCAAATTCGTTGATATAGCGCGCGGCAAACGTCGCGTTCGGTGCGTTGGCGTATCCGGAACCAAAAACCATTCGAATATTTGGATTTTCTTGGAATACCTTGGCGCGCTTAGCGAGGGCTCGAGGGGATTGCAGGACTTCGTCGCTATCCACATGAATCAGATAGTTGCCGGTGGCCTCACGCAGGCCAATGAGTTTTGCCGTCACCGGTTCTACACGCGGATTTTCCACAATACGTGCGCCGTAGCGGATCGCGATTTCGCGAGTACCATCAGTCGATCCACCGTCGATAACTAGGATTTCAATTTGGTCCTGTGGGTAATCCTGTGCACGTAAAGATTTAAGCGAGGCCTCGATCGTGCGAATCGAATTGAGCGTGGCCATTATTACAGAGAACTTGGCGCTCATCGAATAAGTCCCGACCACCGCAAAGTCACGCTGGCCAAAATAGGAGCAAAGCCAAGTTTGCCGTAGAGACCTATGGCCGCCAGGTTGTTCGTTTGAGTTTGAATCCTCGTGTTGGCGCAACCTTTTTCCGCAAACCAGTCTCCGGCCTTGGTCATCAGCGCGGTTCCCAGTCCCTGACCATGAACTTTTGCATCGATCCCGATCAGATCGATCACTCCATTTCCGTCGTTAATTTTACATGTTACAAAACCGACGATGCGGCCATTTTCTTCAGCCAGCCAAACCGCTTGAGCGGTGATTCCCATGCAACAATTGCGCGCCCATTCCGAAAAAATGCGAGCCGCTTGTTCCTTTGAAAGCACAGGGTCGTTGTGAAACCGAGTTTGTGAAAAGCTGCGACCCGAGAACTCAGCGAGCGCGTCCGCATCCTTCGTATCTGCAACGCGCAGAGTGAAATTCCTCTTCAGTAATACGGGTGAGCTCTTTTCGGCCTTTTTGGAGAATTCCAAAATTCCATCTAAGAGATGAAACCCGGCGAACTCTAGGCGATGTATTTGTGCCCACTCGTGCTGTGGCTGGCGAACCGTGACGTATTGCAGGCCGGCCTGCTTTAGCTTCTCACCGAGGGTAGCGTAGCTGTTCAATGGGATCGAAGCGGCATTCTTTAAATTTCTAATTTCGCTGATACGCGCCGTTTGAAGGCCGAGGACCCTTGTATCCCAATCTAGAGATTCCACGGTCATGGACTCGAGAGGATTTTGTTCAGTGGGAAATAGAAGATTCATAGCCACCTAGTGCTGAACTTTTTTTCCATCTTGCGTGACGATTGTTATAGAGCGCATCCAGATTTGCGGAGCCCACCACTCACGATTTTCGCGATAAAAATCCACGGTTCTTTTAATTCCCTCATGAAAGCTGATCTCTGGCTTCCAATCGAGAAGTTTGCGAGCAAAACTGGCATCGCAAGTGTGCCGATCGACTTGGCCGGGTCGATTCTCGACAATCCGTACGGGAACTTTCGGAGTGCCCATAATATCTTTGATGGTATTGGCGATCTCCATAATGCTGCGACTTTCGCCGACCCCTAGATTCAAGATTTTTCCAATCACCTTGTCGGGTGGCATTTGCAAAATGCGATCGAGCGCTCGGCAATGGTCTTCGACAAATAGCCAGTCACGTGAGGCCGAGCCGTCGCCGTGCACGTCCAAACTTTCTCCGAGGATGCAGCTGGTGACAAATCGGGGGATAAGTTTCTCAAGGTGCTGATGCGGACCGAAATTGTTGAATGGACGAACGATCACAGAGGGGATCTTGTAGGTTTGGTGATAGGCGTAGACCAATCGATCGGCGCCGCATTTCGCGGCCGCATAGGGACTCATTGGATCGAGTGGATGGGATTCGTTCATTTTATCCTGTACGGCCGTTCCGTATACTTCAGACGTCGAAATATGAATGAACAACTTAATGCGATCTTTGTGTTTAAGCACGGAGTTCGAGACGACTTGAGTTCCGATGACATCCGTTTCGAAAAAGTTCAAATTGTCGTAAATCGAACGCGTGACGTGAGACTCGGCGGCAAAGTGAACCACGATATCGGACTTCGCGACCAGCGTGTCGACCAACTCGCCGTTTTTTACGTTGCCATACCAAAACTCAAAATGTTCGTTGTTTCCGGATGTCGGCAAACTATTTACGCTTCCCGCGTAGGTCAAAGCGTCGAGAACAATGATTTTATCGTTCGGATATTTCTTGGACATGTAGCGCACAAAATTGCTTCCGATGAAGCCCGCGCCGCCGGTAACCAATATCGTTCTCATCCGAATACTCCATATGCCACTGTTGAATACAACGTCGTTAGTCTACGATCTCAAAGCTAGAATGAAGGAACAAGTCTGGTCGGGACCTAGGTCCGTCCAGTTCACGGACTCGCATTTGAGTAAGTGCTCAATTGAATCTAAAATCTGAGGGTGACCGAGTCATCCTATCGCCCCGACATCGACGGATTGCGCGCATTTGCCGTGCTGCTAGTTTTGGCGTTCCACGCCTTCCCTGGCGTACTTCCCGGCGGATTTATCGGCGTCGATGTCTTCTTCGCAATCTCAGGTTTTTTGATCTCAAATCACATTTTGAACGATCTTGGTCGGTCGCACTTTAGCCTCTCAAGATTTTATCAGCGTCGAATCAAGCGAATTTTCCCCGCGTTAATTTTGGTCTTACTCACATGTCTCTTGTTTGGATGGTTTGGCCTTCTTGCCGACGAATATAAAATGCTGGGCAAGCATGTCTTTTCGGCGTCGCTATTTTTTATAAACTTCACGCTATGGCAAGAGGCCGGATATTTCGACGTGGCTTCTCAGGTTAAGCCACTTTTGCATCTCTGGTCGTTGAGCATAGAAGAACAATTCTATCTGCTCTGGCCGCTTATTTTGGTTTGTTCCCATAGAAGAAAAGCGACCTTGTGGTTTGTTTTTCTGACGTTGATCGTCTGCTCATTTGCGCTGAATATATATCTGCTTGAGACGGCGAGCGCCGGGAATTTTTATTCGTCGGGCAGTCGATTTTGGGAAATCCTACTTGGCGGTCTGCTTGCCATTTCGTCTCCAAAAAAAGCTTTCGCAAATACATTCTCTATCGTCTCACTCTGCCTTTTAGCTGCCGGAGTCTATCTCTCACACCCGGCGCAAGGTTTTCCGGGATGGGTCGCACTTTTCCCGACGCTCGGGACTGTGATGTTTATCGCCGCGGGACCTCACGCTTTGTTCAATCGTCATTTGTTTTCACAGCGACCGCTAGTCGGAATTGGACTGATCAGCTATCCGCTCTACCTATGGCATTGGCCGCTGCTTTCGTTTGCGGAAATCATTGAGTCTTCGGTGCCCAGTCTATCGATCCGAATATCTGCCCTTGCGCTAAGTTTTATCTTGGCCTGGATGACTTACGAGCTCGTCGAAAAACCAGTCCGGCGCTCGTCATCTTTGATCGCGTGGGTTCTTTGCATGTTGGTGGCATTGCTTGGTGGAGCAGGTGTTATTATATATAAATTCAATGGACTGCCGCAGCGATCTTCGGTGGCTGGACAAAAAAATAATTTTGATAAGTCGTACAAGCAGTCCTGCGCCGCGTGGAGCGATAAAAGCGATGACTCTGTCGACAACTGCAATGGTGGCTCGGGAAGCCGAAATCCGCCGATTCTGCTTTTAGGCGACAGTCATGCCAACGCCTTTACCACAGTCTTTGATGCCATGGCCGATCGACCGAAGGTGGACTATCGGCAGTTGGGCCTTGGGCAATGTCCTCTGCTCCTCGGCTATGGCTATCCAAGATGCAGAGAGTTTACTGAGCAGATTTTAGCGAAAACTGTCGCGGACCCTTCCATTAAAACGGTGGTCTTGGCCAATCGTTGGGCGCTGTATTTCAGTTGTGAATCGATTCTCGGCGCCGACAAGGACTGTGATGGCAGCCAGTTTATCGCGGCACTGGATCGAACCCTAAAATATTTGGAAGATAGCGGTAAGCGCGTGGTATTTGTTTATTCAGTGCCACCCGCCGGCGATCCAAAAAGATGTATCACTCGACCCATTCGTCTGACTGATCGCAATTTTTGTAATATGCCCGCGGAAACTGCGTTTATGTTCGAAGGGGGATATCGCAAGCCCATCCAAGAGATTTTGCAAAGGTATCCGCTGGTGAAGACCTTCGACCCCTGGCCACTGATGTGTGATAAAGAATTTTGCCACGCAGTTGATGGCGATCGGCTTTTTTACATCGACCGCGTGCACCTGTCTAAATTTGGTGGAGAGAGAATCGCGCGCCTAGGAAGAAAAGAGTTAATCCAGGCGCTGTTTTGAACTATGCGGCCGCTTTTCGGTAGAAAACGATACTGCTACCTGAGTAATCAAATGCAAATTTGACGTGGAGCAGTTTATCTAAACGCTTTAAAATTCCCGCCTGCTTTTCGGGTGGAGCAAAAAATAACATAAAGCCGCCGCCGCCGGCTCCCAAAAGCTTTCCACCGATCGCTCCCGCTTCGCGGCCCGCGGCGTAGATATCGTCGATATCTGCATTGCTGACTTTGCTACTCATCTTACGCTTCAGCTGCCAACCTTCGTGAAGTAAGCGCCCAAAATCGGTGATTGATCCGTTGCCGCCTAAAATATCGGTGGCGGACTTCACCATACCTTGCATGCCTAGAAGCTCGGATTTTCGATTGGGAGTATTTTTGATCTGCTCGGCCGCAATATCCGAGGCAATGCGATGTTGGCCGGTATAAAGTAACATCAGGTGGCTCTGTAGATCGGCGAGCCTCTCACTTTTAATGGTGAGCGGGTGAACGGAAAACCCGCCGCTCTGCTTAAAGTTCACAAGGTTGAATCCTCCGAACGCCGCCATCACTTGATCCTGGCAACCGACGTTTTCTTTGATGCAATCTTGTTCGACGTGGATGGACTCCTGTGCCAATTTTTCTTTATCGACAATTTCACCGCGCAGGGCATGTAGGGCATGCAAGAGACCGACGACAAAGGACGAGCTCGAACCCATGCCCGAGCGTGCGGGAAGGTCCGAATCGTGATGCAACTCAATCCCGTCTTTGACGTTCATATATCTGAAAACTTCACGGACGGCGGGATGAATGATTTCGTCGATTTCACGCACGTATTCCATTTTGGAATAGATGATGCGATGGCGATGATCGTGAAACGGGGGCAGCGGCCGGCACGAGGTGTAAATATATTTATCGATTGTGGTCGCTAAAACAGAGCCGCCATTTTCGCGGAACCATACGGGATAGTCGGTGCCGCCGCCGAAAAATGAAATTCGCAAGGGCGTTTGCGTGATAACCATACCTTCGCTCCATGAGCCTGACGCTCGCTTAAGTTACTGTTCACCATCTGCAAGTCGCTGTTCAATATCGCGATACGCTTTCAAAATTCCGTCACGCAGACTGACCTTGGCCGTCCAACCGCGCAAGACCTCTTTAGTCTTTGCGCAATCAACGGCTTGGCCGCGAATGCCACTCTCTTTGGTGGTCACATGATTCACTTCAATTTTCTTGCCGGAAATTTCAATGACCATGCGGACCAGATCGCCAATGGTTACGCGGCCCTCGGTGCCAAGATTGATCGGTCCAATCTCTTTGCGCTCGGTGAGACCTTGTATGCAAAGTACCATCGCTTCAACAACGTCACCAACGTAGCAATAGGAGCGGGTTTCGCGACCTTGTCCGAGCATAATGAATGGACTCTTCTTTGGAAACTCAATCGCGCGTCGGCAAAAAGCGGGGATGGCCGAGGCCGTGTCTAAGCCGATGTCTTGTCGCTCACCGAATGCGCCGACGATGCGTACGACGGCCGTGCGCATCTCGCTGCCCTCGGCATTTTGATACTCGATCATTTTCTCGCTCACCAATTTCGCCCAGCCATAGGAAATCACCGGATCGGCGGGACTGGCGTCTTGTTCTTTTAAGGGTGCTGAGTCTTCAGTGGTCTGCAAATGGCGGGGATAGACGTGGGCGCTGCTCGAAAATAAATAATGTTTCACATGAGCGGCGCGTGCGGCGAGGAACATCTGCGTGTCCATCAACACATTGTTATTGTAGACCTCGCCGGGCTTGAGCATATAGTAACCAATTCCACCGACTTTCGAAGCCAAGTGAAAGACCGTGTCCATTCCCGTGCAGGCGCGAGCGCAAACTTCGGCTTGAGTGAGATCATCTTTGACAAATTCAATGCGTTCACGAATCGCTTTTAAATTTTCCACTCGGCCGCGTGCCAAATTGTCGACCACGCGAACTTGAGCGCCGAGCTCTACCAATATTTCTGTAAGGTGTGAGCCGATGAATCCGGCGCCGCCTGTCACCAATACCTTTCGGCCTTTCCAAAACGGACTCATTTTCGCAGCTCCGGTGAGTCGATGTTCGCAATGTACCAATCGACTGTCTTTTTGAGACCCTGATCCAGAGGTGTGGTGGCAGAAAATCCCAACTCATTTTTAGCTTTGGAAACGTCGAAGAAACGACGCATTTGCCCTTCGGGCCGATCCGTATTCCATACGACCTCGCCTTTAAAGCCGGTAATCTGTTGCAAGTGCTTGCAGATTTCACGGACGCTGGTCTCGATTCCAGAAGAGAGATTCAGGACATGAGCGCCGGTGTAAACCTCTGCTGCCTTCACGATTCCTTTGGCAGCGTCGCCGGCATAAATGTAGTCGCGTGTCGGTTTTCCTGAACCCCAGACTTCAACAGTGGGTTTTTTATCACGTGCGGCTTCAATAAATTTTCGCACCAGCGCGGGGATGACGTGACTGTCGTGAAGATTATAATTGTCAAACTCGCCGTAAATATTCCCGGGAATACAAATGATCCCGGTAAAGTCGTATTGCTTGTGATAGGCGGCCGCTTGCACGACTAACATACGTTTGGCGAGTGAGTAGGGTGCACTTTCTTTTTGCGGACTGCCCTCCCATAGGTCTTTTTCCTTGAGTGGCATTGGTGCGAATTCGGGGTATCCACAGCCGGCGCCCGCGCCAATGTACTTTTCGACTCCCGCTTTCCAAGCGTGATGCATAACAAGAGTGCCCATCATCAAATTTTTATAAAGAAATTCAGCGGGCCGGTCTTTGTTGGCCAAAATTCCACCCACCAAGCCTGCCAAATGAAAAACGATATGGGGTGAGGCTTGATCGAACATGCGAATCACGTGATCCTCAAGGGTCAGATCATAGTCTTTGCTGCCAACAACAACCAAATTTTTAGGATGAAGGGCGCCGAGTTCTTTGACGAGATGTTGCCCTAGAAAGCCCGAGCCACCGGTCACAAGCACGCGCTTTTCCGACCAAATATTCATGTGCGAAACCTCTTCTTAATAGTTTTGCGCAGAGTGGACGTGAATACAATAATTGAACTTAGGGAGTGGCCAAAGGTTTGTGCTCGAAAGGTCGAGCACGCCTTTCGTCTCGGACGTCCGAAGTTAGGCCTCTTCTAGAGTCTTTAAAATTATTTGCGACGGACTAGTGACGTCATTCATCGGCGGGCGTCGGTATTGACTGGGATCGTTTAGAAACTGATCGATAGAATCTTGATCGAAACGAGTGAGCACGCAGCAGCCATCAAGTCCCTCTTGGCGTTCGGTAGAGTCGCGCAGGATCATGCAGGGCTTACCTAAGTAAGAGCACTCCTCTTGATTGCTGCCCCCGTCGCTGATCAAATAGTCTGCGTGCTTAAGCAATCCGATAAATTCCGAAAATGGCATGCGCTCGCGAATCTCGATGTTCGCCGAGGTCAGCCGGCGAGTGACGTCAAGATCTGAGGATAGTTTATGCCGGGTCTGTGGATGGGCGACAAAGACCAGCTTTGTCTTGAGTGCCGCGTTGACGACGGTGTCGATAATTTTATTCCAGCGCGGCTGTGAATTTAAATTTTCAAAACGATGAATATTCACTAATCCAAATCGCGCCTCCGAAGATTTTTTTTCCTTAAACTCGGCGCTGAGTAAAACGGCATCAAGTAAAGTATTGCCTTGCGTGCAGAGAATTCTTCCGCGCACGCTCGCGCGCCGCAGATTTGACTCGGCCCGTGAATCGGGAACCATATGAAAGCTCGCGAAACGCGAAACCAAGCGGCGCGTGATCTCTTCGGGAAACGGATTGAAAAGGTTCGGACTACGCAGACCCGCCTCGACGTGCACGACGGGAAGTCCACAGCGCCAGCCTAACCATGCGCCCACCAAAGTGGAAAGCGTATCTCCGTGGACAACCACGTAACTGCGATCAGCCGAACTGTTGAGTAACTTGCTACGAAAACTCTTTTTGCAAGTGAAAGCGGCACGCCCGAACCAGCGCAAAGCTGAGCTGGCTTTATCCAGGTCGCCATGGCTTTCGATCAATGTGACTAGGGCATTTTCAGGCAACGAGAAGTCGCGATATTGCATCAGGAAATTTTCGCGACTCTGGCCGGATGAAATCACGCGAACGCCGTGTCCGCGCTGGATTGCCAAGTGTATGACTGGATAGACCTTGATCAGCTCCGCCGCGGTGCCGAGCACGAAATTAAATTCGACTCGTCGATCCGCGTTCATTGAAAGACTCGGGGGTCTTTTTTTGCGAAAATCACCGCAGCGCCGTCTTCGCGAATATTTTGCCAGTCTGGGTGTTGGCGCAATAGAACGATAAATGCATTGTCATTGCCAAGCTTGCTGAGCAAGAAAACGCCGATGTCATAGCGCTTAATTATGCGATCTAGTTCGGCTTGGCTTTCCTGTGGTCGATTGTAGTTTTCCTCGTAAAATTTAAAATTGGTCGAAAATCCGTGAAAGAAAATGGGTGGATTGCCTTGCCACCGCCAGGCTAAATATCCGCCAAAGCCAAAGGAATTAAAAACATGAAGCTTAGGTTTGGCGAGATTTAGTGCATCAACCGCCGCTTCTGGAAAATAGCTTGTATCGATTCTAAATCGACTAGTCAGTGGCACGCGCCAGCTGCTACTCATGCTCATTTTAAAGGCGATCACTCCGATACAACCGATCAGAACAAACCAATGCATCCACTGTCTGGCAAAAACGCGAGTCGCGGCAAGCGGTCGGCGAAACTCAAATTGCGTGATTAGCACTAGAAAAATGCCTTGAGCCATCAGCCCAAAGCGCACCGACTTCACATTCAATGCCAAACCGATCAAAAAGATCATCCACTCAAACCACGGCGTCTCTTTGCGCAACTGCGCTAGTCGCGCAATCACGAACGGGATCAGAGTCAAAAATGGCAAATAGAGAAAACGATAACCAAACAATCGTGTGTCGGTGAGCGGCAGCCACTCCACTACATATTGGCTCAGGTAAGGTTCAATAGTGCGCGAGAACTCAAAAGGATAAAGCAGTCCTTCGATGCCCAAGGGATTGAACAATGGCATTAAGAAACACAGGCCGGTGGCGATCAGTTGATGTCGCTCCCACGTTCGCGGACTTCGTGTGGCAAAAAAGATCACCAAGATCGCCCATGCGAGCGGCCATGAAGGATGCAACTGGGCCCACAGCAAAAACAGGGGCGGCAGTGAGTACCAAAACCAGCGTTTTTCTCTCCACCATAAAAGTCCCGACACCAAATACAAGACAAACAGATCGCCAAACAGGCTGACCCGTTCGCGAAAGCGATGGTGAGCGATAAATATCGCCAGCGTATAAGCCAGTGGAAAATAAGCGGGAAGCCGTTTGCGTGCCGTCCAAAATGGAATCAAGGGCACTAAAAAAAAGATCACGAGAAAAAACGTCTTGATTAAGATTGGGCCGGCCCAAGAGATCGCCAAATAGGGAAGATAGAAAATCCAATAGCCGAGCCATTGGTGCGCCGTCATTAAATGATCATTGGGTAAGGTATAAACAAAAGGGTCGGTGAGTGACCAATGGCCGGTGCGAATATAGGTTTCAACTAAAGCAAAATAAAAAAATAAATCCGGCTCGGCCATCGGGCGAAGGCTGGCCTCAAAGAAAACGATCAGGGGCAATAACCACATTAAATGAGGCAGGTATTTTCGTACGTCGTTCATTTCCTAATATTGTGGCTGAAAGCAACGTATGAGGGAACGATTTGCAGGCCTTGGTCTAGGTCTCGAAATGAGACACATCACGTTGTTATCTAAAGTTGAGACGTTTTTCGGCCGATAGAAAGACATCAGGGGGATTTGAATGAAGAACGTACTCGACTTAACAGGTCGGCTCAAGAAGAACGCGAAGGCTTCAAAGGCTATGAAGTCCACTGGCAGAAGCACCAATGCGCCGGTGATCGATATGGTTGAGGCGCGCAACGAAATCATCTCCTCAGAGCGCCGCAAAGTGAAGCGTACGATCCTCAATGAGTTTGTCGGAGCTTGTGCCTTGGTTCAGGGCAAGGGTTTGATCAAAGTGCAACTCTACGACATATCCAACAGCGGTTTGGCCTTTGATACCGAGGACGGCACCGGGCACTTTTCGCTCAATGAAGAGGTGGCGATGCGTGTTTACCTTAACCATCAAACCTATTTTCCGTTTATTGTTACGATTCAAAATATCCGCGCTGTTGGTGATGAGAAAGTCTTTCGCCACGGGGTCAATTTCGTAAAGGGATCGATTAACGATCAGGCTTTGCACCATTTCGTGAAGTTCATCGAGACGGTAAGCGCAAGTCTGCAGGGCGACCATGGCGACATCATGGTGTCGAACCTCACGCGCTGAGGCGCGGCCGCTTTTTTTTCATATACAAGGATAAAAAATTACGCTCGAATGAGGGTTAAGGAGGACTTAACCTCTATGACAGCTACATCACAGATTCCAATTCCCGGTCGGTGCGAGCGCAAGGTCGTCGTTGATACCAATGTCATTCTCTTTGACGCCTTAGCCATTAATAAATTCAGCGGCTCTGATATCTACATCCCATTTTCGGTGATCGAAGAGATCGACCGTTTCAAGCGTGACTTGGGTGAGAACGGCCGCAACGCGCGCCACTTTTCTCGCTTCGTCGACGTTTTGCGCGACAAAGGATCGCTCGCGCAGGGTGTAGAGCTCGAAACCGGTAAGTCTTTTGTTTACGTCATCTCTGACTCCCATTTCGCAGGTCTGCCGGCCGAGATGAATCTGGGAATTCCTGATCATCGTATTTTGGCGGCCGCTTTTGCGCTGCAGTTGCAGAATAAAAAGGCCGTCGTCGAGCTGATTACTAAAGATATCAACCTGCGCATCAAGGCTGACGTTTTCGGAATCGCGGCAAAAGACTACGATCCGGAAAACACCGATGTCGAGGATATGTACACGGGAGTAAAAGAGGTCGATCTTGACCCCGAGTTCATTGACCGCTTCTACAAAGAGCGCGGATTAGAACTTCCGCAAGAGACCTTCAAGTTTTTTGCCAATCAGTATTTGATTTTAAAGGACAAAGCGAATCCCAGCCATAGCGCGATTGGCCGTTACGACGGAAAACTTTCGCGAATTGTGCCGTTGATCAGCCCCACCGAAAGCATTTGGGGAATTCATCCGCGCAATATGGAGCAAAGTTTCGCGCTCGACGCTCTTTTGAACGACGAAATGCTTTTTGTTTCGTTGGTCGGTAAAGCCGGAACCGGAAAAACCTTACTCGCGCTTGCGGCGGGATTGCATAAGACCTTAGATGAGGGCCGCTTTCAGCGCTTGTTGGTGAGCCGGCCGATCTTTCCAATGGGTCGTGATATCGGCTATCTCCCGGGCGACGTCGAGCAAAAACTGAATCCGTGGATGCAGCCGATCTTTGACAACGTCGAGTTCTTGCTCGGCGCCGACAAAAAAGCCGCCGGCCGCGCACAAGAATTGATCAATCAAGGAATGTTGAACATTGAACCGCTGACCTACATCCGTGGTCGCAGTATTCCGAATCAATATCTGATTGTGGACGAGTCGCAAAATCTCACACCACACGAGATTAAGACGATCGTCACACGCGCAGGGACGGGTACAAAAGTCGTCCTTACCGGTGATTGCTATCAGATTGATAATCCGTATATCGATGCCTCAAATTCCGGCTTAACCTACTCGGTTGAGCGGTTCAAAGGGCAGCGGATCTCAGCTCACGTCTCGCTCACCAAGGGTGAACGCTCGGAGCTTGCCGAACTCGCCGCAAATATCCTCTAAAACACCAGCCTAAGGTCCGGCATTTCTGGACCTCAGTCTTTCTCAAATTGTGCCGATAAATCATCTAGAACGGATGGTGTGCACATATGTATCTCCAAGGAAATCTACAAACCGTTTTCGATGCGCTTTATCACATGGGTGTGATTGACCCTGTGCTTGAGATGGACTGGAACCAAGCGCTGGATCAAATGCCCAGCTATGCAGATGAGTTTTTTGAAGTTTTGACGATTGCGAACACTTGCCAAGAGGACTCTCAGGAAATGATGAGTCTACTTAAAAAATTCGATCAGCAAACATTGAGTTACTTAGCGATGGAGGTTGCCCGTGAGTACGCAGACTATCACTCGCGCGAAACTTTGCATTAGTCTTATACTGCTTGGAATCGTGACGCCCACACAAGCCGATTGGAACGTGGACTTTTCGCGCCGTGGTCAACAGACTCGCAGCGCTGATCTACGCGAATCGGCGAGCCCCGAATCACGTGAACCGGCGAGCAGCGATTTCAATCCTGTTGTGGAGCCGCCGAAGTCCGGATTTTTTGAATCGCTCTTTGAGCCTTCACAAATTTCGCAAGAAATAGTCGTGCTCAACACCGACAAAGGTTTTGTGCCGTCGACCATCCGAGTGAAAAAAGGTCTGAGCTATCAAATCCACGTGGTGAACGTGAACGAAAAAGAAAAGAACGTCAGCTTTGTGCTCGACTCATTCAGCGAGCACCATGCGACATTCTACGGAAAAATTAAAACGTTCGTGATCAAGCCCCAAAAAGAAGGCGTGTTTAAATTCGTCAGTCCCGAAACTTCGGCGCAAGGCAAACTGGTTGTCTTCCCAGGTGGGCCTGAGAATCGTATTCCCGCCTCTGAAGAGTAGGCCGCATGGCTGACGACAAAGTAACCACCTTTGAAAATTCAATTAAGAATTTCTTAGGCCCGGTGTGGGCGCTTCTGCAAGACGAAAAAGTCACAGAGGTCATGATCAATCGCCACGACGAAATCTGGGTTGAGATCAAAGGTAAGATTCAAAAGACGGACGCGAAATTCAAAGACGAGGATGCGCTCCGATCCGCCGTCAACAACATCGCACAAAGTGTCGGCCGTCGGATCAATGAGGAAGAGCCTCGCCTGGATGCGCGCTTGCCCAACGGCTTTCGTGTTCATGCAGTCATTCCACCATGTGCGCGCAAAGGCACGACCGTCGCGATCCGCAAATTCTCGACGACGCAATTTACGTTTAAAGATTATATCAGTCTTGGCGCGATGACTTCCGACGCGGCAAGCTTTCTCGACATTTGCATGAAGCTTGGCAAAAATGTTCTGGTCAGCGGTGGCACGGGCTCGGGAAAAACCACTTTACTTTCTGTTCTCTCGAATAGAATTCCCAAGGGTCAACGCGTGATCGTGATCGAAGATAGCTCTGAGTTAAAAGTCGAATACGAACACGTGGTTTTCTTCGAAACCCAAATGGCAGAAGAAGACGGCAAAGGTGAAGTGACGATTCGCGATTTGCTCAAAAGTAGTTTGCGCCTAAGGCCCGATCGCATCATCGTCGGTGAGGTGCGCGGCAGTGAAGCGCTCGAGCTGATTCAGGCGATGAACACCGGTCACAAAGGTTGCATGGGGACCATTCACGCCAACTCGGCCGAAGATGCACTTGTGCGTTTGGAAGCACTCGCGCAAGGTGGCGACAGTCAGCTCAGCGAGCGCGCGCTTCGTCATCAAATTGGCGCGGCCATCGATATCGTTGTGCAAATTTCGCGTTACTCCGATGGTTCACGGCGTCTGGCGAGCATTTCTGAAGTGCTCGGCTTCGATCCCACCGGTGCCTACGCCACGGTTCCGATTTATGAAATTCCTCGTCTGGTGAAACAGCCCGATGGCCGCTTAAAAGGTGAGATTGAGCCGACCGGAACTGTCCCCACCTTCATGGTCGAGATCGAAGACAATCAAATCCCCTTCCCCCGCACCAAGTTCGCGAAACCCTCTCAGGCAGCTTAGAGAAATTCAACGCCGCGTTAATCGTCAGTTAATCTACGTGTTGCCACGCATTAGACATCTCTTTTTTGCACCAAGGTCTAGGTTGCGATAATAATTAACGATGCTATTTAGTGGCAAGATTACAAACTCATTCCTCGTCTTCCTGGATCGCCATGGCGTTGATTCAGAAAAGATCTTTGAACTCACGGATTTACCGACTGAGTTCTTGCGCGAACCTTCGTGTTGGATCCCTGCCGCCGATGTCGAAAAATTTATAAGTTCAATGGATCGTGAGTTCGGCTCCATCTTTCATGACAACCTTCCCAAATTGGTCGGGCATGAATGTCACGAGTTGCGCTCATGGGGTGTGCTCGACAGCGTGATCAAGATGATGCAAAAGCCGCAGGATTTATTTTTGCAACCACATCGCTTTTTGAGTTATTTCGTTTCGCCCGCGCCGCCGGTCGGAAATGTCAGCCGTGAAGACGAGGCCATTTCTTTTGACCTACCGATCTCAAATCAAGAGTTCCCTGGCGTCACCGAATTTCTTCGCAGCGCTCTTGAGGTTTTGCCGTGCTACCTGGGCCGCAATCAGGCCTCTGTTCAGTGGCAACAGACGCGCATCAAGATAAGCTGGTCCGAATCGCAGAGTGATTTGCTCAAAGAAGAAGATCTTAGCCCGAACTACAAGCCGGAGCTCGTACAAAATCTGATGGAGGCGCTTGAAGAATCTCAGCGCCAAATCGAAGATCTACGAAATCAGTTGAGCTTAAGCGGCGAGGGCACCAAAGCTCAGCCGATTCCCGCCACGGATACTGAATTCGTGCAGGGAATGCGCACCTACCTTACGCGTGCACGGGGACATATGATGCGGCTAAGCGATTATCTGGTTCGCTCGCAGCAGCTTGTCACCTTACTGATCGGTCAAGACCGCTTAGATCGGCAAGTGCAAGAGGCCATGAGACGCGTCGATTGGGATTACGTGAAGTCGCAATCGTCACAAGTCGCACAGGAGACCGCCGATTTGCTCACTCAATTCGAACATGATCTGAATCTACGTTTGCGCCCCGCAAAGAAACCCAAATCTGCGCAACGGACACTCGATTTAGAGTCCCACCACTAATGGCAACGATTCAAAGCGTGAAAGCGCGTGAAATACTGGATTCGCGTGGCAATCCTACGCTCGAAGTTGAAATTGAAACCAGCGAGGGAATTCGCGGCCGTGCAGCTGTACCCAGCGGCGCATCGACTGGAGCACACGAAGCCATCGAGTTACGCGACAAAGATGCGAAACGTTATCAAGGCAAAGGCGTATTGAAGGCGCTCAACAATGTGAAAGAGCTTTGTGGTCCCGCGATCCAAGGGATGGACGTTGTCGATTGGCGCAAAGTGGATCAAACGCTGCTGAAGCTCGACGCAACTGAAAATAAATCCAAACTCGGTGCCAATGCGATTCTGGGAGTCAGCTTAGCCACGGCGAAAGCGGGCGCGCTGACAATGAAACAAGATTTATTTAACTTTCTAAGTAACGGAAAAGCGAGCAAGCTTCCCGTGCCGTTGATGAACATCATCAACGGCGGAGCGCACGCCAATAATGGTTTGGACATTCAAGAATTTATGATCGTCCCATCCGGCCAAGCGACTTTTCGCGAAGCCCTACGCGCGGGCGCGGAAATTTTTCACACGCTTAAAAAAATCCTCGATGACGAAGGCCATTCAGTTGCGGTGGGTGACGAGGGTGGCTTTGCACCTACTCTGAAGAGCAACAGACAGGGCCTAGAGTTTGTGATGCGCGCAATTGAGAAGGCTGGATACAAACCGGGAAGTGACGTTTCGCTGGCACTCGATGTGGCGGCGACCGAGCTCTATAAAGATGGAATGTACACCTGGGAAGGCGGAAAGATTTCTGCCGAGCAGCTCAGCGAGATCTACGCTCAATGGGCAAAAGAATTTCCATTGGTCAGCATCGAGGACGGCTTGAGTGAAGACGATTGGAACGGTTGGATTCATCTAACCAAAACTCTGGGCGCAAAAACTCAATTGGTTGGCGATGATCTCTTCGTCACCAACCCGAAGCGACTCAAGGATGGTATTGCTCGTAAGGCGGCTAACGCGATCTTGGTAAAGGTAAATCAAATCGGATCACTCAGTGAAACACTTGACGCCATCCAAATGGCAAAGGCCGCTCAGTTCCGCACGGTGATGTCCCATCGCAGTGGCGAAACTGAAGATGTCACGATTTCGGATCTCGCTGTGGCCTTTGACTGTGAGCAAATTAAAACGGGAAGTTTGTGCCGTGGCGAGCGCACCGCGAAGTACAATCAGTTGTTAAGAATTGAAGAAACATTGGGTGCGAAGGCGACCTACTGGGGAAAAGACGCGTTTCGAGGGTAGGCATCGCGTGAGCAACCTAAGCGTCGTTATTTTTCTTTAGCCCGCGTGAAAGTTTACTATTCAAATTGCGAATGTCGCGCGAGGTGGGCGTGGGTTTGTGTGGATAGCTTCCCTTCAACTGGGGAGTGCGTGTCAGGTCACCTTTTTTCCACGCGCGGATCGCCTCGGTCGCTAAATTTGCAGCGAGATGAATGTTGAGTGCCTGTGCGCTTTCCAGACTTGTCACTTTTGAGGAATCAATCGCCCGTTGAAGTGCGATGGGACCGGCATCGATACCCGGCGTAACATAAAGAATCGACGTGCCAATTTCTTGCGGCTGTCCGTCGGTCAGCGCCCAGAATTCAGAATGAACATTGCGGTACTTGGGGACTAGGCCCCCGTGGATATTTAAAAACAGCGGCGCGAGCTTTAAAGTCGACGTTTTTAAAATCGCTGTTCCGTATATCAATACCAAGTCGGGCTTTAGCTCTGTGAGGAGCGTCTTTACCGACTCTTCATTCGCATCTTCACAGCGGTAGATCGGAATTTTTTGCGGCGCAACGCTGCTCGGAAGCACCTGTGCGAGATACCTTTGTGACTCACGACCCAAACGTAGGAGTGAAATCAAATCGAGAACTCGTGATGGCCAATTCCACGGCGCTGTCGCAAAATGCCGCTTTAGTTTTCTACGACGAGCAGGAGCTCCGGATTCAAAGATAACCGCGTCAATTACGCCGTTCTCTTCGAGTTTTCCTGCGAGCCAAGTGACGTGAATTCCCGCGCGGGCTAGGAAGACGACTTTCACGCGTTCGATTTTCTAGTGTGTTCGGCGACTTGACCGAGTGAAAGAATTTGATAGCCGGCGTCGCGCGCCATCTTCACACAATCTTCGACCAACGCCAATTCGCGGACTCCCGCGTAGTAGGGATGGTCATAGGCCACGGCATAGTCACCGACACGCGCTAGCTGAGCCTTGAAATCCGTGCGCATCTGTTGATCGTTCATACCTGTTGCGCGCAGATGTTCAAGGTATGCCACGCCCCCAGGCTCGCCTAAAATATTGGTGCCCATATTCAAGAGATTCCTGCCTTCTGATTTCCCACCGAACTCATTCATCCCGTGCCGATCAGCTCGATAGCGAAAGTCACGGGCTTCGAGGGCTTGCACTAGATTTGGCGATTCAGTCCAGCCAGGGCAAGAGAATCCACGGATTTCAAAATTTAATTCGCGCAGAGGTGCGAGCGCCCAGTCGAGTTCAGCGCCCAACTTCTCGGCGCTCCACTCCGCAGCTCCGTGGTGCCAAGTGTCGTGATTGCGTCCGCCATGCAGTCCGAGTTCTTGTGAACGATAGAGGTCTTGCACCAGATTTAAGTATTTGCGACCGATTTGGGGATTGAATAAGGCCAGTTGAATGTAGCCAAAGTTTCCGAGTTTAGTGCGTGCAGAAAGTGCCGAGGCGACCGGTGCCGTAGATTTTGATGGAGAAATCATTCGCGATAGGGTTCCAAGGCGTGAAATGCTATGGCCCATTGAAATAAAAAACGTAAACTTTACGCCCAGCCGCTCAGCGATTTTCATCAGATTGGGTACGCCTTCGCTCAGGCATTTCGGTGTATCGATATCAAAGCGAAACGAAAATGTCTTCAAGGCAGAGCGCTCCTAGATATTCGCTTTAATTTTTGGACTGTGCAGTAAAATTATTCCAAGGCCGATGACGACCGCAAGTGCCGGGCCAATCAATATTCCATAGGCCAATTGAGTGGCTGAGTCGTGTAGAAGCCACACCACTCCGGCCAGGCCGACAATCGACGCGGCATAGAGTCCATAGAAGTAGTGCCTAATTCCCAGCGCAAAACAATATTGATTCATGACCGAAACGCCGACTAGGCAAAATGTGGCACCGGCCAAAATCGGAACCAGTGCGTCCGCACCGATATATTTGCCTCCGACCATAACCGAGAGAATGAGTGACGGCACTGAACTCACCGCGATCCAACCGAGAAACGGAATTCCACAAGTTAACAATAGAAGTTTTGCAATCGAATGGGAGGACTTCGATCGTGAATTCATTCGCGTGACTTCGGGCACCACCCAATTCATGAATGGCGCGCTCAACATCAAAACGATTTTCGCAATCGTCGCGGCGGAGCAAAAGAGTCCCGCCTCAACGGGGTTGAGATAGTGACGAGCCAATGAGGTGTCAAAGCCAATCAATGTGGCCATGCCAATGCTGATAAAAATCGCATTTTCCCAGCCTTCAAAAGTAAAATTGAAGTGATTCATGTGGCTTGGTTGAGCTATTTTCTTTTTCAAAATTCCATAAACTAGGGCAATGACCAATAAGTTTCCAAACAACAGTCCGGTATACAATCCAACATAACTTGCATGTAGGAAATAGGCCAAAAGAACGCCAACTAAGATGCGTGATAGGGTAAATACAAAGGTCAATGCGGTGCTATGAATATAGAGTCTTAAGGCCTGCAAAGCGACGAGAAGTGTTGTCAGGTAGCAGCCTAGGGTAAACGCCGCGATCGCCATCAGCACCGGAAGCGTCGACTCGAGGTGATAGAAATTTTTCAGCAGCGGAGAGCCGACCGTTAACAAGAACGCGAATGGTAAAACCGCCTTCGAGAGGTTGCGAAGTGCCGAGTTCAAGCAAGGCCAAATATTTTCCGGATGGTCGACGGCCACTCGACTGAGATTGCGAAGCGCAATGAGTGGAAACGCACCCGAGAATAGCGCAAACAAAGTTCCGATCGAGGCGAGTGCTCCGTAGATGCCATAGTCTTCGACTGTGAGTAGTCGACCGATAGTCATTTGATAGGCAAATTGAAGGCCGTAGTCGGAATAGGAAATCAAAAGTACGATTCCCGCCAAGTGCGCAAACCGCCGTGGTCCGCCGTCTTTTTTGGATTCGATGAAGCCCTCTTCGCGAAGCTTCGTTGTCTCCAGATCACTCAATGGAATTTTGCGTAAACTACTCATAGGTATTATGAACTATATTATCACGAACCTGATCTGAGCGTGACCTGGACCACAGACCTGTTCTGCCTTGTGTCGCTTCCCATCTCTATTGGCCTAAAGAGATCATGGTTCATGCGTTCCACTCTCATTGCACTTACATCTCTGATCGCTTTGGCATTTTGGTACACCTATCCAGGCTCGCAGGCGTTGGTCGAGGGACGCACGGACAGTTTCATGAGTGATGGCACCGATGAGACACCCGTCGTTTACTCCTACGATCTCGTGCGCCAAGTTTGGGAAAAGCACCCCAGCTATCTTTTTTACGGATCAATCCTATTCGAAAACGTAGATCCAATGCGAGGTGCGGGACTTTGGGCGCCGTGGAGTG
Organism: Pseudobdellovibrionaceae bacterium; assembly: GCA_043757545.1. GTDB lineage: Bacteria > Bdellovibrionota > Bdellovibrionia > Bdellovibrionales > UBA1609 > JALHOQ01. The sequence continues at coordinate 78,335 of JAYVPG010000005.1, forward strand.
AGCGATGGTTGGTGCTGATTGGATCTTATTTTCTTCCGATGGAGCAGCTCTCGACCGGCTTTATATTTGCGCTATTTGTCATGACCGGGATGAGCATGTTTTTCCTCACTCGCTATTTGGGTTGGAACTTTATGGTCTCGCTTGGACTTTCGATTGCCTGGGCGTTCAATTGTTACACCCGGGCTCGCGCCAAGGTGCATGGCGCGATGGTCGGCATTTATCATCTTCCGTTGATATTTTTAGGTTTGTTTTTAGTTGCCCGGGGCAAGAGCTGGCGCTCGTTAGCGGCGGCGGCTTTGGCATTTTTAGTCGCCGGTACGACGGCACACTATTATCTAGTGACTTGCATTTTCCTAAGTCCATTTTTTCTTTTATTTTTGGCGATGCAACCTGAGTTCCTCGGAGATTGGAAGAGAATCTCAGGCCGAATGGGGATAGCCGTTGCTCCCTTGGTTGCATTTCTAGGCTTAAATTTTGTTTATACTGTTCCGCCTGGAGCCAATCTAACAGCCGCCGAATCGATGAACATTCCCGTCGCTAAGCCGAACGAGCCACATCCTTTTAGCGGGTTTTTAAATACCTTCTATGCCCACCCTATTGACTATTTGGCCGGAGACATCAGTCTGCATGACAGTCCGTCGGATATTAATCCACTGCGGGCGCTGGTGAATGAAGAGGTTTTGCATAATATTGGCTATAGCAATTCACATGAGCGCACCAATGGGGTTCGTTGGTCGATTTTAATTCTCAGCCTGTTTGCGCTCTTCGCTCTGGCGCGGGGTCGATTTCGCAAAACACCCGATGTGCAGCGCAATATGATGTTTTTCGCGATTTTTGCGTTCTTTACTTTCTGGTTGTCGCTTTCTCCCAATATTCCATTTGAGAACTGGGGCGCTTCTTATTTCCTATTCTGGCTTATGCCGAAAATTCGCGTGGCATCGCGATCGGGCATTAATGTTCACTTTGCGCTTTTGATGATCACTGGACTTTATATGTCGACGCAATTCAAGTGGCGTGAATATCTCTTACTCCCTGGAGTTTTCGCGCTTTTGATGATCGTCGATTATTTTCCCTATCAAGATATGCCGATGGCTCCGATGCGACCGGCGTACACTTTACTTCAACGCGACAAGGGCCCCTGTGGACCGGGAATGGCGTTTCCATTTACCAGCGGTTTGCTGGGGACTTCCATAGATTACGCCAATTCACAACGTCTGCGCGGGAGCGATTGCCCTTGGTTGAATCGGATGGGCGACTCTGAGCGCATCCGTTGGCTGACCATGCAGTTCCCTCCTGCTCAGGAATTTATGGATCAGCTGACCAAGTCTTCGCAGACCGGTGACAAGCTTGTCGCTTTGGCAAAATGTGTACCTTTGAACTGGATTATTTTTCATGAGGCGACGCCGCGCACTTGGGCGGCGGGTGTATGTGGACAGTTGGGTTGGATGTTCAATGAAGACATGAGTTGCATTGCGCCCGACAAATCGCGTCCCTTGAAGACTCCGCCTGAGCGCTGCCTTTAACTAGACGTTAAGAATATGTTCGGTCTTCACTTTGTACGGATTCTCGGTCAAGAAACGCGCGATGTTCTCGGTGAATTTCGTGTTGTCTTTGTAAGCTTCGATTATCGCATGCTTCACTGAGTCCTTGGTGGGTTCGCAAACGCCGCCGATTTTATATTGATTGACCAGTTGAACGACAGTTCCCGAATGAAGGCTTAAGACGGGGACCACATAGTGTTGAAGATAGTTGATCAGACGGCCGGCGGGAACAAAACTGCTATTGTTGCTCGCGAGCTCCTGAATATTAATTCCACAAAAACAATCCTCAAGCTCTTTAGCTAATTTTTCGGAGCCGACAAAACCACGCCAATCAATGAGCGAGTCAATTCCCATTTCGCCAGATAAGGTTTTGTATTCGTCATAAAGCGGGGACGGTGGTCCGATAATCTTTAGGCGAACTCCCAATTCCCGATTGAGTTCGGGTAGCAACGCGAAAATAATCTCCATGCCGAAGTTCTTTCGCATGGCTCCTAGGAGGCAAATTGAACTTCCCGAACGCTCAACGGGACGCTTGCGCTTTCCTTCGAGAAACCATGCCCAAGTGTTGTCGACCAAAACGGAGTTGCGCAAAGTTCTGTCTTTCCAGTACCGATTGCGCGCCTCGAAAAGAGCCTTTGGTGTCGCGATCACTGTTATATCCATCTCTGTGAGTAGACGATCCGTCAAACGAAGTTTAAATTTATTGAGCGTATCAAAGATGTCGTCGGTCGGCTTAGGAAGCGACCAATCCTCGATGACTGTGATTGTTTTATTGATACGTCCTATTTTCTTAAAGAATTGAGCGACAAAAATGAGAATGTCACCACCGACAAACAAAAACTTGTCCACTTTTGTACGGGTAAAGACCTGCAACATAATCCAGGTCAACACGACAGATAACGAAGTCCATTTTATCCAGCGATTTTCGGTCCATCTTCCGGGAGTGAAGTAGCGATAGGTTGATTTCAGAGGAATACTTTGTGGACATTGGCGAACTGAGATCTCGCCCGCATAATTCCAAATGAGAATTACTCCATTGAGACTGTGTTTTTGTAGAGCTCGCACCCAGGCGTCCGCATCGAAAGAATCAAACTTTATGACGAAGTAAGAAAGCACTGGAACTAGAATCCCTGTTCCTTTTCGAAGAGCGTGAGCGTTTTATCCAAATTTTCGAGTTCAGCGCCGAGTGGAACGTCATGGTTGCCGATAAAAACGCCACAGGTATGGGCGCGATCCGCGACTTCCGTTGCGCCGTCGACTGTACTTAGGTCGAAGTACTCTGCCATGGGGTGGAGCAAAAAGCTGCCTCCCGTAATCATGCGTGACTCAATGCCCGCATTTTTTAAAACTTCATACAGACGGTCGCGTTGTTGGCGCGAGCCTTTGGGCAGAAGCATCGTGAACGCAAACCAAGAGCTCTCGCCATATTTCTCTTCTTGAATCGTAAAGCGGGGATAATTTTTCATAATGGCGCAGAACTGTTTGGCATTTTTTCGTCGCGCCTCGAGCATGGCCGGCAACTTCTTCAACTGCACTAGACCAATGGCTGCGGTCAATTCGATGGGCCGTACATTGTAACCGGGAATTAAAAAATTATAGCCGGGAAAGGTAGAATCTGTTTTTGGAATCATAGCGCTATTCGCCGGCAAATCACGAGTCCAACCGTGCGCTCGCAGCGCCAGGCAGATGTGATACATTTCTTCTGAATCCGTTGTGATCATTCCACCTTCGATGGTCGAGATATGGTGGGAATAGAAAAAGCTAAAAGTACCGACTTCGCCAAAGGTTCCCGCTTGTTTTCCACCGATGGTGGCGGCGATGGATTCGCAGTTGTCCTCCATAAAATAAATCTTTTTTTCACGGCAGAGGTCTTTGGTGCCTTGAAGGTCTGCGGGATTTCCCAATATACTTACGCCAATCAGCATTTTCGTCGCAGGCGTGATCGCGCGGCGAAATGCCTCAGTTTCTACATTGAGCGTACTGGGATCGATATCGACAACGCGAGCCTTTAGTCCCAGCTGCCATAACGGTGCCCAGGTAGTCGCCCAAGCCAACGCTGGGACTAAAACTTCATCACCTCGGCGCAGTGGATTTGTTTTTTTAAAAAAATAGGAAGTGATAGCCACCAAGTTGGCACTCGAACCTGAGTTCACCATGACCGCATACTTGGTACCGACAGTCTTCGCAAATTCTTTTTCGAATGCTTTGACGGTCGGACCTAAGGTCCATTGGTCGGTGGAAATGGACGCAACAACGGCGTCCACTTCGGCCTTCGAAAACTTTTTTGATACGAGTCCATACATAAGAAAAAGGATGTCGTGGCCCCCTCGAGATGACAAGACAAATTGGATTCGCCCGCCCAGAGTCCAGCCAGACGCGGACATATGACCAATGGTTCCACTAAACGCGCACTGGCTCTAGTGGACGAGGCTTTTTTAACCTAGAATGGAAGAGTCGAGTATCGTGCATGTTTGCGAAGGGAAATGGTGGCTATGGGCGCCAGGAAAAATCAATACAGTCGAGCAGGCGGACAGTCTCTTGAGGCCTTTCTTGCTGAGAAAGCAAACTGGGTGCGTATTGAAACTTTCAAAATCCATAAACTAGCGCCGGAAACCCGAGTCGCCTCTTCACTTTCGAACATCGAAATACTCACAGCTCTTTACTACGGTGATATTTTGAAATTCGATCCCAAGAATCAATACTCAGATGCGCGTGATCGATTTATTATTTCCAAAGGTCATGGCTCCATCGCCATGTATCCGATTTTGGCCGACCATGGTTTTTTTGAAAAGAGCGAGCTCAGTCGCGTTTGCCATGAGGACTCGTTTCTAGGTGGAATTCCCGATCCGATTATCCCTGGCTACGAAACCATCAATGGCTCGCTTGGACATGGACTGGGCGTCGGCTGTGGAATGGCCTTTGGTTTAAAATCGGCAAAGAAGCATGAGCAGCAAGTTTTTGTAATGGCGGGAGACGGCGAGCTGAATGAAGGCTCAATGTGGGAGGCCATTATGTTCGCGGCCCACCACAAACTCGACAATCTGAATGTGATCGTCGACAAAAATCAAAAATGTATGCTCGACTACACGGTGAATGTCATTAACATGGAGCCGCTCGCTGGTAAATTTAAGGCGTTCGGATTTCAAGTGGAGGGTTGTGACGGCCACGATGTTGGCGCGGTTCACGCGGCATTGACCAAAATGAAAGCGAAACACGAGGGCGTACCCAAGGTTTTGATCTGTGAAACGATCAAGGGCAAAGGCTCACCGAAGCTCGAGGCAAACTCGCTTTGTCATGTTATGGCATTAAATTCTGCTGAGGTGGATGAGACAATCGCGAGGCTATCCAAATGAGTGTCATCCCAATTCAAAGTCAGCCCAAAAAAACCATGCGCGACGCCTTTCTTGAGCAGGTCCTAGCCAGTATGGATGCGGGCGAGAAGGTTTTCTTTCTAACCGCCGATCTGGGTGCGCCGGTGCTCGATAAAATTCGTGAACGCCATCCTCAATCTTGTATCAATGTCGGAATTGCCGAACAAAATCTAATCAACGTTGCCGTCGGCTTAGGTCTTGAGGGCTTTACGGTTTACGCCTACGCGATCGCTCCGTTTATTACGATGCGCTGTTTTGAACAGATTCGGGTGAGCCTTGCGGTCCTTTCGCAAGTCCGCCCCATGAACGTGAACCTGATCGGTGTTGGCGCTGGATTTTCATATGATGTCAGCGGTCCAACCCATCACTGCTTAGAAGATCTTTCGATCATGCGCACTTTACCAAACTTTCAGGTGATCTCGCCCGCCGATTGGGTGACGGCCGGAAAGCTATTTCGCTATACGGCGGATCGGATCGGTCCCAAATACCTTCGCTTTGATGCCAAGCCTCTGACGCAAATCTACGATGATGTGAGCGAAGCGAATCTTGAGGCGGGATTTATTGAAATTCGCAAAGGCCACGATGTCTGCATTGTGTCCACTGGATTTCTCACTCATAAATCCGTCGAAGCCGTGAAGCGCCTAGAGGCGCAGGGGCACAAGCCTGGATTGATCGATCTGATTTCGGTGAAAGGTTTTGATCAGGCCAAGTTAATAAAAGCTCTTTCTCCGTATAAGAAAGTTGTGACTTTAGAGGAAGGTTTTATCGGCAAGGGTGGAATGGATTCCGCCATCGGCAATTTGATTCTCGAGCACGACCTAAAATTGAAATTTAAGGCAATGGGACTTCGCGACCGATACTCTTTTGACGTCGGAAGTCGAGATTCATTGCATGTGAAGAGCGGAATCGATATTGATTCAATTCTTCGTGAAGCCAGCGCTTAAAGAACCGGATTTTTAGCCTTTGAATTTTCAAAACCCAGCGTGCTTTCCACGATAAATCCAGGTCGGTTGCGAACCTGATCCAGAATCGCTCCAACATAGAAGCCCAAGAAGCCTAAAAATATAAGCTGCACCCCTCCGACCAAGAGAAGTGTGCAAATCACCATCTGCCAACCGACAAACTGACCGGCGTTTAAAAAATAAGACGCTACTGCAGCAAGTAAGGCAAGACAGGTCATTGCCACGCCACCGGTAAAGGCCAGAGTGATCGGCGCGTTTGAAAACGAAATCATTCCCGCCAGAAAGGCTTTGATCGGTCCGCCGCCGAAGACCGGAACATTAGTAACCCCCGCAAACCGAGCCTCGCGGTGGTAGAAAACTTGAGTGCGTTTAAACCCGACCCAATTTACCATCCCGCGGAAGAACGGCACTTTTTCGTCCAACTTCAACATTTCCCGGGCGACTCGCCGAGAGAACAATTTAAAGTCACCGGTATTGGCCGGCACAAATCGACTGGCGCGACTCAAAAGAAAATAGCCAAAGCTCGCGAGCCAAAGTTTAGCGCGTGGTTCTCCGGCCCGACTCAAGCGGGTGGTGTAAACAATATCCACGCCGACTTGGAATTCGGTCACCATTTTCGGAATCAATTCCGGAGGATCTTGCAAGTCAGAATCCATGACTAGAATGCCGTCGCCGCTGGCATATTGAATTCCAGCAAGGACGCATTGATCGTGGCCAAAATTCCGCGACATATTGAGCACGCGAACATGGCGGTCCGTTTGGGCCGCCGCCGTTAAGATATTCAACGACTGATCTGTAGAGGCGTCGTTCACGAATATAAGTTCGTAATCAATCTTCATTGGCGCGATTGCGAGAGTCAGGCGTCTTAAGAGTTCGGGGATCACGGCCTGTTCATTTTTGAACGACAGCACGACCGAGAGCTGGAACGGGTGACTACTGGTGTTGTCCATTGTTACCTTCTGCATCTGGGTTCTTGAGAACAAGTCGTCCCACGAAGCGATTGTATGCATTGTTTTCGATCCGTCCAGAATTCCATTCGAACTTTACGGGCGCAAATTTATCCGAGGTATAGGCCAGATTTTTACGCAGACCATAGCGAATCCAGCAGACCAGGCGACCTGACTCGGTCGGCTTCACGCCACGATGTAAAGCAAAAGTATCCGCCAGAAAGACAGAGCCAGCTTTGCCAGTGACTGTGCGAACCTTGTCTTTAAAAACTCGCTTGTAAAGTGAAGCTTCGTCAAATGAACTGCCGACCCACTTAGGATAGAAAAATTCAGAGGCAAATTTTGGATCTTCTTTAAAATATGTCTGCAGAGACTCTTGACGATGTGTCGTTTGGATAAAGTCGTGTTCCCCACCCTTACGACCGCCTTCGACATCGGTCAGGAAAATGAAAAGTGCTAGGAAGCGAAAGTCGTCAGAGTCGCGATGGAAAACCTGTGGTCCGGCGGCAGAATGCCCGGGGAACGACCACCACGAGTGAACCGAATACAGCGACGGCGCGCAACCCATATAAGCTTCCGCCAGGGCCAAAACCTTCGGATGAAAAGCCAAATCTAAGAGCACTGGAGCACCGACTGCGTCTTCAAGTTCATAGGATCCGAACGGAAATTTACGGCTTTCGGGATCGCTCAGCTGGCGTGGGATTCCATCGCTAAAAACTGGGACGTGCGCGCCGTAGACGGGCTTTTGTTCAAGATATTTTTTTATCTCATCGACGTGCGCAGGCGAAAGCGTCAATTCGGGAATTCCGGTGATTCCCTCTTCCAACAGTGTCTTAAGGAGGTCGGGCGAAGCTTGGTCGGCAAATTTCCTAGGGATCAGTTCGTTGGTGGCTTGGGCCATACGGTCGGCAATCTCTTCGCGCTCAATCGCCGAAATCGCACCTTCGTTTCCATAAGATTCCAATATCGCAATTTTGCGCTCAAACGGCGTGGTATGGGAAAACCCAGTGAGACGACTTTCATCCAAGCGTATGTTGCGAGTGAAGAATTCGCGGATTCGGATCGTCGCGTAGGGTAGAAACAAGAGGAGCTTAAGCGGCAGACTGGTGGAAGGATCGCGGTATAGCGTGCGCACCCACACGCGGATAATCCTTGGAAAATTGCGCGCGAGAGATCTTCCTAAGTAAACACTCCAGATAAGATCGGCGACCGATTTACTAACAATCGAGGCATGGGCGTCGGATCGAGTTTTCTCCAGCCAAACTCGAATAAGGACTTTCCGTTCGGTCCAACTGAGGGGACCCACTGCGCTTTCCATTAGATCATTTTGAACCTAAGAGGTAGGCAAAGGCAATTGCGTCCGTCGGACACGGTCCAGACGGTGGACCGGTACTTTTAAAAAAGGTCCTGCTGGTCCTGTATGGTGGGCGGACTATGCCTAAAATCAAATGAGCACGTACTCATGTTCATTATTTGCATTTTTTAAGGAGCACCCCATGGGAGTCACTGAAACATTTTGGAAGCCCTACATCTACGAGAAGCTTCTTCAGATCTGCCCGCCCATTTTGACTTGGAAAGAGCGTCGCTGGCTCGAGAAAAAATACAGCGAGACCATGGCTTGTGCTGACAACAGTAAAATTCCACGCCACCCCGAAGCTGGAAAAGTGATCGGTGAAACTCAAATCATGCACAACGGAATAAAAATCGTGGCCGATTGCTACAGCAGCGCGACGAACAGTGGGATGCTCACCGAACTTTTTAAAAAAAATAAAGGCGTCCATGAGCCATCGGAAGAATACGCGTTCCAAGAAATATTAAAGACGATGCCCGAAGAGGCAACCATCGTTGAGCTTGGATCTTGGTGGTCGTTTTACTCGATGTGGTTTTGCTCAAAAGTAAAAAAGCCAAACGCTTATATGGTTGAACCCGATCTTGGTCGTCTTGAATTTGGTAAAAAGAACTTTGCGCTCAACGGATTCAAAGGTGAGTTCTTTAACTATTTTCTAGGCTTGAAGAGTGGCTTTTGGAAGGAAACGAAGAGAAGTATTCTCAAGGGCACCTATGAAGTCGAAACGACGACCCGGGTGATCTGCGTCGACGATTTTATAGAGCAAAATAAAATTAAATTTATCGATATTTTGCACGCCGACATTCAGGGAGCTGAAGTCGACATGTTGAAGGGTGCGGCTAAAGCGTTGCGCGATCGAAAAATAAAATACTTCGTTTTATCTACGCACTCCAATCAACTGCATGTCGACTGTATCAACCTATTGAAGGCCAGTAACTATGTGATTCTCTGTGAGGCCGATGTCACCCAAGCGATGCATGTCGACGGATTTTTGGTAGCCCGAGCTGCTGAGATGCCTGGCCCAAACTCGATTTCAATCGATAAGCTGAGTCACTAAGGCACGCCCAAATCAAAAATGAAAGAGCTCGACGTAGAGATACGTCAGTTCAGGGGTCGCCGGCTTCGCACATTGGCTACTTGTTTGAGAGCAATTCCAAAACTCTAAGCTTCGCTCATAGAGACCTTGAATAGCATAGCGGTCCCTCATCGCAAAGCGATCTTCATTGTTCAGAAACGTTCCTTTGAGAAGTGGCGCAGGGTGTCCATCTGCCACATAGTAGTGGGCATGCTTATAGACATAATTGGTATTCGGAAAGATATAAAATGAAGAGGCGATGATGAGTCCGGTCAATCCAACGAGCCAATATTTATTGAACCGCCAACTCCCTTCAAATTCGCGAAAAAGCAAACCGACTAAAAGAACGAAGATCACAGAAATATATATTCCGTAATAATAAAGTCCCCAAACGTTGTTGCCTATGCTGCTGACCATGTAGGTGTTGAACAAGGAAAAGGCGAGCAACAATGCGAAGACCCTGGACTTGATTCCGAGTTCTCTGTGTCCCTTGAAGAGCTTGTAAATGCAGGTCGCTAGAAACGATAGCACTGCAAGCTGCGTGGCATACTGAAGAATCTGCGCGCCCAAAGAGCTTAAAAAGTAGGCATAGGTCAGACCAAAACAATCCATAAATTCAATTTTCAAATTCAACAGTGCATCGATGGGAAGATGCATGTGTTCATGTAGAGCTGTATTAAAATCGAAAGAATTCTTAGTTGGTCCGTAGGTCATTAAATCGGGCCGAGGATATCCCGCGACATCAGTGATCCAGGGTAATGCCTGAGTATAGCAAAATAAAGCCACCACGGGAACTGCCGCAAATGCACTCAAAAATTTCCGATTTCTGGTCACCAGTTTTGGGAATACAAAGAGGACGGCGGGATAAATGACAATTGCAGTCTCATCCCAGAAAAAGCAAAACAACATGCAAAATAAAAATAAAATAAAGGCGCGAAACGAAGCGATGCTGCCTTTTTCTCTCTCGCTTTTATCAGACACAACCGCTGCCAACCAAAGGCAAAGCAGAATGGCGAAGTTGGTCATGGGTTTAGCGGGGCGAAAGTACATGGTCGCTACGGAAAGAACCCCAGTGTTGGCAATGTACAATGAGGCCACCAAAAGTGCGGAATTCACCGATACTTTTAATCGTCTTAAAAGTAGAAAGAGCAATATCGGAGATAAAAATAGAGTAAAGATCCAAGTGAGCGAAAGACTTGGATGCGGGACCATATACTGCCAAAGCCACTGCCTAAAATTCGCGTCTAACATTTGAAAGTAAGACGACAGAGGGCGATAGATTCGAGGAGCGTACTCCCACAACGGATAGTCAAATCCCTCAGTCCACCAATCCAAGGACATGAACGGCAGTTTCTTTTCTAAAAAGCCGCCGGTCATTCCGAGCATTTCGGGCTCAACCCAACCATTTTGCCGAGTGAGAATCCCGCAAAATAAATAAGTATAGGTCATGATTAAAATGACGATCGCGGGATTTTGTCTGAGCCACTTAATGGCTTTCGCCGAATCCAGGCTCATTAAAAATTCTCCTTTAAGCGAAGGGCTTTCAGGATTCCAAGAAAGAGCAGCGCGACTCGACGACCTCGGTTGGTCAGAATCAATTCTCCCTTCGATCTTTTCATTACGCCTTTGATGGCGTATTCACGAAAGCGCTTTTGAAAAATTACGTCCTGAGTGTACTTGCTCATCAGCTCGCGCTCGCTCATCCGTCCCTTGGCGCGATATAGGTGAATGCACATATGGGCTGAAAGCGATCGGTCCGCCGACAAAGGGCCTAAAATGATATAGGCTCCGCTAAACCCCAGGCTTCCGTAGAATCCCGCGATGCTGAGCACGGCCCGCATCGATGGATCCAGATAGATCTCGCCCGTGACGTAATAAAAGAAAATCCAAACCACAAAGCTGGAGACGAACGCGAGTAACGCGCAGGTGATCACCATTTCTTTGATACGTAAGGTATTAAAGACAAGAATTTGCAGAGCAAAATAGAACAACACATATCCAAGTACTCCGACGACGAAGATGCCAAACTCTTGGCAAAACGCTTGATCCAATTGATTTCTCCAGGCTGGGGGTCATCTTGATGCCAAACTAAATAGTAAATGAATATGCGAAAAGCTGTACCAAATCAAAGCACGACTCCCCGACCAAGGTAGGGCTGGTGAGCGCCGCGCCTACCTAGTGAAGCGGGCTTGAAACTGGACTTTGATTCAGGACCTCACATGATATTCTAATATGGTGAGAAGTTTCCTTATTGGGTTCTTTCAAAGCCTCAATCATCTTCTGCAAACACCCCAAAAAGTGATCTG
>JAYVPG010000006.1:0-36733 GCA_043757545.1 Pseudobdellovibrionaceae bacterium
TCGTCGACCGATACCTTCAGTGGCTTGAGTGGGATGACCGAAACAAAAAGCCGCTTAAGGCGGCTGTCTTGCTGCCGCAGATGTCCAAAATTTTTTCAAGAGCTTGTTGCAGACCTCGCATTTGCTTTTAAACAAATTCCCTTCAATTTAAACGACACTGGCCTAGCGGAATCGAATCATTGGCGATAGCTTTGTCGTTTAATACATTTTAAAAAGGGGAAATATGAAAAAGCTAATTCTCGTCGGAGTTATGTTGGCGTCCAGCATCGCATTTGCCAGAAGAGAAGATCAAACAATTCGCTATCAGTGCCAAGCCGCGGGTTCAAATCGCAGTGGGCGTATGTTGATCCAAGGCTGGGAACGTGACACGAAAGCTGAAGCTCGTGTTTCTGCTGTTAAAGTATGTCGCGAAGCCGGCTTAAAGGGCTGCGCGGTGCACGCTTGCTATGAGCGAATCTGGTAATCACCTAGATATGAGCTTCGAATCCGAATGTGCGTTGGCGCCCCTAGTTGCGCCGCGAACATTCGGATTGAACTATTTCGCTCGAAGTCGAATCTCGGGCAATACGGACTCCGCTACAAAGCCCACACGAGCCGCCTCATCAAATCCACTCGCGACTAAAATCTTAAGCAATTTTTCTGCATGGGCTTCGTTCACACTCACTAGCAACGGACCATGCGTTTGTGGATCCCAAAGCACTGGGCTATCAACGCTGCCGCGCACGAATTTCGCAAACGCCAATTGATTTTGTTCGGCTAGAAAACTGCGAAAGCCTTTCGCGCTGACCTGGGAAAATCCGTTCAACTGCGGAATCGCGGCGACGTTCAGCTCAACCGCCACCTGCGAGGCCTCTGCCATCTCACAAAGATGTCCGATCAGACCAAAGCCGGATATATCCGTGCATCCTATAATCGCAAACTCGCGAAGCTTATCGATCAGTAGTGAATGATGCTGAAGCAACGCACGCTTTAGCCCCGACCAAGCCTCTGGCGGAAGAGCTCCATTCATCATCGCCTGCAACAAACTTCCCGTACCAATGGCTTTGGTCAAAATCAATACGTCACCTTTTCGTAAGCCCGACTTCTTCCACAGCGCTTCGCCGCGAGCCACGGGCGCTACGACCAACGAAGTTTCTGCCGCCTCTGCACTATGCGCGTTCAGCAATGGCGCTTCGGCTTCGGCAAGTGCCAATAGAACTCCGCTCATCAGTTGTTGCAATCGGTTGCGCCGAAGATGGGTCGACGCCTCTGGCAATCCCACATATACACTCGCACCCAAAGGGCGAATTCCGCTGGCGTAAAAATCGTTGAGTGAATGCCAAGTCGCCACCTGCCCGAATAAAAATAGATCTGAGGTAAAACTTCGAAAGCCATCGATCGAAGTCACGACGTCACCCACCGATCCGACATCCTCGATTTCGGATGGCAGCGGAAAGCGTTTGTCTTTTTTAAGCTCAGTCAATAGCGCCTGCAGATCCTGAGCGGGAAGTTTTCCACCACAGCCTCCGCAAGTATTTTCAGTAGCCGCCATGGGCTGAGCGTCGAAATGCCCATACATGCGCATGAACTTTTGATCTATTTTATCTTTCCAATTCCAAAGCCATGCGCCTTCAAGGTTCAGCGGGCCATAGGACATCATTGCACGCCGCTCACCCGAAGTGAGCAAGGCCAAAACGCGCTTTTGCGGACGGTAGCGACGTAAAACTTTTTCACCACGCACCGAACGTCTCAAGTTTTCAATCAGCACGGGACCTTCGCGCACTGCAAAGACTCCCGACTTCGGCAAGGGATGGTCTGCAAAATGCGCACAATCGCCAACCGCAAAAACCGTCGAGACTCCCCGTACCCGCAAACTACTCTCGACGATCACAAAACCATCGTCATTAACGGGAAGCTGAGAGGCCGCAAGCCAGCCCGGAGCCTTTGCACCCGTCGTCACAACCGCTTCCCGAAAAATAATTTTTTCGCCAGAAGCGCACACTAACTCCTCTTCCGAGATCTCACGCACTTCGCTTTTCAGGCGAACATTCACTCCCGCATTGGCGAGCAACGCCCTTGCGCGCGCTCTTACCGCACGGCTATGATTCGCTAAAATTTCATTTCCCGAATGAACCAGCCAAATTTCGCCCTTGTAATTCTGTTTTTGAAAAAGAAATGAAAGAATCATCGCCAACTCAAAACCCGCAGCGCCCCCGCCGATCACAACCCAACGCGCGCCGGGTTCAGGCCTGCGCTTGACGAACGCCTCCCATTTCAAAAGCAGATCAGAAATCGGCTTCACGGCCATCACTCGCGGATGTCCGAAAGCGCCTTTCGGCAACTGCGGAGTCACACCGACGTTGATCGACGCAAAATCAAAAACCAGCGGTGGGTGCTCACGCAAGGTGACGACTCGCGCATCGCGATCGATCTTCACCACTTCATCATCTAAAAAAATGACTCCACTTTGCGCACAAAGATTCAACAAATCGAAATGCATTTCGTGGTCCAAATACCAACCCGCAAGGCGCGCCGGAAGCATTCCTGAATAGGGCGTCAGAATATCTTTTGAAATTAAAATGACTTCGACTCCGGGCATTGGATCCAGTCGCCAGCTTTTTAAAAACTGAACGTGACTATGTCCGCCGCCGATCAAGACGATCCGTGAGGTAAGCTTTGACTGTGGCCGCATCCCCGCGAAAGGCGACTTTGCGCTGTTTTTTTGAGAAGGCATACTCATATTGGGGATCGTAATACTCGCGCAGCAAACATTCAATCCACGCGGCGTGGTTACCAACATTTAGTTCGCTTGGCAGAAACGCAGCTTGCAGTAGCGCCATGATTTCACGCGTCCGCAAGCCTCCCAGACGCTTCTCAAGACGGGCCAGCGAGTCACGCAGGTGCGGAAGCACCACCGAACGCGGTGCTAAAGCGAGCGGTTCAACCACATACTCCTGATAAATACGCTCAATTCGTTCTTCAGTTGAGCACTCCAGAATCGCCAGAGGTGATGCGTCCATCGCTTCTTTCAGCAAAGTCGGAATCACATTCTGCCCCACTAGCCGACTCTCGGCTTCAACTAACATCACCGGTTCCGGCTCAAAAAGCGCTAGGCCAATAGCATTTTCAAAACTTTGCTGCGCGGGCTGGGGCGAACCGATTTTTCGCCCGAAACTACTCCCCCGATGATTGGCATAAAGCTCTAAGTCCAGAACCTTGCTCACTGGAAATCGACGCAAAAATTCCGTTTTCCCTGAGCCCGTTAGACCGCCAAGAACATGAAGCTCCGGAAGGCGGTCAAATGTCGCCAGCATTTCCTTGCGCATGGCCTTGTAGCCACCGACTACACGGCGACCGACCAATCCGGCTTCACTCAACCACTCCGCCGTCATTTTGGATCGCAACCCACCGCGCCAGCAAACCAGCAGTCGCTCGTCCACTTGCGACTCACCAAACACTTGGCTCCACGCCTCGACCAGACTCGGGCGCAAGGGAGTGACCAATTTTAAACCCAACTCAACGGCCGCAGGCTGCCCTTCGTTTTTATATGTGAGACCGACTAAATGGCGATGTTCGTTATTTAAAATAGGAATATTGCGAAAGCCAGGCAACGAGCCCTGCTCAAACTCACCAGGGCTACGCACATCCAAAGCACGTGCTCCACGTTTTAAACGCTGGATCGCTTCCCGAGCTGTAACGCTTGCCCAATCCATTTCAATCCTCAATAATTGCCTTGCCCGATCAATGAGCTCAGAATACATCAAAATACCTCGAGAAGGATGTCGTGATTTTATTTACAGACGCAATTTCTAACTGGCGGAATTTTTACAAACCTGCGGCCCACGGCTGCCTTTGCGCATTTTTGCTTCTCAGCCTAGCGGGATGCTCTACGCTCTTTCCCAAAGCGGAGACTCCATCACCGGCCCCTGATGCCAAATATATCGGTACCACGCCGCTGATCCAAAATGCCGCCAAGGGCAATATGCCTGAGGTCAAAAGACTAATTGCCAGTAAAGTGGATTTAAATGCCGCGACTGCGCTAGGCTTGACTGCGCTTATGGCTGCGGCTCGAAAAAACAATGTGCAAATCGTCGACTTGCTACTCAAAGCAGGAGCCGAGCCGCGCATACAAGATACTCAGGGTTCAACTGCCCTCCACTATGCCGCGCTAGGGAGTTCCGCCGACTCGGTTACCTTATTGGTCAAACAAGGAGCGTTGACAGAAGTTAAAGACTACTTTGACCTCACCGCCTTGATGATGGCCGCGCGCTTCGCGAAAATCGAAACCGTCCAAGCTCTAATCAAGAGCGGAGCAAAAGTCGAAACTGCCGACCCCAATGGTTGGAGCGCCGTATTTTTCGCCGTCACTCGCGGTGACGCGGCGATTTTTGAGCTCTTGCTCGATAAGAATAACGTACTCGATAAGGTCGACAGCGATGGGGATTCACTTTTAAATCTTGCGATCTCTTACCAGCAGCCCGCGATTGCGAAACGACTGATCGAGGCCGGAGTTCCCCTTGGCCTCGGTGACAGCGACGGCAATACTCCCTTGCATCATTCTGCCGAAATGCGAAGGACCGACTATGTCGGCTGGCTAACCGACGCCAAAGCGCCGATCGACCAACAAAATAAGCTGGGCGAAACGCCGTTGATGATCGCGATTCGCAATAAAGACACAGCGATGATCAAATTGCTGATCAAAGCGGGGGCAAACCCGGATATAAAAGATGAAAATGGCAATACCAGCCGGACCGAGGCCAGCCGCATGCAGATCCCTCCGGAGCTCCTTGAACTCGAGCGGAAATCCCTATGAACCGCCTAGCGATGCTGGGCCTTGTCTCGATTGCGTTTCAGGTCGGGTGCATGTCCACTCGTCTTGAACTGAGCAGCAAATGGGATAAATCCACAAAACCTGTTTATGAGGACTACGTGGATTATTATTTTTGGGGATTTGTGGGCCACCCTGAGCTCAATCTGCAAAAGATTTGTATGGATCAAAAGCCACACGGCATTAAGCGCTTTAAGAGTCCCGAAGACGGGTTTATTACGGTGCTCACGCTCGGAATCTATACGCCCTCGACGGTGCAGGTTTGGTGTGGAGAATAAAATGCAAATAATCTTACGCGCCGTCTTTACGCTCACACTGCTCTTCAGCACAGCCTGCTCGCATCTCACCATTGATCGCTCGCGCGAAAAGGCAAGTGCTGGCCAAGTGGTCACTGTGCAAATTCATTCGTTCGTATTTGGCTTTGTGCCCGGGCGCCGGCTTTACCAACAAGACATCTGTGCAAAATCCCAGATTGAGACTCTCGAGATGAAAATGGACTCTAGGGATGTCCTTATCGCGATTGTCACTCTCGGGATCTATGTTCCCCACCGAATTCTAGCCGTATGTCGTAGTGAAGCGACGGCCACTCGCTAATCATTCCCAGTCTTTACGCCGATAACGTGGGGTATGGGTGAGAAACTTCGCAAATTTATGCAGCGGTCGCCGCGCTACATCTTACGTCCTCAGGACCGTAACGACATGCGCTTTAGTTTGCAAAACACGATCGGTGAGGGCGGAATTGAGCGTACGGTTATGCTCAACCTCTCGCAATCCGGCGTTGCCTTTATGGTGGACCACGGACATCACCCTCATCTCGGAGAATTTGTAAAAGTTGAAATCCCAATTCCAGGTGGCGAGCAGATCGCGTGGTGGGGAAAAGTTGTGCGTATCGAAGAGTATGAGCCCTCCTACTGGTCTTTCCGCAAAGATCCTTTTCACGATAAGCCACGAATCATTGTCGGTTTAAAGTTCGAAGAGTTGCCAGACGCTCACGGTCGTGCCCTCCAAAAAGGCATTGAACAGAGTTTTTTAAAGGCGATGCGCGACCAACGCTATCGCAATTTAGTCTACTACAAAACCTTTGCCGCTCAATATTTTGTCCGCGCACTTATGTTCGCGGTTCTTGCCGCAATGACGGTTGCGTTTATCTATTATTTTTCGCAACCCGACGCCAAGTACGATGCCAAACGGGGCACTCCCTGGGGCGAACGCTTTAAATTTTAAATGAGATCGGCCGCGCCTGTGGCTTGGTCAACTCAAGCCTTTCTAAATAATCTTTACGCAAAATATATTTACCACCAAAGGACTTCAGCGCCGGCGTCACCATCTGAATGTCCATCCATAGAATCCCATGGCCACGCAAAAATTCAATCAGCCTGACCAAGGCAAGTTTTGAGGCATTGGGCTGAAGGTAAAACATACTCTCGCCGCAAAATACTCCCGCGACATAGACTCCGTATAGACCACCAACCAGATCATCGTTCTTCCACACCTCAAGGCTATGCGCATAGCCGGCTCGATTAAAATCAATATATGCACGCAAAAGTTTATCCGTAATCCAGGTTCCACTTTGATCTGGCCGAGGCATCGCCGCACAAGCCTCTACCACCAGATCAAAACAGCGATTGAACGTGTAATGATGCTGGTTTTTATCAATCACCTTTTGCAGTGAACGAGGAACGTGAAACTCCGCAAAATCTAAGACGCCGCGTTTGTCGGGGCAATACCAAAGCGTCGGCAAATCCTGATGCGGCCAAGGAAAAATTCCAAAGCTATAGGCCTCGAGTAGGCGCTCAACCCGCAAGTCATCACTCAGGTCTACAATGCCCTCATCGAGCGGATGATTGGGATCTGGAAAGGTCCGGCGTTGAGTGGCAAATAGTTTCACCGCGCCTCCTCACAGCGATCGCAAAAACCGCATGGCTCACTGTTCGCCCAGCCAAAGTATTTATAGATCTCAACCTTTCGACAATTCTCCGAGCGAAACCACTGCACCATGGCCATTAACTTTTTTTGCAGCTGAAGTTTGCGCGCCTTCCATAACTCCTCAGAAACGTCCTCTTCACTCAGCGGCCTTAAAATTTCGAGTTTGCTCAACTGCCGACCAGGATATTTGATCACTTCCCAACGCTCCAAAATATTCAACGTTGTCTCTAACCGAAAATCGCGCTTATTTTTGAAACTCAACTGTTCACGTAGGTCATCTAGCTGCAACGACTTCAAGCGGTCTTGCCAATCCATCAACAATTTAAAAACGGCGCGCACAAATGAAGGTTCCGGCGTCAGCGACTCGATAAAACGCATTTGCGTTTCCAAGTCCTCTTGCCAATACAACAAACGGCAATGCGCAGGCTTTTGATCTCGCCCCGCCCGCCCAACCTCTTGAAAATAAGCTTCTAGAGACCCCGGCACTTCAAAATGCAAAACCCCCCGAATATCCGCCTTGTCTATGCCAAGACCAAACGCCGGAGTGGCAAGCATCAGTTGGGCATCACCCGTCAAAAAATTTTTCTGACTGCGCTTGCGAGGTCCATCCTCCAAATCACCGTGATAAGTCTCGTGCGCTACACCCTTGGCTCGCAAGATTTCCGAAACCTTGAGTAACGTCGAAATCAAAGTGAAGTAGACGATCTTCGCGCCTTTCACTTCCTCAAGCCAAGCGCGCACGCTCAAAACTTTTTCTTCAAATCCATCACATTCCGCAGCCGCAAGGTGCAGGCCCGGTCGCTCCACGCCCTCCCAAAAAATTTCAGCCTCAGCCAAATGCAGTTGCTTCGCGATATCCGCCTGAACTTCTCTGGTCGCCGTCGCCGTCAGCGCAATCACTTGCGGGTTGCCTAAAAAGGTCCGAATTTCTCCGAGTCGCGTATAATCCGGGCGAAAATCGTGACCCCACTGCGAAATACAATGGGCCTCATCGACCGCCAATAGCGAAACCTTGGTCTGCGCCATAATCTCGCGAAATTCAGTCTGCCGAAAACGCTCGGGTGTCACATACAGAAGCTTGATCTCTCCGCGCGCCACCCGAGCCAGTCGCTTGGCCCGCTCCTCGCGGTCCACCAACGAGTGGATACAGGTCGTCGGCCATCCGAAGGCCCGGCCCTTTGCCACCTGATCCTCCATCAAGGCGATCAACGGGGAAACCACTACCGTCATTCCCGGCAAAACTAACGAAGGCAACTGATAACAAAGCGACTTCCCCGACCCGGTCGGCCAGACCAAGAGCAAGCTTTTGCCCGAAAACAGTGCAGACAAGGCTCGGCGCTGCGGCTCCCTTAGAGGAAACAGCCCTGCTTTGCGTGCAATCGGCTCAATGGCTTCCATCGTTGTCATAAAACACCGAAATTATATGCCTTATCCCCATAAGTCTTGAAAAATTAAATCGATTCAGGCATTTATTTGTATTCATACAAATCAAAAGGCGGACACTATGGCGGCTGATACTAAATGGAACTTGGACAATATCCGAAATATCGGAATTTCCGCGCACATTGACTCGGGTAAAACCACCCTCACTGAGCGTATTTTGTTCTACACCGGTCGAATTCACCAGATCCATGAGGTCAAAGGTAAAGACGGCGTCGGCGCCACCATGGATCACATGGATCTTGAGCGCGAGCGCGGGATCACCATTCAGTCTGCGGCGACCAACGTTCAGTGGAAAGAAACTGAGATCAACATCATTGATACTCCCGGACACGTGGACTTCACCATCGAAGTGGAGCGCGCGCTGCGCGTACTTGACGGCGCCATTCTCGTTTTGTGCGGAGTGGCCGGAGTCCAATCGCAGTCGATTACCGTCGATCGCCAAATGCGTCGCTATAAAGTTCCGCGCCTAGCGTTCATTAACAAACTCGATCGCGCTGGTGCAAATCCGTTCCGCGTCGTGGACGGCTTACGCGACAAACTCCGTCACAATGCTGTGTTTATGCAATTGCCGATCGGCCTTGAAGATAAACATGAAGGCGTGATCGATCTTGTGACGATGAAGGCTTACCACTTCAGCGGCGCCCATGGCGAAATCATCACCGAGAAAGAAATCCCGGCAGACATGGTGGAGCAGGCCAAGAAATACCATCATGACCTAGTTGGTAAAGCGGCCGACTTCGACGACGCAGTTGCCGAAAAGTTTTTGAATGAACAAGAACCGACTCCAGAAGAAGTCAAAGCCGCGATTCGTAAAGGTACGTTGAGTTTGAACCTCACTCCCGTCTTCATGGGTTCGGCTTATAAAAATCGCGCTGTGCAGAAGTTGCTCGATGGCGTCACCGACTATTTGCCCAATCCGGCAGAAGTCGTGAACGAAGGTTTAGATCTCGACAAGAACGAGGAAAAACTCGAGCTCACCTCTGCGCCCGACAAACCGCTCATCGCATTGGCGTTTAAACTTGAAGATGGTCGCTTCGGTCAGCTGACTTACATGCGCATTTATCAGGGCACGATGAAAAAAGGCGACTTCATCACCAATTCGGCCAATGGCCGCAAGGTGAAGATTCCGCGCCTGGTGCGTTTGCACGCCGACGAAATGGTGGATATCGAATCCGCTTGCGCAGGCGATATTGTCGCCTTGTTCGGTATTGATTGCTCCAGCGGTGACACGTTCACTGACGGAACAGTCAATATCGCGATGACTTCTATGTTCGTACCGGACGCGGTGATCTCACTTGCGGTGCAACCGAAGAACAAAGAAGGCGCCAACAATTTCTCGAAAGCGCTGCAAAAATTCCGCAAGGAAGATCCCACGTTCCGCGTGAAGCGTGATGAAGAGTCCAACGAGACCATCATCTCTGGAATGGGCGAGTTGCACTTAGAGATTTACATCGAGCGTATGAAGCGTGAGTTCAATTGCGAAGTGATCTCTGGTAAACCGCAAGTGGCGTACCGTGAGACCATCTCGCAAGCGACGCCCTTTGATTACACCCACAAAAAGCAAACGGGTGGATCGGGTCAATATGCGAAAGTCGTCGGAACATTTGAGCCCTACGATAGCCCGGATAAGATCTATGAGTTTGATAACAAAGTGGTCGGCGGTAAAATTCCTCGTGAATTTATTCCGGCCGTAGACAAGGGCTTCCAAGAGCAGATGACCAAAGGTCTCTTGATCGGTTTCCCCATCGTGGGCGTAAAAGCAGTTTTAACCGACGGCGCTTACCATGACGTGGATTCGAGCGAGATGGCCTTCCGCATTTGCGCCATGGCTGCTTTCCGTGAATTTTACCCGAAAGCTAATCCTAAGGCGCTTGAGCCGATCATGAAGGTCGAAGTTTCAGCTCCAGAGGAATTCCAGGGGAACGTTCTCGGCCAGATCAATCAACGTCGTGGAATCATCATGGGCACCCAAACCGTCGATGCGTTCACCACGGTTGAGGCCGAAGTTCCGCTCTCGGAAATGTTTGGATATTCGACTGAGTTACGCTCCGGCACGCAAGGTAAGGGCGAGTTCACCATGGAATTTTCGCGCTACGCAACTGTACCGCGCAATATTCAAGAAGAGCTCGTGAAGGCTTATCAAAAACAGCGCGCTGAAGACGCCAAGAAGTAATCGACAATGATTCTTTCGGACAAGACTCTCAAGAAGCTCATTCTCTCTGGGGAATTGGGAGTCAGTCCGTTGAACGAAGAATCGATTCAACCCGCGAGCATTGACTGCCGACTCGGCGATGACTTCTTAGTCGTCGAAGATCGCGAAATGCAGATCATCGATCTCAATTCTGAAATCATTTACCGTAAAATCAAAGGTCCCTCGATCACCATTCCACCGCATTCATTTCTGCTTGCGACGACCATGGAATTTATCCGACTGCCCAATGACCTCACCGCGTTTGTCGAAGGTCGCAGCTCGATCGGCCGCATTGGTTTATTTATTCAAAATGCGGGTTGGGTGGATCCGGGCTTTAACGGACAGATCACTCTTGAGCTTTACAACGCCAATTCTCTCCCCATCCGGCTCGAAGCCGGACGGCGCATTTGCCAGCTGGTTTTTTGCAGCATGGACCAGGCCGCCGCCGCCCCGTACCACGGTAAGTACCAGGGCCAGGTAAATGCTACAGGGAGTCAAGTATTCAAGGACACTGAGGTAAAGGCAAAAACTTTACCAGGCCTTAAGTCTTAACGGTGTTTGCGTACCCTCCCCACATTTCGACCGACCTTTGTGGTATATTGGTCTGATATGAAGCTGTTTTCTTGGCTCCAAGATCAATCGAACCCAACTCAAAGTGACAGTCCAGGCGAAGCGGCGATCTCGCCGATTCTCGAGGCCCGTTTAGCCGAGCTAGAGAAGATCTCTGTGCGTGATGCGATGATCCCCCGCTCGGTGATGAAGGCTCTGGATGTCGACGTGCAGCTGCGCCGTGTGCGCCGTTTAAAATCCTCGAAGACCGTTTACTTCCCCGTTTACAAAGGTGACCTGGACCATATTCTCGGCTGGATTTCAAAACAGAAGGTTCTCGATTTAATGAACGATGCCGGTGAGGAGGCGCGACTCTCCGAGCATTTGCGCCCTGTCGGAGTTGTTGACGAGACCGCAACGGTCGGCGAGCTCGCCGATGCGTTCTTAAAAAGTGCAAGCCCGTTTCTAATTGTCAAAAACGCGCAAGGCTCGACCTCGGGAATGGTGCCCTTATCTGAGTTTGTCGAATTGGTGTTTGGCTTTGAGCTTGCCCAACCTGCGCAAACTCCGTCGACAGATTTCTCAGCTCCGTTACATGGAAGCTTTGAGCTCTAGGGCGCGCCCTAAGACGCAGTCCATACGATGGGAAAAAAACCAGGCTCTATTTCTAAGCGATAAATCCTGCGTGGCTTTTTATTCACTGGTTGGGATTTCAGACGATTTTTTGCGCTCGGTTTACGCCGAGAGTCTTGGTTGAGCTTTTTCATTAGATCGCAATCAGAATTAATGTCTTAGTCGCCACAACCATTAGAACCGTCAAGAACAGCAAGATGAGATAGATTTTCCGCGCTGTCATTTTCTCCATGTTCACTTCCCTTCCAAACCGTGGAAGGACTCCTTCACTCCTAACAGCATTCCCTATGCCAAGACCGACTGTACGTGAAGCTTTGCAGAACGCGCCGATTCCCGTGGCAAATGGCGCTTGTCTAAGGCCAAAATAACACCTATCAGAAAGAGTCGAGTGCCAATGTGGCCTCGTAATCAGAGGGCGAAACCCATGCAAACACGTGAACTTGCTAATGCAATTTTTAAAATCGCGCACCTGAACGGTGAATTCAAATTGCGCTCTGGTCTGACGTCAAAAGAATACTTCGACAAGTATCGCTTTGAATCACAACCCACTCTGCTGAAGCAAATTGCAATCGCGATGAAACCTCTGGTCCCCAAAGGCACACAGCTATTAGCCGGTCTGGAGATGGGTGGAATTCCAATCGCCACGGCACTGTCGCTTGAAACTGGAATTCCCGTAGTGTTTGTTCGCAAAGAGGCCAAACAATATGGCACCTGCCGAATTGCCGAAGGTGTTGAGACGCTAAAGGGCATGCGCCTCTGCATCATTGAAGACGTCATCACCACCGGTGGGCAGGTCGTCATCAGCGCCGGTGATTTACGCAAAGAAGGCGCCTTGGTCGAAAATGTTCTGTGTGTGATCTCGCGTCAACAAGGCGGGGAAGAGAACCTATTGAAAGCGGATTTGAAAATGATCAGTTTGTTTAACCAAGAGCAGCTCAAGGCAGCTGCCAAATAAGGGAGTATCTATGTACATGTCGACGATCACTGAGTTTAAGAAAATGCTGACTAATCTGGACGGCTTCATGGCAAAAGCTGCGGGCTATGCGGATCAAAAGAAATTTGATGTGAATGTTTTGGCTTCTGCCCGTTTAGCTCCGGATATGTTCCCTTTTGCGAAGCAAGTCCAATCCAGCTGTGACGCCGCAAAATTTTGCGCTTCTTATCTTGCTAAAAAAGAAGCTCCGAAACATGAAGACAACGAAACCACATGGGCCGAATTGCGCGAACGAATCAAAAAGGCCACCAGTTATCTAAGCACGTTTAAAGATAGCGACTTCACGAATGCGTCGGCGGTCAAAATCGCTCCGAAGTGGGCCGAAGGCAAGTGGCTACCCGCCGATGAGTACGTTCAGCAACTCGCGATTCCCAATTTCTATTTTCATATTACGATTGCCTACGCAATCTTGCGCGAAAACGGCGTCGATGTGGGAAAAACCGATTTCATCGGCGACCTCCCCTTCAACAAATAATCAATCCAGATGACTGTGACGGAGCCCGGTGACCCCGGACTCCTGCTCAGGGCTCCCCGACAACATAGGCGACCCAACCGTCGCATTCTTCTCCGACCTCGGTGCGCTTGAATTTTCCATTGCCATAGCCGGCGCGGTTGGTGCCTTCCCAATAGATGTGGGTGCGCCTAAAACCAGCCTCTTGCATGACCTCGCGGATCTCGGGAATCGTCCACATCCGCCAGTCATAGGTGAAAACGCGCTCGCGTCTCTTCTCGCCCTTGCGTTTGAAGTGAATGTGAAACAAAGCCTCGTTGCTCACGGGATCGAAACTCTCTTGATCCCAAAAATATTCAAAGCCACCGATTTTAGATTTCTCTTGATTGGCCTCTTGGCAGTCTTTGCCACCAAAGCAATCGACTATAAAGAGACCATCGCGACGTAACCCTTGGCGCGCGCGTTTGAAATAGCTTCTGAGCATCAGCCGAGATTTAAATAAATAAAAAGAAAAGTTAAAGGCAATCACCACGTCCGCAGGTTTTGCTTTTGAAGTCAGAACACTACCCAACGCCGTTTTGACTCGTTTTTGTTGCTCAGGTCGCAACGCACTTAAGTAATGTTTGCGGCCATAGTCCAAAGGCTCCGCATCCAAATCAATCCCGAATGCGCGATTGCTTTTACCGGCCTTGACCCACGCGCAGCAAATTGCAAACGTCCCGCAGAAGTCTTCGCGCAAATCACGCGGACGCTTGCCGCGCAATTCTTTATAAGTGTCAGAGAAAAACTCGCAGTCAGTCTCTGGAGATTGTACAGCCCGCATGTAGTAGGCATATCGATCGAATGGTTTAATTTTCTTCACTGACTTAGGGTACCTCACTCAGAACTTCACGAACTGCACGCTCGATATCCTGAGTCTGAGGGACGGAGTTGTCCTCCAGGTTGGGATGTAAACCAATGCCCGGCAGATTTTTACCCGCTAAGACTCTGGGCGGAGCCTCGATCTGGTAGAACATCTCCTGTGAGACACGATAGGCGAGATGCTCCCCAAAATTCGTCACTTCCGTATCCTCATTCACAAATAAAACACGCTTCGTTCGTGAAACCGAGGCTTTGATCGTTTGCCAGTCATAGGGATAAAGCGAGCGAAGATCGATGACCTCTACAGACTTCCCATCGCTTGCCAAATCATCTGCCACCTTATTGCACATGAGCACGTGGCGACCATAAGTCACGACGGTGATATCGCGGCCTGAACGTGTGGTCTTCGCCTGACCAATTGGAACTTTATATTCTTCTAGATCCGGCCAACGTGGCTTCCATCCCTTTCGACCGTCGCCAATCGGCGCGTCAATGCGAGCTTTCAATTCCTTTTGATCTTCAGGTTCGCCCGGGATCAAATCTTCACCGCGTACTCGCATCAAAGCCTTAGGCTTTAAATATAAAACTGGATTTGGATCTTCAATCGCAGAAAGCATAAGTCCATAGGCATCCAAAGCGTTCGATGGCATCACCACTTTCCATCCCGCCAATCGTGTCGCCCACGCATCAAAAGAATGGCTATGGTAAACTGAACCTTTTATACCTGCGCCCACCGGAGTCATGACCACCATGGGCAGCGTGTAATTGCCATTGCTCACCCAATTTGTGTTGCCGGCAATTTTTAACAAATCGATCGTATTAAAAATATAATCGCAGAACTGAATCTCAGCGACACAACGCTCACCCGTCATTGCGATCCCGACGGCCATCCCGATAATCCCACGTTCATCGAGCGGAGTGTTCCACGAAGTCTTCAACCCTTGAGTCGCGGTAAATACGCCCCCCATTGGTGCGCCAACGTCTTGACCAAAAATATCCGTTACGCCCATATTTTTTTCGCCGTAGTGAAGAGCCATGCGAATGGCTTGCGCTAAACTCGCCATTAGAATTTCCTCCAATCGCCGTTTTCGCCATTGGCATAAACGTGATCCCAGACCGAGTCCGCGGCTGGCGCAGGATCTTGACGTGCTAGCTCTTGCGCTTGCCGAGCCTCTTCCTCGTACTGCGCCCACAGAGTTTTAACCTCTTGCTGTTTCAAAAGGTCATTCTTCAAAAGCAATTCTTGAAAACTCAATACGCAATCGTTTTCAGGAATCAAATTCGCTCCGGTGGCCGATGAATGTCCGTACAGTCGCGACACGCGAGCCTCAAGCAAAACTGGCTTTTGGTTTTTTCGAATATAGGCCATCTCACTTTGCAGCGCCAAATAGCTTTCGATCGGATCATTGCCATTGATGACAGCGGTACGCATGTTGAAGGCCTTACCGCGATCTGCGATATGAGTTTCGCCATGTTGTTCATCGTAGCTCGTCGAAATTCCCCACTTGTTATTTTGTACAGTGATCAACATTGGCAGCTCGCGCCCCGGCCGAGTCGCCCAAATTAAACAGGTCGCAAAGTCGCCTTCCGCAGTTCCCGCATCGCCACCGGTCACTATACTCAGAGCGCGCCCCTTGTGCCGCTTTTGCACATGCGCGGTTCCGAGCGCCATTCCATACTGCACCTCAATCGGTGAAGACACCGGCGTGACATTCCATTCGGGAAAGCAATAGTGATTTGAAAAATTGCGCCCACCTGTACAGCGGTCGGTCGCACGATTCATGATCATGCGAACCGAATCTATCATGGGCATGCCCATTCCAATCATCGTCGGCGTGGCGCGATAGTGCATATGCAAATAGTCGTACTCAGGGCCGCGACCCTTCTTCACCAAAAGTCCGAGCGGCACACCAAATGCCTCTTCGCCAGGAGCCCCGATCCAAAAGTAAGCCTCTCCAGCCTTATAAATCTTAATCAGACGCTCTTCGAGCACACGGCTCTTCACCATCAACGAATGCATCTGCAGTAACAGTTCTTTAGGCAAGGCCAGCGGCTTCTTGGCTTTCATGGATTTCTTATCGGCTTTGTCTTTACGGAGCGTAGATTTATTCATTTTGGAGCTGGACGTTTTACCCGATTTTACCGGCACATTTGCCAAAGTCATACGCCCTCATTTCACGCTCAAATACGGTGTATCTGAGGGATACTGAGGAGCCCTATATTTGTCAAAACATTCGGTCTATCGGCGACTTCAGGACCTAGTTTTCTGTCGCATTTCCAGAGTTACCGGGAGCCGCAGCGTCGACTGGAGGCGTCCCAGCCTTACCCTTCACCGAACCCAGCTTTATGCCCGGCGAATGCATTTCGACCGCGAGATCGGCCGCGATATTGATCGACTCGACAATGTCGGCACGTTCCAGGTATTTTTTCTTACGCTCTTCACGTGACAGATTGGCGGTGTCTTCGTCTTCGCCGTCCTCATTCTTCTTCTTCTTCGGATCCTTTTCGTGATCTTTTAGAATGTCGCCAACTATGACCATCTTCCCACGCTTCTTCACTTTATCTAGATCTTCAACGACCTTCTTAAATTCCTTCGACGATGCCACACGCGGATCCGACTTCACTTTCAAACGTCCAACCAACTCGCTATTGATCGGAGTCCAAGCTCCCGGCCGACCCTCTGCCACGTAAGCGGTCGGAGACAAGAATGGCTCAATCGCTTTGGGCGGAAGGGAGTAATCCAGAGTTTTTTCGCCCACGTCATCTTGCGCATAGGGTGAAGGAAATGTGATGTCACCCGAAACTCCGCGATGCTGAGTTGATTTTCCGCCGGCCGTAAAAAACATTCCGACCGTCGTCTTAATTGCACCCAAGCCAGGGGGCAGGTACTCAACGGATTGCACAGTCCCTTTGCCAAATGTGTGATCGCCACCAATGATGACCGCGCGTTTATAATCCTGCAACGTCCCCGCGACAATTTCCGAAGCCGACGCACTCACACGGCTCGTCAGAACCACCAGCGGACCTGACCAGTCAACGGTGCTATCTGTATCGCGCAAGGTCTCATAGTTCATTTGTTCAAGCTCAGAGGTCACACGCTGACTCTGCTTCACCACATTGCCCGTTCCATAGAATAGTCCGGCGATGTCGACGGCATCACGCAAGCTACCACCACCATTGGTGGAGAAATCCAAAACAATCGCATCGGCTTTATTTTTAACCGCTTCCGCCAATAGTTTTTTCATATCAGTCGCCGCCGAAGGACCATTTTTACGATTGTCCGCATAAAATGACGGAAGATCGAGCAAACCAATCTTCAGCTTTTGACCGTTCACTTCGCGATCGATGTAAGTAATCGACGCCGCTTCGTCCTCCAACTTAATTTGGTCGCGTACCAGGGTGACCTCAAAACGCATAGCTTCTTTGGGTGCCTTACGCAAAATCTTCAACCGCACTTCCGAACCTTTCGGTCCGCGAATCAACTTAACAACATCGCGAAGCTCCATCTCAATCACATTTGTAAATGCACCGTCTTTGCCTTGCGCGACAGCTACAATTTTATCTTTGTTCTTTAGTTTGGCAGAGGCACTCGCCGCACCACCGGGAATCAACTGTTCGATAACCGTGAAACCGTCCTGCGAACTCAGAGTCGCGCCAATACCTTCAAGTGAAAGACGCATTTGAATTTCAAAATCCTCAAGCGCATCGGCCGAGAGATAGCTGGAGTGCGGGTCCAGTGCGCGTGCAAATGAATCTAAGTAAGCGGAATAAAGATCTTCCTTTTTGAACTCCTGCACACGCTTCAACGCACGCTCATAGTTGCGGACAATCTGCTGCTTCGCCTCATCCTGCTTCATATCCGTCGCTAGGTAGCTTGAGACTTGATACTGCATGTAGGTTTCATGAAACTTATTAGCTTCCGCCAACGTCTTCGGGCGAGCGCGGTCCTGAGGGTCGCGTTGAATCTGCGCCTTCGGGTCATATTTGAATTTATCACCTAGATATTTTTTGGCATAGGCAACGCGCTCTTCGACACGCTTTACGAAAAGCTGGTTGGCCTTGTCGAGCGATGCACAATCTTTGTTGCGGGTCTTGTCAAATACACCAGCCATGATTCGACCAATATCTTTCGCATCTTTTTCTAGTAAATAGAGCTTCGAGCCATCAAGGCGTTTAATAAATTGATCGATGGTGCGGTTCTCAAGATTGCGATTGAGCTTGGCATAGTTCACATGCTTTTCCAGGTACTTCATTTGCACCGGATAGATGTGTACGCAGCTGAGCTCTAACGATTGGGCTCGAGAGAATTGAGCGTGTACCGAGTTAGAGAATATGAAGGCCACCACAAGAGTCGAAAAAAACAGGCGCATAGTATATCCTTGCAAGATGATCTTTTTCTTTTCGGCAGCTTGCCCACCAAACTGACGTC
Organism: Pseudobdellovibrionaceae bacterium; assembly: GCA_043757545.1. Classification (GTDB taxonomy): domain Bacteria; phylum Bdellovibrionota; class Bdellovibrionia; order Bdellovibrionales; family UBA1609; genus JALHOQ01. Next base: position 18,285 of record JAYVPG010000006.1, read on the forward strand.
CTTGTATTTTCTCACTTTTAGACGGGATTTTCCAGCTGGGGGTCCAGCGTTATTCGTCAAATAGACTCATCTGTGCATCACTCGGCATAAGTGTGTCCTCGACGTGATCGGCAAAGACCTCCAATTTTGTCATTTGCTCGCCATGCGTCTGAATGACGAAAAACGACATTTGCGAAAACTCACGCTTCAACTCTCTCATTTCCTTAACAATCCACTCGATATTACGTGGATCGTCGTCGGACATGCCAAAGCGATGGTGGGGATTATTGCCATACACCTCCATCGCCTTGAGGACAGAAGCGCGAATCGCCTTTTGTTTCAGATGGGGAATCGATTCACTGCCTTCCATCTGCAATCGACTCTTCGTTTCAGGATGGCTGACTGGATAGATGTCTAGATAATTGGGCTCGTGTGGAAGGTGACCTTCGTTTACCCACAGAGTTATCCCCGCCTGAATGGTGCGAGGATGGTGGCCGCGCGCGGTGATCAGCGCAACAGGACGTCCGTTAAAAACCGCATGGTAAAAGCAACTCCAAGACGGACCCTTCCACTGGACATCCGGCAAACCTAAAGAAGCCGCCAAATCCTGCACAAACATTTGCCGCTTGCCCAATAATTTTTCTAAGAGCGAAAGATCCTTGTCGCGAAAACAGCGAAATGAGCCTTGAGTGGGTTCATAGCTCATTTGATATTCGGCAAACACACCACTTTTTCCAATTGCGCCACTGTGTTGTGCAAATTCACGACTGCTAATTTGGATTTCAGACCGAGTGTCGCGATGAAAGAGAAACATGGGAGTGGTCAGAAAGGCCACATTGTCGTCAAAGTCGAAAAAATAAAAACTGCGCCCGCCGTGTTCGAAACCGCGATCGGGCTCTCTCTTGCGCTCCAGCGGAAGCTCGAGCTGCATTTTGGTTTTACGCGACCGGGTCAGCCCTTTGAACATAGAAAAGAGCTAAGGACTTATGCCCGCAATGTCAAGCAGGCGGGGCTTTTGCGAGCTTTGCGGTCTTTGGCGCCTTCTTTAAAACTGTACGAACCGCAACAGCAGCCTTGGGCTCACTCGTCACACGCTTCTCAGCGACTACCTTCGCTGCCTTTTTGGGTGCTTTTTTCGCAGCTTTTTTGCCCGTTCCGATCTTATCGCGAATCAGTGGCAAAACCGCCTCAAGTGTCAAATCCTCGATCTTCATGTCTTCAGTCAAAGAAATGTTCTTAGCGCCCACCTTGATGTAGGGACCATATTTTCCAGTAAACACCTGAACCGGCTCACTAGTATCTGGATAGATGCCAAGCTCTTTGAGCGGAGCCGAGCGACCACGCATCTTTTTCGGCTGCGCGTACAACTCAAGGGCTCGCTTAAGATCAACCTCAAAAATATTCTCGGTGCGCGGAATCGAACGATAGTCGCCCTCATGCACAACATAGGGGCCAAAGCGACCGAGTCCTTTTTTGATATCTTTTCCACTGTCGGGATGCGGACCGAGCAACTTAGGCAATTCGAGCAGCAGCAAAGCCTGATCGAGCTTCAAAGTCTCAGGAGGCATTGTCGCCGGGATCGCCATCCGCTTCAACGACTCTGAATCGTTGTCACCCAACTGCACGTAGGGACCATATCGACCGGTCAAAACAAAAACCGACAATCCTGTTTTCGGATCTTTGCCAAGCGCATCCGTACCGTTAATTTTTTGATCGATCAGCTTGTTCGCCGCTTCAAGGGTCATGTCGCCTGGCACTTGAGCTTCCGGCAAAGACGCACAGACCTCTTTCTCGCCGACGACCGTGCGACAAACATACGCCCCGTATTTTCCAATACGAAAACTCAAATCTGCCAAACCTTCGAGTTGAATCGAGCGCGACTTCTCAGCGTCGATGGCCTTCTCTTGGGTCTCGACTTGGTTTTTCAAACCACGATCACCAAAATAAATCGAGGTCAGATACTTCACATAATCCAAATCGCCTTGTGCAATCGTATCGAGCGATCGTTCCATTTCTGAGGTGAAACCCAAATCGACAAAATCAGGTAGATTTTCTTTCAACAACTTAGCCACCACAAGTGCAGTGAACGTCGGAATCAGTGCGTTTCCAACTTTACGTACATAGCCACGATCTTGAATAGTGCCAATAATTGTGGCGTAAGTCGACGGACGGCCAATGCCTTCTTTTTCCATCGTCTGCACCAAGCTCGCCTCTGTAAAGCGGGCCGGAGGCTTGGTCTCGTGATCGTTGGACTGGAGCTTAAGACAAGAAATTTTATCGCCGACCTTCAACTTCGGCAAATTGGCCTCAGCTTCGTCCGTCGAATCCTCTTCCTTTTCCTCAACGTAAACTTTTAAAAATCCCGCAAATTCAACCGTCAATCCAGAAGAGGAAAACACAGCGTCGCCCACTTTAAATTTGACGCTCATTTGTTTGAGCTCTGCGTTTTTAATCTGACTGGCAACCGTGCGCTTCCAAATCAATTCATAAAGTTTAAGCATACCTCCGCTCAAACCGCTCTCTTCCGGCAATTGAAAACTTGTGCCGGCAGGACGAATAGCTTCATGGGCCTCTTGCGCACCCTTTATCTTTTTCGCCGAATACTCGCGTGGCTGATCTGGCAAATAAGCTTTTCCATATAGTTTTTGAATGCCTTCGCGAGCCGCGGTTACCGCTTGCGCGGAGAGATTCGGAGAATCCGTACGCATATAGGTGATAAATCCACGCTCGTAGAGCTTTTGCGCCATCTCCATGGTTTCACGCGAGGTGAACCCAAGTTTACGATTGGCTTCCTGCTGTAAAGTTGAAGTGATAAATGGAGCTGCCGGTTTACGCGAAATCGGTTTCTCTTCGACGTCGGTAACCGTCCAAGCTTCGCCATCCAACTTGGCCAACCACTCTTTGGCATCCTTTTCTTTCAGCCAAACCGTCTGACCTTTTTTGTCCGCGAGCAAAGCTCCGGTTTTGTCGTCAAAATCCTTACCACTGGCAACACGCTGACCTTTGAGGGCAAATGAACGACTCTCAAATTTCGTCCCGTCTTTTTCATTTTCCGCGCTCAAACTCCAATACTGCGCCTTCTTAAAACGCAACCGCTCGTGCTCACGCTCCGCGATCAGACACATTGCTACCGACTGTACCCGTCCGGCCGACAATCCATAGGTTACTTTTTTCCACAACAGAGGTGAAATTGAGTAGCCCACCAAGCGATCCAAAATTCGCCGCGCCTCTTGTGCACGCACCAAGCTCTCATCGATATTACGAAATTTCCCTAAGGCTTCAGTGATCGCCTCTTTGGTGATCTCATGGAACACCATGCGCTTGATCGGAACCTTAGGCTTAAGCACTTCCACTAAATGCCAGCTAATGCTCTCTCCTTCACGATCTTCGTCTGTCGCTAGGATTAACTCATCCACGCCCACCAGCATGTCCTTCAGAGTTTTTACAATTCGCGTTTTGGTCTTCGGCACACAATAAATAGGAGTGAACTCATCGTTCACATTCACGCCGAGGTTCGACCACTTTTCCTTCTTATATTTTTCAGGAATATCTTTCGCCGACTGCGGAAGATCACGCACATGGCCCATGCAAGATTCCACCGTGTACTCTTTAGGAAGGAACTTACGGATGGTCTTGGCTTTGGTCGGGGACTCAACGATCACTAATTTCTTACCGATATTTTTAGACATATGTTTTAAGATTTGGACCCAATGACAAAATGTTTCAATCGTTTTTTCTTGACTCAATGCTTCTGTCTTGGGCGGTATGAAGCACTATGAAAGCAGTTTCTGAGTTTAATAAGCGCTCGATTCGCGTGGTGTTGACTGACATCGACGGGACGTTAACCCAGCATGGCCAGCTCCCTTCAGAGAGCTATTCAAGCTTATGGAAGCTCGCAAAATCCGGACTCCACATCGTTCCCGTCACTGGACGTCCCGCCGGCTGGTGCGAATTGATTGCTAGACTTTGGCCCGTACACGGTGTCGTTGGCGAAAATGGGGCTTTCTACTTCAGTTTGCAGAATCAAAAAATGAAACGTCACTTCGCCCGCGCCAAATCTGCACGTAAGGCGGATCGCGAAATGCTAAAGACAATTCGGACTCAGGCACTCGCACAGGTCCCGGGATGCGCCGTCGCGTCGGACCAATTTGCACGCCTCTTCGATCTGGCCATCGATTTTGCCGAAGACGTTAAACCACTGAGCACAGCTAAGATTGATAAAATCGTAAAAATTTTCGAAGAGAATGGCGCAATGGCCAAAGTTTCCAACATCCACGTCAACGGATGGTTTGGTGAGTACGACAAACTCTCCACTTGTCGCAAATATCTTGCACAAGAATTTTCGATGGATGAGGCCAAAATGAGAACCGATTGCATATTTGTTGGCGACTCACCCAACGATGAACCGATGTTCGAATTCTTCCCCAACTCATTCGCGGTCGCCAATATTAAGGAGTTCTTGCCACGTCTCAAGCACAAGCCCAGCTTCATCGCCAAAAAGGCGGAAGGCGAGGGCTTTTGCGAAGTCTCGGATCGACTACTCGCTCTTAATTCCCGTTAACGCAGCAAATGGATTATTGAACGGCTTTTTCTCAGGCCGCTTCGGCTGTTGTTGTTGATTATTATTTGGCCGCGGCTGCGGACGACTGCCGCCCCCACCTTTTTGTTGCGGTCTTGCATCTTGACGTTTTTCATCGCGCGGTCCGCCCGGCCCTGGCTTGCGCGGCCGCGGTGGACCACCCTTACCCTCACCGCGAGGCGCACGCGCCTCAGCAGGAGGACGCGGAGCCGGTTTCGGCTTTTCTTCCAGCTTCATCGTCAAAGAAATCTGACTCTTGTCCAAATCCACAGCTAAAACTTTGACCTGAACCTGATCGCCAGGCGCAACGACCTTGCGCGGATCCTCAACAAACTGATGGCTAAGTTCAGAAATATGAACCAAGCCGTCTTGATGAACTCCAATGTCCACAAAGGCACCGAAGTTCGTCACATTGGTCACGATACCCGGGCAAATCATTCCACCCTTTAAGTCCTTAAGTTCATGGATGTCGTCCCGATACTGAAAAACCTTGAACATATCGCGAGGATCACGCCCCGGCTTTTCCAGTTCGCGAACGATGTCGTCAAAAGTAAACTCACCGATGAGTGTCGACCATTTCTCACGCAACGTTTTAAGCTTCTCAGCGCCGCCGCCAAGCAACGCAGAGACAGTCACGCCGAGCTCACCCGCCATCTCGCGAACCGCCGAGTAGCGCTCCGGGTGGATGCCCGTGCGGTCTAGCATCACTTTGCCATCCGCCACTCGTAAAAATCCGGCCGATTGTTCAAAGACTTTCGTCGAGAACTGGGGAACCTTGAGCAGCTCGTCACGCTCTTTGAATAATCCATGCTGCTTTCGATACTCAACAATATTGCGCGCCGTAACCGGCCCGATGCCCGACACATATTGCAAAAGTGAACTCGAGGCCGTGTTGAGTTCGACTCCGACCTGATTCACACAAGACTCAACTACATCTTCTAGCGACTTCTTCAATTTATTCTGATTCACATCGTGTTGGTATTGCCCAACGCCAATGCTCTTTGGCTCGACCTTGACCAGCTCCGCCAAAGGATCCTGTAACCGGCGCGCAATCGAGATCGCTCCGCGAACTGTCAAATCCAATTCCGGAAATTCCTCGCGCGCCACATCGGATGCCGAATAGACGCTGGCACCGCTCTCGCTGATCATAATGATCGGCACTTCCATGGCGAGCTCTTTCAAAACACCCCGAATAAAGGTTTCGGCTTCCCGTCCACCCGTTCCATTGCCGATCGCAATCGCCTCAATTTTAATTTTTTGCAAGGCCTCGCCAAAAAGCGCCTTAGCTTTCGCCTTGGCATCGTCTCCCAGCATTTGCAAAACGGTATGCGAAATAAAGTGAGCGCTCTTATCGATCAACGCCACCTTGCAACCCGTACGTAACCCCGGATCCACTCCCAAAACAACTTTGGGACCAAACGGAGACGACATTAACACACGACGAACATTCTCCGCGAAAACCAAAATTGCATCTAAATCCGCACGTTCTTTCAGCTGAGTGTGCAGCTCGTTGGCAATCGAAGGAATCACATGAACTGTCAGCGCTGTCTTTGCCACCGTCTTCATAAACTCTTTAGCCTGAGTCTCCGCAGTGATCGCAAGGACCTCAAACTTACGCTGAAGAGCCTCTTCGTCGGCCTCCATAGTGACCTTCAACTCGCCCTCTTGCCAGCCTCGGCGAAGTGCCAAATAGCGATGCGAGGCCTTCTTCGAATCAAGACCCTTAATCGACTCCGTAAAATCCGCATACATGTCGTACTTCGAGTGAGATTTAAACTCAGCCGTCTTCACGGATTTCAATTTTCCATTATTGTAAAACTCATCGCGCACCTGTTGCCGCAAACTCAGGTCATTCGAAACCCGCTCAACCAAAATATGCTGAGCTCCACGCAAAACTTCATCATAAGTCACATAGAGTTTGGCCGGAGATATAAAATCTTTAGCTTTGACTTCAAGGGTGGTCGCATCTTGAAGTTCACCATGACTCAACGCCCAGATCCAATCCGCGAGCGGACCAATCCCAGCGTCACGCGCCAAAGCGGCCTTTGATTTTTTCTTTTTCTTAAACGGCCGATAAATCTCTTCAATCTCGTTCAAATCCCAAGATTCGTTCAGGCTCTTTTTAAGTTGTTCGCTCAGATTTCCCTGCTTCTCGATTTCCTTAAGCACAAAATCACGGCGCTGCAAGATGGTGTTATAATCTTCGTTGCCTTCTAAGACGTGACGAATCTGAACTTCGTCCAGGTTCCCCGTTTTCTCTTTGCGATAACGCGCCATAAACGGAACCGTTGCGCCCTCGGAATGCAAAGCCAATACGGCCTCGATCGAACGCGGACCAACCCCTGGAACTCTTTTTGAAATGTAGGCATTTGATGAAAGCATATTTTTTATTTGTGGCGATACATGATCAGGCCATGGGTGAGGTCATACGGCGAAACGCCTACGGTCACCTTGTCTCCGACAACAACCCGAATATTAAAGCGGCGCATTTTTCCACAAAGTTTTGCTGAAATCTCGACTTTGTTTTCGAGCATCACTTTGTACTGTCCGCCGGCACCGACATCCGAAACTTCACCTTCAAGCTGGGCTAGGTCATCTTTGGCCATAGAGCTCTATAATCCTACTTCTTTCAGGGTTTGTAGTTAGAGATTAGATATTTTATGCCATCTTTAAACAAAACTTCCAAACGGTCATTGCGATTGGTCAAAATATAGCCCCAACCTAAGACCTTGTGCATGATTGCCGTCTTCTCTTCGAAAATCGCCTTCATATTATACGGCTTGGCGGTGATCTGATCTGCCTTTTTATTGAGCGAAACCCACTTCGCCAGCAGCGCTGACGCAGCCTCACCCGCTTTGATTTGAATTAACAGTTTACGACTCTTGGCTTTGGAAACAACCGGCGTAGTCTCTGCCACTTTGTTCACTTTTTTCAGCGCCGCTTTGGCTTTTTCGATCAATGGAGTCGGCGGAGCAACCGCCTTCACCGGCATCTTTGGCGGAATCTTAGGTAACGTCTTGGTGACCGGCGCAACCATCACTGCAGTGCCCAAGGGGGCCGATTTAGCCTTACCATTCATAGGCTTAGCCTTAGTCGAAAGAACCTCTTTAATTTTCATTTCGCTCACTGGCGCCGCTTTGGTGGGCTTCGTCTTCGCCGACTTGGCTGCAGACTTTGCACCTTTCAAAGCCGCAGCTTTTCCCGTAGTCTTTTGTGGCATTCGTGTCTCCATCTCAAAAGCCAGTTGTTTACATCAAATTTCCTTGAATTACTAGGACCTAAAGTGGCATGAACGAATGCAAAGCATAGCCACGATTAGGTATTTCCACATTGGAACTGTTTGCTTCTGAAAGGCCCGACATGTCTCTACAGATTCACGAGATAGTGGAAAATTTTCCGGATCTGCTCCGTCAGGTGCGCGGATCCAAAGACTTTGCGATACACGACCTACAGGCCGCTCAGACCGCCAAAGCCGATAGCATGATTTTCGTTTCCAGTGCCGCCCTATTTCAAGAAGCTCTGCTTTCCGCCGCCAAAACCTGGGTCGTCAGCCCGAGTTTAGAGGCCCTCGTACCGGCTCAGGTCACAAATCTCATCGTGACACCCAACGTGCAGCTGGCCATGGCCCTCGTCGCCAAACGCTTCTTTCCGCAAACCCGCGGCAAAATCCTCATTCGCGGGGAGGCGATTCATCCGCGGGCAGTGATATCGCCCAGCGCCCGACTCGGGGCCGGATGTAGCGTTGGACCTGGAGCCGCGATCGGTGACGACTGCGTGATCGGCGAAGACTGCGTGATCGGCGCAAACACGATCCTTGAGCCCGGCGTAAAGGTCGGCGCGCGGACGCATATTCATCCCTTGGTGTTTATCGGTCACTCCTGTGAGATCGGCGCGGATTGCGAAATCCACCCCCATACGACAATCGGCACCGAGGGCTACGGTTACGCCCAAGACAAAGAGTTCAATCACTACCGCATCACACACTATGGCCGCGTCGTGGTCGAAGACCGCGTGCACATTGGCGCGGGCGTGCAAATCGATCGTGGAACATTTCTCGATAGCCGCATCGGCGCGGGTACGAAGATCGACAATCATTGCCACTTCGGTCACAACATTTTGGTTGGTAAAAATACGTTGATCACCGGTGGCATGATTACCGCCGGGTCCGTCACCATTGGTAGCTACTGCGTTTTCGGTGGACGTACCACCATTCAAGGTCACATCACGATTGCCGACAAGGTTCATGCGGGTGGATTAAGTGCTATCAGCAAATCCGTTACCAAGCCCGGGCAGTATGGCGGTTTTCCACTGCAAGATATCAAATCCGATCTGAAAACGCGGGCCAGTTTGAAAAATGTCCCCTCACTCATCAAACAAGTTCGTCGTATTCTTAAACATCTCGGCTTAGAATCTGAAATTCAAAGTGAGTAACCTGAAATGAAGCCTTTCTACATCACGACGCCGATTTACTACGTGAACGACAAACCTCATTTGGGCACCGCCTATTGCACGATCACAGCTGATGTGTTGAAGCGCTTTCATAAACTCTTTGGCGAAGAAACCTTATTTCTGACCGGCGTCGATGAGCACGGACAAAAGGTTCAGCAAGCCGCAGAAAAGCGCGGGGTTCCCCCTCTTCAACACTGCGATGAAATGGCGGAGAATTTTAAAAAAACCTGGGCCGGCCTCGACATCGACAATGATATTTTCTTTCGCACGACCTCACCAGTTCACGCAAAAGTGGTGCAAACCTGTCTACAAAAATTATATGACAAGGGTGAAATCTACGCCGACACTTACGAAGGTTGGTACTCGGTTTCCGAAGAGATTTTCTACACGGAAAAGGATCTGGTCGACGGCAAGAGTCCCACCGGGGCCGCGGTGAGCAAAATTCAAGAGAAGAATTACTTTTTTCGGATGTCAAAATACCGCGAGAAACTGATCGATTACATCGAAAAGAATCCCAAATTCATCCAGCCCGACTACCGAAAAAATGAAGTGCTCGGTTTTCTGCGCCAGGAGCTCGGTGATCTTTGCATCAGTCGGCCCAAAGCGCGCCTGAGCTGGGGAATTGAAATCCCCTTCGACCGTGAATATGTCACCTATGTTTGGTTCGACGCACTTTTAAATTACGCGACGGCCGTGGGTCTCGAGCAAAAAGAGCGCGCCGCCGACTTTAAAAAATGGTGGACGGATAGCGGTCCGATTCACTTGATTGGCAAAGACATCCTTACCACTCACTGCGTGTATTGGACGACGATGCTTCTCGCGTTAGACATTCCTCTCCCACGTGGGGTGTTCGCCACCGGCTGGGTGCTCAACAAAGACAATGCCAAAATGAGCAAATCCAAAGGCGACGTGGTCAACCCGACGGATATCGCCGCAATGATCGGACTGGATGAGTTACGTTACTTTTTAATTCGCGATATTCACATGGGAAATGATGCGCCTTTCAGCCTTGATCTTGTCCAAGCGCGCGTGAACAGTGAACTCGCCAATAACTTTGGCAACCTGCTCAGTCGTTCCACGAACCTAGTTGAGAAATTTTTTGCGGGTCAGCGTCCACCTTTCACTAAAGACGATGAGCTCTCAAGTGCACTGAAAGCTAAAACTCTCGAATTGCCCGCACTGGTGAAAAAAGAAGTCGAAGACTTCCGCCCGAGCTATGCACTTGAGCATATCATTCAAGTTTTATCGGCTGCCAATCGTTACCTCGAAGAAAAAGCCCCGTGGAAGCTTGCGAAAGACAATCTCAGTGAGGCCGGTCACGTGCTCGCAACAACTCTTGAGGTCCTTCGCATAACCGCTACGCTACTTGGCCCAGTCATGCCCCGGAAAACCACGGACCTGCTCTCACGCTTAGGCGTCGAGAAAAGCGAATGGTCGGATCTCGCAAAATGGCCGGTGCTCAAAGAAGGCTCTGCCATTCGCAAAGGTGATCCGCTCTTCCCACGTCTCGATTTCACTCAAGTGATTGGATAATTTAATAGGCGACAGTCGATTTGTGCATTCCAAACTGGAATTTTAAGTTTCGCTTTCAATTTTAATCCGGTGATCGCTTCGGGATTGCCGTTCAAAATCCAACAGTCCCAACCTTTGAATTCTGTCTTCAAGGTTTTCGCAAACGTCGTCATCAAGTTTTTTGCAGTCTCAGTGTCTTCAAGACGCTCGCCATAGGGAGGATTGGTCAAAATCATGCCCGGCGCAACACCAGAGGGCGCTTTAAGATTCGCCACATCACACTGCTCAAATGAAATCCAATCCTCAACACCCGCCGCACGCGCATTCGAGCGCGCCATTTCCAAAACATGTGCATCTTTGTCATAGCCAAAAATAAATGGCTGCGCCGGAGGCGCCTTGCGCGGAAGGTCCTTCTTAAGCTCCTGAAAGACCGACTCTTGAAAGTTCAACAATTTTTCAAATGCAAAACTGCGCCGACGCTTGAGCGCCGAATACCCGTGCGCATCCAACGCGGCCTCTATCAAAATGGTGCCCGAACCACAAAACGGATCCACTAATGGCATCGCCGGTGACCATTTCGCCAGTCGCACCAATCCGGTGGCCACATGCTCCCGCAAAGGAGCTTCACCCATAAATTTTCGATAGCCACGGTAAGAAAGCGATTCGCCGGTCAGATCAATCGCCAGCGAAACTTCATTGCGAACAATACGCACCACAATGCGCAGATCCGCAGTCTCTTCGTCGCCAACACTCGGCCGCTCGTCAAATTTCTTATAAAATTGATCCACCACGGCGTCTTTCACCTTCATCGCCACAAATCGCTGATCGGTGAGATTCTTGTGCTCGCGGACGTGCGCTTCAATTCGCAGAGTCTGGCGCGGGTGAATATATTTTGTGAAATCGTGCTTTTTAAACACCCCAGAATACAAGTCGTCCTGGTTGTAAGCGATAAAATCACTGACCGGCATTAAAATTCGCGTGGCCAGTCGGCTATAGAGATGGACGCGATACAAATCGGCCCACGAGCCCTCGAACTCAACTGAGTCCGTGCCTTTTTTTACTCTCTTCACTTTCAGTGATTCAATTTCAGCAGCCAGTGGCTCTAGCAAGCCGCGAGAAGTGATGGCCAAAAAAATAGGCATTATTCTTCCACAGTTTCTTGCCGCTCGTCCTTAAGTTCTTGGTTATAAAGACCCTTATAAACTTCACGCTGCAAACTGCGCGGATCCGTTTTCAAGGCCGCCTCGGGAATACGATTTTGCACTTGCAGATCTTCCTCATCGCCGCCACCCGGATAGGTGCGCTTACCGGCCGGGGCCAACATCGTCGATGCCGGATCACGATCCACATCGTCCTTAATGTCCTCCGCAAACGCCGAAAAATTCGCGATCGCCAATAGTCCCAAAAATAAAAGTCCGGTGATTTTCATTTTAACCTCACTCCCTAAGCCTACCACAAACCGGCCAACTCTCAACATGGCATCACTTCAGACGTCGATGCCCAGCCATCGGAATTTGCCGCCGCGCCCGCACAATCTCGTCCCTATTCATTTCGACGACGAGCATCTCAGGGGAGCTTTGCACTTCCGACACAATCCGTCCCCAAGGATCGACCAGCAAAGAATGGCCATAGGTCTTGCGCACCTGCCCACCCTCAGATCGGTGCTCCCCACTCTGAGCCGGGGCCGCAACATAGCACTGAGCCTCAATTGCCCGCGCACGGATCAGCACATGCCAGTGCGCCTCGCCCGTCGGAACTAAAAATGCGGAGGGAATTAAAATCAAATCCACCTTTTGCGCATAGTTCAAATAAAGCTCGGCAAAACGCAAGTCATAGCAAATGCTCAGACCAATATTCCATCCGTCAATTTCAACCGTCTGAGGTGCCTCTCCCGCGGCAAAAAAATCAGACTCACGAACCGCCGGCGCACCCTCGACATCCACGTCGAACAAATGAATCTTCGAATACACGCGAACAGCCTTTTGATTCCGCCGAAACAACACGGTCGTATTGCGCATTTTGCCGGCGTCATCTTGTAGAGGAGTCGTCAGCATAAGAGATGTGGAGTGAAGATCGACCTGCTTCTGCAGCTCATTCATTTCCAAACCATTCCACTTTAAACCTAGAATTGAGGAGCCCGACTGAATTCGAAAATAGAGAGTGTTTTCAGGAAACACCGCTAAATTTGCGCCCTGACTTGTCGCTCTAAGAAAAAGCTCCTTAACCATCTGCAAATTTAAATCTGTGCGATCGGTAGACGTCATCTGCGCCATGCCAATACGAAAGCGATCCCGGCTCATGTGAAATTATTCCGTCATTGCGGTGATTTTGGTAGAGCTAATATCTCGACATGTCCAATTTGAGTTCCCCAAATTGGCTTTGATACTCGTCAGAAATCCAACACAGCTATCGTAATTTCGACCCGACCCAACAACTTTCTCTTCACCCAATTTTGAATAGAGAGTTGAGCAAATCCGACTCTTGGGATTCACCTGAACACGAATCGTGCGCACTTCTTTTTTATTTTTACATAACCAGTAGATTTTTGTTTCAGACTCTTCGGAGGCTTCGCAATGAGCGGTGACACCCAAAAAAAGTGCCGAGAGAAGGACCATTAAATTTAGACCAGAAATAATAGGTCTGAACATATAGTCCCTATCGGAAGAAGTAGATCTAAGTCGTAGCTTTTTTTGCGGCACCAGATTTAGCTTTTGCTTTTCCGGCTGCCTTATTTTGAGACGCGGCGGCCTCAACAAGCTTTAAATTCGAATAGTGGATTTGACCTTCTTTTTTAAGCAGGCCTTCTTTTTTATCAAAGTGAGTCTGGATACGAATGCCCTGTACTCGAACCGTCATTTTCACGGCGTTCACATCGAGAACCGTACCTTTTTTCCCTTTTTCAGCGCCGGCCACAACCTGCACAGTCGCACCTTTTTTGATCTTCAATTTTAATTTATTCGGGATCTTCATCTACTCCGCCTTTTTCTTCTTAGTTCCAGCTTGTCCGCGCAGTTTTCTCAACATACGAGTCTTCAAGCTCATAGCCCGTTTCGAGAGCATTCCTGCCGGCTGATTGAGAACAAATTTATCAAAACTGCCCATATGATCGATTGAACGGATCGTAGAAGTCGCCATTTTCAGGCTAACCATCTCTCCCAAGAGAGTGCTAAACAGTCGTTTTTGTTGAACATTCGGGATCGCTACCGACTTGGTTTTAATATTCGAATGGCTGACTAAGTTCTTCACTTCAGGGGATTTCCCTGTTAATTCACAACGCGGCATTAGGCACTCCGTAAACAAGTTTTGGGCAAAAGGGATCTATAGATAAAAAGGAACTTGTTGGCAACCTAAAAGCGTAATATATCTACGTGGCTTTACTAAGAAAAGGTGAAACGAATGGACAGACACTCTTCAGACGACAAAAATAATCGCGGCGACAGAAGCTTTGGCGGAGGCGGCGGACGTGGTGGCGATCGCGACAGAGGCGGACGTGGCGGCGATCGCGATGATCGCGGCGGAGATATGGACGCTGGCGACGGCAAAGGGATGAAGAAGAACTACCGTTCTAAATTTCGCCCCGACTACCCCGCAGATTTCGTATTTGATTACAAAGACCCGGTGACCCTAGGTCGCTTCATTATGGAGAGTGGCAAAATCGTGCCCTCTCGCATCAGTAAATTGAGCTCGGCACAGCAAAAGAAAGCCGCCGCAGCTGTTCGCAAAGCACGTAGCCTAGCGCTCTTGCCCAATGGCACAGAGGCCTACGACTCTTTCGAGCGTCCCGAGACCATCTCGGCGAAGCCTTTTACTCTCGAGTAGTTTTCAATTTTTAGCTATGGGCTGCACTCTTGTGGCCCATGCGACTCTCAGCCAATCGATTACAGTCGAAACCATCAACACGCTAAATACCACAGACGAAATTTTATGAAAGACGGGCGCTGGCACGCCCAGAATGCGGACATCTTCAAATGCCAAATCTGTATGCAAAAAGCGCGAAACCAACATTGGTAGCGTTATCACAAAAACGTTCACCAGCAGAACGTACCAAGTGAGTGACATCCATTTCCGCGGCCACTGATTCGCGCGCGCTAGCATAAAAATTCCCGAAAGCAGAAAATATCCGCCCGCTAAGCCGCCCGCTAAAATCTTGTTGTCCAGCATAGAAAACGCAGCGACCGCCAATACGATCGCAAAGATCTCCAGGCCAAAAAACAAAATCAAGTCTCGCTTTTTCATCGCTCGCCTTTCCGGACGCTTGTCCGTCCGAATCCGTTATCCGGACATCAAACTCCCATGAGTTGGCCATTCGCTCAAGTGCCCACTTGCATTGTCTAAGGGCAAACAACCAGGAGGCAATAGAGTGATCAATCTCGGAATTTTATGGCAGCGTTTAAGCGACTTTGGGTTAAATCCCAATGACTGGGTCATGGAGATCAAAACTCAAATGGATAAAATGGCCCTTGTTGAAGTGCGCTCTCGGCACGAGTCGACGGTTTTAGAGGGCTGGGCACTCAACGAAATCTGGCTCGATCTTAGACTGAGCGAATCTTAAGGGTAGCGTCCACAGTTCTCAGAAAAAATCGAAAGATCCCACACCTGATTGCGCGAGAGATCTTTCGCGCCGGGCAACTCTTGCATCATCCGCTCACGAAATGCCTCATAGGACGAGGCTCCATAGAAAAAAGTAATCCGCTCCTTGAGCTGACAAAAAAGACTAACGTCGGCGATTTCAAGCCATCCCATTTTAACACTGTAAGAGGCCGGTGGAGCCTCCCCCCAAGCCAGGCGAACCAGCAATTCAATCGGCTCCCAAAGGGCTCGCTTGTACTCGCTAGTTCCACTGATTGCCGACGCACATTCACTCGAGAGGGTCCGCAAATCATGAACCATCACCTTTATTTCTTGGAAAAATTCGTAGCATCCGCCGGGATTGTTGGTCGCCTTGCAGTGGTCGCGCAGAGTTTCGTATTTGGTGGTCTTCACCATTTTGCTTTTTGGATCTTTAAAGAGAAGCTTTTGCTCGTTTTTGTTCACGACCTCCATTTGCGAATCACAAACGGAATGCAGAGGTCGGCTGACGATGATGAACGCCATGCCACCCACGATCAACAGGAAGGCCAACACGTTCTTAGGAAAGAGAGAGGAAAAATTACCCATCTAGACAACTGTGACACAACCACGGGCTGCTGAAAAGCAAAGAGCCGGCACTGTGCCGGCTCTTCAAGAACTCGAAGCCGGCTGCCCGGCTCCCGAATGCTTCTAATGAGTTAGAACGTCCATTTACCTTCAACAGAAAGTTGAGTGATGGTGTCTTTACGTGTGTCAGTAGCCGTGATGTCTTTGAAGGCATTGCCGGGCATAAACATGCCAAGGCGCGCAGACATCATCAAACCGCCGTCATACTTGTGATTCGCCCACAAATCGACTTCGTTACCAAGATTGCCTTTGCCCTTAGCAGTTCCGCCGCTGAACAAATTGCTACCCATAGTGCCGGCGGTTGAAGCCGTAGCTGCGCTGGTCGTGTCGCCTTTTTCAGTTTTAGCGAACATGTGATAAGCAACACCGACATCAGTTGAATCCATCGGCTTGCCAGTCCAACCAAACGAAGTGTCGGTCAAGTTACCCCAACCAACGATATCCATCAGACCTGCATTTGCATGCTTGTCATAGAAATAAGAATCGTAGGTGTTGTGCTTTGAAGAAGTCGTCGTGTTGAGAGCGTCCGTAGGCTTAGTTCCCGAATCTTGGTGGTAAGCAACATACAAACGGCTGCCCATGAAAGCTGCGAGATTTACGCCGACTTCAGCCTCCATCATGCTTTGCTTGATATCATGCTTGTCATTGGGGGCGGCAACACCTTGATCCAAGTCTTTGCCAGTCACACCAACATAAGTCGCTCTGAGGTCGACCATCGAGAAACCGAAGCTACCAGTCGCACCGTAGCGAAGAGCGTTGGTACCTTGTTTACCCTGAACGCCAGCCGAATCGGCAGTGGTTGCCGTGTCGCCGTCAGCAACGTCTTGAATGACGAATGCATTTACGGATTTGAGCCACTCGGGCATAGTTTTCAAGTCGAAAACAACACCGTAAGCGTCGTGCTGAGGATCGCTGGTGAGAGTCGTCGGCGTAGCAGCCAACGTACGGTCTCTATATTTGAAAGCAAATGCGTGGAAGCGTCCGAACTCTGCCTCGTAATTCACGAGAACACCTTCGAATGCATTCGGTTGCTGTTCCCAGTCGTTGACCGCCATGACAGAGCCATCGCCGAAACCGAAGTTCATGCGGCCGAGCTTTGCATTGAGGTCTTCTGACATCATCCATGTGCCGTAAGCTTCATTGACCGTCATAACGTTCTCGTCTTCGCCACCAGTGAGATCGCCGGTATGACCAACTGCAGACTGAGTGTCGGAAGTTCCCCAAGCGCTAGCTTGAATGAGAGTCGCGTTCATCGAAAACTTTTCATTGGCTTTAAAACCGAGACCTAACTTGAAGCGCTGATTGATTCCGTTATGCTGAGCAGGCTTTAAATTTTTATCGCCGGACTCATTTTGCTCGTACGTATCACGAACGCGGAATTCAGCATTGTGCGTGAAATCCGATTTTCCCTTATCTTGTGCGTGTGCTGTGGGCATGAATGCCACAAGCGCCGCAGCTGCTAGTATTCTTCTCATGTAGAGACTCCTTTTGTTGCTTTCTTGTTGTTTTTTGAAAAGTGTTACTGTTTTCAAAGTCATCCTAAGTTGTGTTCTCTGGCCTTTGGTCTACGTTTGCTTTTCTAGCGTCTAGTCTCTTCCTGATAACTACCGCTAGGCAAATATGTTCCTCGACCGACGTTTCATTCAACGCAGATAGCTAATTAAAAAAATGATTCAGTTAAATTGCAATGAAAAATTATGCGTTGCATGGGGCCGCGTCAAAGCGGCGTCGTTTGACACAAATTCTTGAATTGCATAGCTTGCGTGTTGCACGCAAGTTCAATGAACAGGTGTGGACTTGAGTCCACAGATTCGGGGAGTAGCGCAGCCTGGTAGCGCATCTGCTTTGGGAGCAGAGGGTCGCAGGTTCGAATCCTGTCTCCCCGACCATTTTTTGCTGCACGGAATTTAAGTCCTATTTCAAAGTTATAAAAATCGCGCAGACGAGCAACAGTAAGGGCTCTGCGCCAGAATTTCCCGCGCAAAATCGCCCTCATCTTTCAACAAACTATTGAACCTTAAAGGTTTGCTGGGGCGAAAATTAACGATGGTGATTTTAACACTTCAACCGAGAATAATCGTTCATTCCTCCTATCAAATTTGACTGAATTTCTAGAAAATAGCCCGCTTAGGTCGGGTCTAAACGCGAAAATCCGCGATGAGTGTTGCTCTTTAGCCCGTCGAATATGCGCGACAAAGGCTAGGTCCAGAAAAATTAAAACTAGACCCGAATGCTTCCAGAATTTCTACTCCAGAGCCCGAATCAACCAATTTGATGGCGTCTTTTCCACCGTGTAGTTTCGAATTTGGACCTGACACATTCAGCTGATCCGAGAATAATATTCTATAAGATGGCCGTGAAATTTCATGTTTTTATTCTAATAGCTCTATTCTCGCCCCATGCGTTTGGGGCCGAGATTTTAAAATCCACAAACCGCATGGCACTGATCCAGTTTGATCCCCTCGCCGAAAACTTTGTGATTGGCGACCGCTTAGTGGTGAGCTCGGATGACAAGGCCGAGGCCTTGCTTGAGATCACCAAAATCAAAGGCGTGAAGTTTTTGGCGCGCGTCTTATACGGTACCGCTAGCCCCGGAATGAAATTGAAAAAATTTGGGGTAGTTACACCAGAGGTCAAGCCTGTCGCCACCTCAGCCAATTTGGAATCCGTGACCATTCGCTTTTATTCAAATACTCTGATTCGCGGCATCCCCTATAACATCCCCTACCTTGCA
>JAYVPG010000007.1:0-2852 GCA_043757545.1 Pseudobdellovibrionaceae bacterium
TGCTGTTGTAGTCTGAAACGAATAGCGCTGAACAATTGCCATCGCTGTCTTTGCTCACGTTGTCTGAGTCCTTGCTGCATGCAGAAAGCGTCAAGGCCATAGGAATGACGAGCGCATAAATCAATTTATTCATGGGGAACCTTTCCATAGTTCATTAATGTCAGCCAAAGCGTCTGTGATAATGCACTGCAGTATAGAGCGCAATGATAAATTTTAATATCTTATCTATTTAATATTATGAGGTAATATTGAGTGGGCGCGATGGTCTCGCGTAAGAGTCTCCGCCACTTTCCGTCTGAGCCATTCGCATTGCGCTCGATCCGTGAGGGCCGCAGCAAATCCCCCGCTCTCCGCCATGATTCAGTGCTTATCACTCCGGCTCGATTGGCGCGGGTAAGTTCATGACAGTGGAGTGCAGCTGTCTCAGCATGCTCAAGACCTGGGAGATAAACTCATTCGAAAGCCCCGCTTTAGATAAGACAGCCTGTGTTTCGTTCACCATCTGATCGATCGCAGAGGTCATCTCGGTTCGATTTCGGTGTGCAAGCGTTTTAAGGCGGCTCATGCCGAACCAAAAAATGCGCAAAGGAGCAGGTTCGATTTCCATTCGCGCCCAGTTGCCAAATTTCATTTGTTTCATCTGCGCAGAAAGTAGATCGCTTTTTTTGAAGCCAACGCTCCAATTTCCCGCAGGCATTAACTTGAGCAGTGTCAAAAACTGGTCGTCCGTGAGTTCGGGCGTTAGCATGGTGTAAATGCCAATCATCCAAAGCCTTCTGTTCGCATCTTGTTCCAGGATCAATCTGCCGACTAAGACCGAGAACTGGCCCTTCGTATAAAATTCAGCGGTTCCGTCATCGACAGCGGCTTCGTCGTCGGATACAGCGGCGTTACCACTGCTCACGGGCAAACGAATTTTCAGAGGAGGGAGGTCCATCCCGTAAAGTTTTTTATAGAGCGCCCCCAGCTCAGTCTGCGAAAGTCCGCTGGCCACTTTTCTAAATGCGAATTGTTTGCCGTTCAAAGAGACGGAGACAACATCGCCGGCTTTTAAGCTTTGCGCGGCAATCAGGTTGATCAAAGGCGCCACGATCATATCATCGACGGTGCGGCGTAGGCTCCGGCCGCCAAACTCTGGGCTATATTGATCACTCAGTATGTAATCGCGAGCGTCTTGGGACAACTGGAATAAGATAGGAGCGGTGTTGCCACTCAAGAACACTTTACGGTGAGCGGCGGCCATCGACATGTTCAACATTTTGAGCGACTCTTCTTTAGTCGGTTGCTTGAATACAAATGTCTTGTCGATGCGGTTTCTAAATTCCGGGGACAAGCCCGCAGTTGCAGCGGCTCGTGCTGCGGCATCGAGCTCGAGTTCTTTATTTCTTTCAGATTCTTCAGTCTTAACTTTGGGAATACTAAAACCCATTGCGGGCTTGCTGTCCGCGCCTAAGATGCTTTGCATCTGGCTCTGGCCGAGGTTGCTGGTCATGATGACGATCGAGTTCGAGAAATCAACTTGCGCGTTTGTACCCGTGGACATTTGACCTTTATCAAGAATGCCAAGCAACAAGCGCTGAAGCGCGGGCGCACCTTTCTCAAGCTCATCCACCAACACAACATTGGCGCCGTACTGTTGGCTGGTCACTTGGTCGAGCTTTTCTTGAGTGATCAGGGGCTCGGTTTTACCGTGCCCGACGTAGCCGGCGGGTGAACCGGTAATCTTAGCAATCTCATGGTCAGACTGAACCTCACCACAATCAATAGTGATCTTCTTGTTGGGATCGCCATTGAGGGCTTCAGCCAATGCTTCTGCGGTCAGTGACTTACCGGTTCCGGTCACACCTAATAATAAGATTGTAGCAATCGGGCGATTTGGATTTTTGGCTCCACTCGCGGCACGTTGAACCGCACTGGCTAGGGCCAATTTAACGTCATGATGGCCAACCATCAGATTGTCGAGCTTTGCGAGAATTTCTTTACCCTCGGGTCCAAGCACCGTGTGATCCAGCGGGTCCGCATTTTCGCTCAACACAACCATCTGTGAGTCTTGAGTGGTCCGGACCTCTTTCAAGGCGGAGGTCAACTCTTGATGGCCCAAAAGAAGATCGCTGCATTTGTTGTGCGGCCACGCCGATGTGCCTGAAATTAAAAGCGCAAAGAGGACGGAAAACGCGTTGAGTTTTTTCATAGTTGCAGGAAGATGCAAAAATATTTTTGTGAAGGCAACGGATATGTGGTGCCAGGTCGGAACCAGGCCATTAAATGTAAATTAGTACCAGCGTCGTAAGAAGGACGAAAGTCATGGCTAAGAAAATCTTATGGGCCTTAATCTCCGAAGTGGAATCCTCGGGCATTAAGTGCTTGCCGCAGCTTTTGCTTACCGTCTTTTAAGATGACTTCTCCGTGACTCATTATCACACCGTTAAAATCCCAATCGAATATCGAGGCCAGGGATCTTTCGAAGGCTGTTTTGTCTTTAACCAAGATTTTGAGTAAACGACTTGAAGCAAAGCCATCGTAGGTTCCAAATGCGCGCAAGACCAATCCCGCGGCCCAGCCACTTGGTCTGTGCATATTGAAACAAAGGTCGGTAGTGATTAGCGTTTTTGTCGGTCGATAAAAGAACTCGACTTCATTTAAGTGAGGTGCGCCGTTCAACTGTAGGACATCTAGGAATTCTTTGTAGGGCCATGAATCTACCGTGAGAGAATTGGTCCATGCAATATCTTTCCGCTTCTTTTCAAGACCTGAAGCGCCCCAGACTTTTGCCTTTGGAAATAGCTGAATCGCGGTCGGCATGGCGACGTGATGAAACAAACATGGCGCGAATCTCGTCGACTTGAGATTGG
>JAYVPG010000008.1:0-36430 GCA_043757545.1 Pseudobdellovibrionaceae bacterium
GACCTAAGCGGCAGCAACCTCACCGGCGTGAAATTCTCTGGCGTCAACCTGCAAGCGGCGATTTTGGATCGAGCCAACCTCACGCAGGCGAACTTTGAATCGGCCAATTTAATTGGCGCGAGCCTGATGGGCGTCAACGCCGGTGGATCTGATTTTCGTGGGGCGACTTTGCGCAATTCGAAAATGGACGGGGGAAATTTTTCCTCGGTAAATTTCAAAGCCGCATTGATGGACGGCGTGAGTCTAGCAAAAGCCACTTTGGATAAATCGGATTTAAGAAATGCGGTCCTCAAGGGCGCAAAAGCCATGGGCGCCACGTTTGCGCAAGCGACTTTTAATAAACGCACGGTTTTGCCATTCTCGATGGCAGATGCGACCTCCAATAGAATGATTCTATCGAAAACGGGAAGTCTGCTGATTATCGACGACAAGTCGCCAGACACCGGTGTTGATGCTTTAAAGGCTTACCTTGAATCCGAGGGCGGAGACGTTCAAGTCGCCGTGAAAAAATATTTTGAATTTGATGGGACAGAATCGCTGGGTGGCTACAACGCAATTCTGCAGCTGAATTCGGCTGAGTTTCAAAAGGACATGCCGGCCGCCGGACAAGCCGCGATTATGGCGTTTGTCACCAGTGGGGGCACTTATATGGCCACCCAGTGGAGCGGTTACATGCTCAACAATCTTAAACTTCTTCAGGGGCTAAAAGATTTAATTTTGATCAATTACCAATCTAACAGTAATTTAGCCCATACTCTGATCCCCGATCCCGCGCAAAAGTCACACCCGATTTTGGACGGAATTTCCGCGCCGATTACGATCACTGCGGATTGGAATTTTGGAGATCTAACGGTCTTTGACAAAAATCCGTCGGTCGTTTTGATGGCAGACGTGGATAAAAAGCCAATGGTTATCGTGCGTGAAGTCGGTACTGGTAAGTCCGTGAACTTTGCATTTGCGGCAAATTATCAAGGTGGGGCGGCGAAGGTATTGTCGCAGGCACCAGTACAAAAACTGATCTTAAACACCCTCAACTGGTGATTTTTTTATCGATTTAAAAATTATTGGATGCAACCAATGCAAGCGCAACGAGTGCACTCGACTAAATTCAGAGTGCCGTCGGGCAGACTGTATTTACCCTGCATGATGTCCTCAAGCTGATTCAATTGGTCGAGAATGGTTGACGCTTTGGCAGGATTGGACAAATCGACTTTAACATTCAGATCGCCATAGTAGTGATTCAGATGATTTGTAAATGCCTTCGCGGTCTCGCACTGCTCCGTTAGGCCGTCTTGCGTCGCGGGAACATTGGCCATTGATACCGAGCCCCAGAAAGTGAGTGTCATGATGATGAGGATAAATTTTGTCATTGTTGGACTCCTTCTCATCGATAATTTGCAAAACGCGCACCAATTAAATAGTGAGTTTTACTCGCTTTCCGGTGTCGGTACGGCTCTGAATTTACCTTTTTTCCACGTCTGTCGGTGCGTTTGATCACCTGTCGGGGCCAAATTGCCTTTTTCGACGCCCAATCAGCTTGGACCTTGGTCCGGTCTGAACAAGTATAAAATGATTCTCTTTGTGAGTTGGATCATCCGTTTTCTATGATGGGAAGGCGACCGTGCGTGCAACCTACCAGAGAGGCTAAAATGGCCATTGTGTCAGTGATCAATCAAAAGGGTGGTGTGGCCAAAACCACGACTGCGGTCAACGTGGCCGCAAGCTGGGCGAAGCAGGGCAAGAATATTCTGCTCATCGATTTAGACCCTCAATCGTCCGCGACACGCTCCGTTTTCGCCGACCGAGAGTTTGAAAAGACCATTTATGATGTGGTCGCGGGGCAGGTACCCATAGAAGACGTCATTGTTCATTCGGAAGAGTTTGGCATCGATATGATTCCGGCAGAGATTATGCTGAGCGGAATCGATATGCAATTGGCCGCTCATTTTGGTCGAGAGCATATTTTGCGGCGCAAACTTGAGGCGATCGAACGCCAGTATGACTCTATTTTAATCGACTGTTCGCCTTCGCTGGGCTTGATGACGGTCAACGCGCTTTTGGCGTCGAAAGATATTATTATTCCCATTTGCCCCGAGTATTTTTCGCTTAAAGGTATCGAATTGATTTTAGAGACCTTGCAAAATATTCGCGCCGGTCTGGGTTACAAAGTGGATGTGCGCGGTGTGGTCATCACACGTTTCCGCGATCGCAAAATCGTGCGCGACGTCATCCAACAGGTGCGCGACAAATATGATTTGCGTGTATTCACCAACTTTATTCCTGACAACATCGCGGTGGAAGAGGCGCATCACCGCCATCGTCCGGTGCATAAATATGCTCCGAATTGTGCCGCCGCAAAAGCCTATCTCGAACTTGCAGCGGAGATCTGGTAATGAAAAAAGGGAATCCACTCTTCGTTGACTCCACTAAGTTCCGCGGCGATTTGATCGCCACCCAAATTGAATTGAAAAGTGTTTTGATTTACGAAGACGAGGCCTTGTTTGTAATAGTCACCACTCATTTGGGTGCCGAACGCCGCATACAAATGAAGATGCTCGATGACAAAAGCTACGAAGCCCGCCTGCATTTGAATCATCAGTCACAGATCGGTTTTCAGTTCGTGATTGAAAAACAGGGTCGTCGCTTGCTTCAGTCGGTTGTGCATAAGGGTCAGGCTCAGTATTCCATGATCGAAAACTGGATGCCCGTTCTCGAAGATCCGACGCTCGGCGTGACCGGTCGTCCAACCGAAGTCGACAGCGGCGCACCCGCCAAAATTACTGACGAAGACGCCATAGCCTGGGCGCGCGAATCGTCCATCAATGTACGCTCTCTTATCGACAAATGGGGCCTCTAAAGGGGTCGTTTCCCTTTTCGGATTTGTGCCTTGCATCCGAAAAGGGAACCTGGCACTTTCAGAAGCCGAGGTTCCCTTGGCAAAGAAAAAATCCGTCGACCTATTCGCAGAAGACAATATAGCTCCGCCGCAAAATGAATTTGATCAATTGCTCAACAGCTCGACGGTGAATGCCCGCGGGTTAAGGGCGGGCGATAAATTTCGCGGTGAAGTGCTGGCCGTTAACGGGCAAGAGGCTTTTATTTCCAGTGGAACTCCCACCGACGCCGTGATGCTCTTCGATCTGGCGACTCCGCCAAAAACTGGCGATATGGTGGAAGTGATCGTGATCCGCGCGCGCGAAGGTGAGATTTTGGTGAAGGCGGTAGGCTCGCGGGGAGTGAGTGCCGAAACCGATAGTCTTGAGGACGCCTATGATATGGAACTTCCGGTTGAGGGCGTAGTGCTCGAGGCTGTGAAGGGTGGTTTTCGCGTTAAGATCCAAGGGCAAAAGGCATTCTGCCCGATTTCGCAAATGGATTGGCGTGTGGTCAGCAACGACGATTATATCGGCAAGAAGTTTTCTTTTATCGTGACCAAGTTCGAACGGGGCCGAGATTTGGTGGTCTCACGGCGCAAACTCTTAGAGCAAGATCGAGCAGTCAGTGAGGGAGAATTCCTGCGCACCACTGAAGTCGGAACGATTTTCTCGGCCACGGTTTTTCGCATCGAAAAATACGGCGCGTTTGTTCGCTTGCCCAACGGAGTGGAAGGCCTTGTTCCGATCAGTGAACTCAGCTGGGGACGGATCAATCATCCGCAAGAGGTCGTAAATCTTGAACAGACATTGCAAGTAAAACTGATTCGCGTCAGTGAAGAGGGCGATCGATTGAAATTGAGTTTCTCGCTGAAACAGGGGGGTAGCACCACCGATCCGTGGGCCACGATTGAGTCCGACTTTCCAATCGGCGCACAATTCGAGGGAACGATTGAGCACCGCGAGAATTTTGGAATCTTTGTGAGCATTGCCACTGGAGTGACGGGTCTCTTGCCGCGCTCGGCATGGCGCGAGGCGATTGACGGTGCCCAGTATGAAACCAAGCGCAAAGGCGACAAAGTTCGTGTACGTGTCGAAAAGATTGATTTAACGACGCATAAACTGTCGTTTTCGGTACCTCGAGATGACGAAGACGAAAGCTGGCGCTCTTCTGTTAACAATGAGAAGACCGCGAGCTTTGGGACTCTAGGTGATCTACTTAAAGGCGTTCGGGGAAAATAGGTCTTCTTATTTTTTAGTGCAAGCCCACGAAAATGTATCGCCCGCGCCATCGACTCCCGCCGCATTGTAGGACAACACGCGTGCGTCGTCTAACGTGATGGTGACTGAAAACACCTCATCACCGGTCAGTTCCGTAAGAACTGATTTAAAATGGCGGACCAATTTCTTTTCTTCGTTGGTCAGCATATATTGCAGGCAGGCATCGCCCGCGCCTTGAGCTTGCTCGACCAAATTGCCATGTGCCCAAGCCGGTGCAGCTCCGAGTAGGGGCGAAAAGGCCAGGGAAAAAATCAACGCGCGTGTCATTGCCGACTCCTTGTTTCCAAAGCTCATAACATAAGAGTTCGATTCTGGACAAGCCCCCTAATGTTTCAGAACAGAAACTCTTTTGGGGGGAGTCACCTTTGCTCGACAGCAGCTTTGTTCATCTGCCTGGAATTGGACCTGAGACCGAAGAGCGACTTTGGGCTCAAGGGCTGCGCACCTGGGATCAGCTCGATGCCCGTCTTCCTGATATTTTTGGATCTAAAAAGGCCGTGCAGCTCGCCCGTGCTCTCGAAGAGAGTCGTGCGGCTCGTGATGCAAAGGAGTTCGGCTATTTCCAGGGCCTCTTAAAAAGCTCAGAGATGTGGCGTGTTCTTCCCGCGCTCATTCAAAGCGCAAAACACTCTATCGCTTATTTAGATATCGAGACCACCGGCCTTGGTTTCCCGCCCCAGTGTCAATCGACGACGATCGCCGTTTATTTCCAAGGCGAATTGTATATGGAGCATGAACCGACAAAAAAACGCGCGCTGCTTAAAAAGATCGAACATGAGGCCAAAGCTTTGGTGACTTTTAACGGACTCACTTTCGATTTGCCATTTTTACGCCGCGAATATGGCTTGGCCCTGCGCCATGCGCATGTGGATTTGCGCTATTGGCTTGCGCGATTGGGTTTTCGCGGAGGTCTGAAGGCTATTCAAAAGAATTTTCCGCAGGTCCGTCAGCGCGACTCGATGGACATCGATGGATTTGATGCCGTTCGCCTATGGGCTCTGCATAAAAAAGGAGTGCCGAACGCACTTGAAACTCTTTTGACCTACAATGCGGAAGATACGATCGTACTTGAGCAGTTGATCTATTGCGGGCTAGCGCTAGAGAGTCAGCAACGTCCTTATCTTGCGCTAGGAAACTTTCAAGCGCCCGCGTCGCCCACGATTCCTTTGCAAGTTTGTCCCTTAATCTATCGCATGCTTCGCGGTGGTTAGTTTAGAACACAAGATCTAGGTTCAGGGTGATCCCAGCTTTTCCTTTAAAGTTATCGCTTTTTGCAAAACCAAGGAATGGCGTCACAGAATAGTTGAGCCGTTCCTTGTAAATCACCTGACTGTAAACAGTCGAGGCAGTGACACTCGACATATGAAACGAGGGGCGATTTTGTGATTCGCACGATAGACCAGCTCCGGTGGCTTGTGTATCGGTCAGTGAATATTCAAGCGACACGCCATTTTGCGTTGTGAAAAAGTTATCTTTATCACGGTACTCTTCAGTATTTCGCAAATCGATTTCCATCCGCTTGGAAACTTCGCTGCGGAACTCGAACGAAACGAATTCGCCGGTACCCTTTTTTGGATCGGCGTAAAGATCTAGGCGGGGGGTAAAGTGAAAGGGTTTTAGCTCCGCGTCGCTCTCAAAACGTAAAACATAAGCCATCTCAAGTGGACTTTTTAATTGTAGACGCGGCTGGAACAGAGTCCGCACTCGGCCTAGTTTTTGAAAGAACATCATCCCCGCACCGAAATCCCGTTCGCGAGGACGAGTGCGGACGCGCAGCTGAGTCAAATTGCGATTCTCTTTGTCCTCATCATAGCTTGAAAATCTAAGTTGCCAGCGCCTCTCGACGTTGGGGAGCTTTAAATTTAAACCAAAGTCTGTCGACTTTCTGACTACTCCACCCTCACTCCAGGTCACCAGCTGGGTGACGTTGGCACTCGAGGTATTGCGCTTTTTTACATACTTCTTCCCAGCCAAAGTGAGGTCAATGGCATCTGCGGTCGCATCGACGGCTTTGGTAATGCCGTCACCGACATCTAGTATTTTACTCTCGACGGTCCTTTTCTCAGGCGGCGCCTCATGGCTTTGACTCACCGAAGAGAATGCGAGAAGACTGATGAGTGAAATGAGGATAAGTCGATGATTCAATGCCACGATTTGGAATTAACCTAGGGTGAACAAGGAGACAAGGTGAGACTCCTTTTCTTAATCGTTATTTTTTCGAGCGGATCTGTTGCGTTCGCGCATGCCCCGTCCGATGGGGACATTCGGGCCACTTTGGGCACATTCACCTATAAAACGCAGATGCACGATCGCTCTCCGTTCTTGCTTGGTCCCGCCCTACTCGCCGAAGCAGATATTGACCACAACGGCGGACTTGAGATTGGTATGTTCTACCTACGCAACAGCTTTTCAATTCAAAAGCAGGGGCTGACTTACACCGAGCGTGTGAAGAGAATGTACATTACGATGGGTTATCGTCACTGGTTGGCGCATTGGATCTCCGCGGCCGCAGCGTTTTCGTCGTCTTATTCGATGGGAGATGCGGAGATTGTACGTGATGATTTCGGAGCGATTCCCCACATTGGGACCTCCGCGCGAGATGTCACTGAGTACGGATTCGATTTCAGCATTCAGTTCGAGCCATGGAGTGAAGGGCGATATGCGGCGATCATCGACTTGAGGTACGATCTTTCGGTGACTCCGAAGAGCGGAGAGGAGTCGAATCACTACGGGGCTTTTATCGGCTTGAAGTACTATTTGCAAGCGCGTGAGGACACGCGGTAACAAGATGTGGCTTAGCGTTTTCCGGAAAAAATATATCCGGAAATAGGACCTCGGCGCACCACTCGGATTTTGCCCAGCGCCACAAGTTTTTTAAGCGCAGGATGTAGCGCCTGACGACTGACTGCAAATTCCTGACATAGATTCTCTGTCGCTACGAAAGGCTCCATGGCAATACGCTCAAGCAACTCAGCTTGTCTTCCGTCATTCTGCGGTGGCGAAATTTGAACGGCGAGCGTCTTAATCAAAAGTAACGGAAGCTCCGAGCGCAGTGAGTACAATCCTCGATTCCGATCGAAATGAACGCTCAGTCTGCAGATCTTGATCTTATCGCGTAAACGCGACAAAAGCATTTTGGTTGCTGGGCCATGCAGGTCGTCGCGGTACTTGTGTATTGATCGACTCTCGTGAACTGCCGCCAGACTGACTCCGGGAGCCGTGTTATAGGCATCCAGGAACAAACGATAGGCGGCGAGCATTGGTGAACCAGATTCAAATTCAAGTGAGCAGACTTTTCTATCACCCATATTAGCCACCAAGAGACCTTCTCGTTGAAAACAAAAAACGGCGGGCTCTTTAAAAAACATCCGCCTTAAACTCGGCTCCATAACGGTCGTATGTTTCTTTCCGTTAGTGACAGTAAAGCCGGCACCTTCGAGTAAACGATAGGTGTCTAGAAAATACTCAAGCTCCGGTCCGATCTCTTGATACTTGGCCAATCCGACAACTACAGATGCACTGGCATGGCGACTTTGAATGACATCGGCCATATAGGAAAAGCAAGCTTCACGTCCGCGTAAACCAAGCTCAAAGGCTAAGCGGCGTCCGCGTTGCAAAAATAATTTGACCATAACTTCTTGTTTGGCGGTCCACGCGATGCCTGCCGCGTGGAAAAAGGCCCATGTGAGTGCGGGATTGTAGCCCTTGGCCTCACCTTTGCTAATTGCCTTTTGAATTTCGCTGAGTGCCGCACTCGTATTCCCCATTCGTGCGAGAACTTGAGCATTGATCACCGACAATCTAAAAAGCAAAAATTCATCGCCGTTTTTCTCTGCCAAGCGAGTGATCTCGGCGATTTCAGTCGCTGCCTGAGTGAAATTCTGACTCCGTAGCTTCCACTCAATTTCCTCTAGGCGGAAATCTAAAACTCCATCCGGCAACTGAAGAGAAAGCGTGAGCGCCTTGAGTTCCTCGAGCACGCGACCTGCCTGTACTAGGAGATTGCGCGCGAGATTCAGGCGAAGTTGTAGATGCAGTAGAAAAAACCAATTCACAGATTTGCGATCTTGATCCGACCGGGCTCGCATCAGCAGTTTCGAGGCGCGCTCAAAATCGTTTTCTTCGAGACAAAGCATAATTTCATACAGACCAGTTCCAAACGAAAGGATCGGCGAATCTGTCTTCTTAAGGATCGCTTTACGCTGTTCCAGACATCTTCGCGCCTCGCGAAAGTCGCCTTTGTAAATCAAGAGAAGACTAAATCCTCCGAGCAGCGTACATAGCGAGTAAGCATCCAATTCGCCGCCGTCTTGTTGCAGGATCGCGCGAAACAGGCTTTCGCCTTCTAAGATATCGCCACGATTGGCGCGTTGAAGGGCGCGTTCAATCTGAATCTTCAGCGTGAATCGAGTCGGAAGAAGACCAAACCAGGTGCTGGCTTCACTCGACCGACTAAGGCGAGAAAGCGCAAAGCCCTTTAAAAAGACTCGCTCTTCCCAAAGCGCGCGGAGCTCGGAAGAGGTTGGAGGCTCCTTCGGCAGACCTTCGAGTCGCGCCAGAAGGCGCACGGGATTCCCACGAATCTGGATCGCTTTTTCAAGAAGAAATTCTCTCGCATCGGGTCCAAGTAGATCACCAAAAGACTGCGGAATATCCGTCGTCTCGTTGATCCGACCACTAAAAATCAGCTCTTCAAGGTTTTGCATCTGGAGTTTATTTACTCCACTGAGACAGGATAACGAAGGCTTGACGATTAATTTTTTTGTCACTTGACGATGTGTAATAAAAATTAACAAAATTAGCTAGTTAAAAGATTTTGAAAGGCCAGGACGTTCGTCTATAGGCACATTTAAATTAGCAATATCAATAGCTTGTGGCGTTAATCGACTTATCTGTTCATTCTGAATTTTCGGGCCTAGAAATCTATTCAAGAACGGGTGCAAACCCTCAACAAAGGAATTTCGAAATGAAAAACTTGTTTCTCAGTTTAGGTTTTTTGGTGGCCGCGACCGCCGCACACGCAAGTGACGCCACGGTTTGGAAAAGTGTTTATACCAACGTAAAAAAGGATTGCATCGATATCTCTGTGCCGACCGACAAGGCCGAAATCGATTTCTCGGAAGTGGAATGCAAATCATTCGGTGGTTTCCGATTCACGGTCTATGGTGGGGATCTTCGCTATGCTCCAAGACTTGAATTTGCCGGTGCCGAGCTCAACTTGGAAGAACCCGGATCTTTTCACGATTTAATTTCAGACAATGTCGAATGGATTTACCGCAGAACTATGGATGACACGGGCTTAGGTGCTATCGAATGGAAGGGTTTTATCTACCGTTTAAGCGTAGCTCGCACCGACAGCGACGGTGACGACAATCTATTGTATGTCGTCCGTCTAGATGGCGCGAAAACTTGCACGATTGGGACGGCTAGGACCAATGCGCGAGCGCGACAAATGGTTTATGACTCAAAAGCAAATTGCAAATAGATATTCATAGTAAACATTAACTGCCATAGGAGATTTCACAATGAAACTAAAAAGTCAGATTCTCACAACCCTGGTCCTGTTCTGCGCCTTCGTGACCTCGAGTGCTTTCGCCGGGCAATATAAGACGGTGACTAGCAAACTATCTTTGTCCAACTACGAATATGAAGTCAGCTATCCCGCATTTTTCGCAGGTTCCATACCTGGTTATGAAAAAATCAATGCGGCGTTAAAAGAGACGATCGCCGACTCGGGTTGCGATGTGAACGATATTCCAGTGGATCGGTCCTACGACTACGGTGCTACGGGGAAGGTCATTGCATTGAATAAACACTATGTCGGCGTGCAAGTGAGCGTTAACTCGGATTGCGGGGGAGTGCATCCGAATTATTCGGAGCTCTTTTACACCTATGACTCGGAAACCGGCGAAGCGCTGAATATCGAGAACGAATTCGGCTTTGTTTCCTACGACGATCCAAAATACGACCCGGCAAAAGACGACGCTCGTCGTTTGAAGGTCGCGAAGATTCTCGCGAAATATGCCAAGAAGGGTGACGGCGAGGGATGCTTTGACGATATGACCGAAAAGCAGAAGATCGAAGAAATTTCCACGATGTATCCGACCATTGGTGGACTTGCCAAAGATAAGAAAGTCGTAGTCACGGTGCAGCCTGCACATGTCGCGATGGCTTGCTGGTTCGAAGTGCGCGTCGACCTTGCCGTCGTCAAAAGTTTATTGAATCCCGCTAGCTATCTAAACACTTGGTTGAAATAATTTTTAAAAAAAGGAATATTTATGAACAAATCAATCGTCCTGTTAGCTCTAACGTCCGCGCTATTTATCCCACCGGCAATGGCAAATGACGGAGGAATACCCTATATCAAAGTAAAATCGATTCGCACGACGATTCCACGGGGACAAGAGATCGTGATCGCTGGCGGAGATGCTTACAAACTTTATCAAGCTATGCCGCGAGACTACGTCTTCGACGTGTCCCGTTTGCTGACAATCACGAGTGCCAGACGTTCTGTGGTTATAAATTGTAGAGCACAGCCCAAAGATCCAAACGCCCATATTCCCACTGCGAATCTTGCGACTGCGGAGTGCACAATTTCAATTGAGGCTCCGTTTGACCCTAAGGCTAATACGGACACCGATGGTGGTGTTTGGACACCTTCTTGTAAAGAGTAGATATCCGCAATGAGTAAGTTCCCGATTCATCTTCAAGCCCTATGGATTTCAGCGTTCATAGGGCTTTCTTGTTTTAGTGGCTATGAAGTTAAAGCCGTCGGCGATGTGAATTTTGAAATCGCGACCATGCTGACCCCGTGGGGGATCGTCCAAGATCTTTTACTCGATTCGAATCACTATTTGCGTGAGTATTTTTTTGTACCGACCGAGGCCCGGCACTCTATCTTTTCTAACCCGGTAGTTTTGTTTTCGACCTGCACCCTCATTCTGGCATCCAGCTTAATGATCGTTCGCATGAGGAAGAAATGAACTGGGGATATGCCTACGTATTCTGGCAGTCCAGTCTATTGGAGACTGGGATTTACTTTTTATTTTATCGTCAGAAGATGTCTTTTAAAAAGTGCTTCTTTTTAGTGACACTGGCCAACGCTATCACTCACCCCATAGTCTTTTTTGGATTTATGGCGTCTTCAAATTCCTATCTGATTTCGATTTTGACCGCCGAAGTCTTTGCAATTTGTGGAGAGACTGCGCTTCATATGTATGGCGGCCGCTTGAGCTTCCGTCGAGCTCTGGCTGCCGCGTCTGCCGCCAATTTATTTTCTTGGCAGACGGCTCCGATGATCACTTATTGGATTTTTCTATCTACTTAGCGCAGTCCACGGGATGGCTTGGAAAGAATTCCGGTCGATATTCAAAGTGCATCGTATCAAAGTGATTCCATTTGCCGCCCCAGATAAAACCATTGCGCTCAAATGTTTCGACTATACCCGCGGGCATATAGGGTGCGCCTTCCGGAATAAAATGGGTGTCACGATAAGCGTCCTCACCTTTGTCGGCCTTCTCTTTATTTTTAGCGAGTTCATCCCATAGCCAATATTGATGACCGGTGTCCGCAAGCAAATCGATCGCGGTTCCAAAAGAATGAGTGGAGAGGCGGGTGGTGCCCCGGATAAACCGCCAGTCGAAAGTCATTTCAGTTAAATTTTTCTTCTTTGAAATGAACATGGCCAAAAAGTCTTTGGCTTCCCGGTCGGTGACAATTAAATTCTCAAGCTCTTGGCCGACTTTCTTTAATGCGCTGGCTGCGCCAAGCCTTTTTTGAAACATAACTTTTTGACCTAGAAAATCTACCGGGACGAGATTCGCACGAACGACAGTTTCGTTTTCTCCATAGACGTCCTTCAACAGTGGTTCCGCGCGTAGACGGCCCGGATCCCAGTTCTGTCGGGTCTCAGGGAGTGCGGTCGAGCCAGGCTCGTAGGGGATCATCAAAATCGAGGCGACATCCATCTCCAAAACTCGATCATAAAACGACAATTGGCGCGCGTCCGTACAGACCATCGACGTCTTCTCTTTGCTAGAGTTAAAATGAAACGTTACCCCGTCATAGGCAAGGTCGTGCCCACACATAGTATAAATCAAATTAATTTGATCGCAAGCGTGGCGTGGCGAAAGAGTGGCCTGGGCTTGCAGGCCAAGGAAAGATCCGAAAACAAGGATCGGCCAGTGTCTTAAAAGCATTGAAGTTCCCCGGTGAGTTGCTCAATATGCCCGGCGATCATAGCGGATCCAGGCCCAGAAAAACAATTTCCTAGAGACAATGATAAATATGTATTGGTAGGCTAAGGGATCAACATGACGGAAGGACAGCTATGAACCAAGCGGAAATGAAGGCCTGCCTAAGACCTCAATCTTATTCGAATTTTCAATCAGCCGCTCTGCTCTTACTACGACTCGTGGTAGGGACTGCATTTTTGTATCATGGATGGGGTAAGATCCAGCACCCCTTTGGTTGGATGCCGGCGGAGGCTCCAGTGCCTGGGTTTTTCCAATTTTTAGCGGCGATCTCTGAATTTGGCGGCGGGATGGCGTTAATTTTGGGTCTTTTGGTTCCCCTCGCAACGCTTGGTATTGGCTTTACAATGGCGGTTGCAGTTTGCATGCATGCATTTGTCATGAAGGACCCGTTTGTGAATATGACTGGGGGCTCGTCGTTTGAGCCTGCGTTGGGCTACCTGACAATCGCTATTCTGATATTCGCGATGGGTCCAGGAAAGTTCTCGTTGGATGCAAAGATATTCGGAAAAAAATAGATTTTTTCTTCAGATTCGCTAAGATTTCGGCATGAAATACATGCTTTTGGATTGGGCGCAAAAGGGCTGCGATTTAATTTTGGATCGCTACAAATTTGCGCCAGGTCAGAACGCGGCGCCACCTTTGATCATTGCCCATCGGGGCGCTTGGAATTTGCAAGAGCGAATCGAAAATTCCCTAAACGCATTTAAAGAAGCCGCAAGAGTGGGCGCCGTCGGCATCGAATTCGATGTTCGTTTTACTAAAGACGGTATCCCGGTCGTACTCCATGACCCAAGCTTGTCGCGCCTTCACGGAAACCCCGCTCGGCTTTGCGATCTCACATTCCAACAGGTGCGTGCGATCACCAAAGAGATTCCGCTTTTATCAGACGTGTTGGCCTTGAAGGGACTTCACTTCATGATCGAAATCAAAACGCCTATAAGTGATTCTCAAGTGAAAATATTGAGTGAACATCTGACTGGAATTCGACCGGTCCAAGATTTTCATTTTCTTGTTTTAGATCCACAGCTGGTGCGCGCGAGCTCTCTCTTTCCATCCCAGTGTTGGATTTTGGTGGGTGAGCTGTTCCTTAAACCATTTGTTGAAATATCCATTGCGCGAGGACTGGGTGGAGTCGCCGGGCAGTATCTTGGTATGACGGAGAACCTAGTTTCTCGTTTGCATCAAGCCGGGCAAAAGGCAGGTGTCGGCTTTATCCCCAATCGCAATCTATACAATCGCGAGTGGGCGCTGCAGGTCGACTGGGTCTTCAGCAACGACGTCATTCGCCTGCTCAAATAAACCCGGCATTTTTTACACGAATTCCACTCGGTAAATGACGCAGCGTGCACACGGTGGTACCTAGGGTCTTCTCTTGAGGAGGCTGAATGATCCGCGTGATTCTTGCTTTATCGATCCTGATATTGAACTCGGCGGCGCATGCCACGCTCGGTGATGAATTCCGCGATGGTTTTAAAAAGGCCCTTCAGACCTTGGCAGAGACTCAAGTCAAAAATTTAGGCCCACAAACAAGCAGTCAAACCTATACATTGGCGCAGGCCCTTGCGGAGCAAATCACCTACGTCGAAGTTCCCAATCTAGAAAAACCCGAAGGTGCAACACGGGCGAGTGCATTTGCTGTGTGCGCGAAGAAAACCGTATTTATAAATCGAGCGGCGTTGGGAAATGGTCCTGTTCCGCTGCCAATAATTATTCATGAGTCTCTTGGCGCGTTGTGTGTCCAAGACTTCAACTATGAGTTTTCGACCTTGTTGGCCTTTCTTGTCGAAGCAAAACAAACTGGATTTTATCTTCCGTCGAGAGACAAATTTGCGGGCACGTCATTTGACAGCGTGGCGAGACGGATGCTTCGACTGGGTGGTCGTGATCAGGGCCGATGGCTTGAAGGATTGGCCGAGCAGGCAAAACTCCAACATTTGAATTCCGTAATGTATGCGAGTGGCGCGACGATTATTGGTTCGGCGGGAGACGAGGACTCGGCTTCAATTAAGTTATTATTTGTCAAAAATTATATCCAATGGATCGAGCATGGCACGATAGACGGCAGTTTCAATTCAAGCTACAGCCGACGCATCCTACAGGTATTTTTGAATGTGAAAATAGAGCGCATTCAAACGAGAAAGACAAAGATTGGCTACGTCCGCATGTATGAATCGAAAGACAAGTATGTCTTCAATCCTAAGAATTTATATAAGCAGAGTTTCTATTTTTATGTGCCTTCGAGTATGTCCGTACAGCAGGCCGCGGATGAGATATTTAATTTTATGACTAGATACCTTGGCTACGGGCCAAATTTTCGCGAGCGTGGCTTTGTCCCGCATTTGGGAGGTTAGTCGTGCCTTCCTCTGTACAGATCGAAGTTATTAACAAGTCCTTTAGGAAGAAGAGAATCGAAAATCCGCGGCTCTCTCTTCGCTGGTTGGCGCAGTCTCTTAAACTGAGTGCGCCCATGATGACTCGTGTACTCAAAGGCGAGAGAAAATTACCACCCAAACTTGTCGCAAAACTAGGTGAGCTTTTGGATATCGATCGTGATGATCAGGAGCGTTTGCTGCAAGAGCTTCTTAAATCTAAGGGATATTCGCAAAGTTCTATGAAATCTCTACTGGTCAATGAGATGCAAAAGGCTCGTGAATCACTGCCCTGGGTTCGTCCATCAAATGAGGCGTTCGATCTATTCAAGGCTTGGTATTATGTCGCCATTCTCGATGCGACGCTGCTGAAGTCATATGACGGGAGCATAGAATTTTTGGCGCGCAGATTGAAGTTGGATTTGAAGCTTGTAGAGAAGGCGGTTGCGGAACTTAAATCTGTGGGGATGCTTGAGCTTGAAAATCAAAAGTGGAAAAAATCAGCCCGATTTATGGAGCTTAGATCTTCAAGCCTAAATCTAGAATCTCTACGTCGACTACATATAGGCCACATGGAAAAAGCAAAAATTCTTTTACAGACAAAAACCGCAAAGGAAGATCTCGACATGAGATTGGTGACCGGAGTTACGTTGACTTGTTCGAAAGACAAAGTTGACGTGGCGAGAATGAAGGCCGTCGAATTTATGCAGGAGCTGGTCAAGGATTTAACATCCGGAGACTCTGATGAGGTCTACCATTTCGCGATCCAGCTTTTTCCGCTGACTTAGCGCTAAAGTAAAATTCAAAAAAATCTCCAGACGTTACTAACTTAATAAAAAACTAGCGTTTACCTTTGCAGTTGTCGAACAAAATGCCCACGCGAATCGCATGGGCATTTTTAACGGTTTCCGTCTACACGACTGAATAGAAACTAGTTGCTACCGTTCTTCTCTTCACGACGTTGAGTCTCACGAGCTTCAGCGCGGCTCGAGAATTTGCGTGAACCCCAGTTGCCAGTTGAGACGCGGTCAAAACAAGTGATCTTTTGGCCGTTGCCCTCTTTGTTGCATACAGTTTCTTTGCGGGGTGCATAGAATTTGTATGTCATCATTTTGCAATCGTCGGGTGAGCTGCTGTAACGGCCATAGCCGCAAGATTTTACAGTTTTAGTGTAAGCGCCCGGTCCGTAGTCTGCTGTAGAAGCTAATGCTGTTACACCAACAGACATCAGCGCCGCGATTAGAATTGCTTTCATGTTTTTCTCCCTTAGAACGTAAATGTTTGCCCCTTGATTGAGGTATTGCGGCACTTATAGCGCTCACAGAATCGGCGAGAACTTTCAAACACGGGCAATGAAAGAAATGCCTCGGCAAAATGTTGCCAACGTGGCAACTACGTGGAAATTTTGTAATCTGTGTAGGTAAGCCCAGGAAATAAGCAGAAGCTGTGCGGGAATGCGCAGCAGCAATCCGGTGTCGGACATTCCGTAGTGCGCGCCACCCAGTTGATACATGTAAATGTTGGCTGGGAGAACCGCGATTAGCAAAGCGATAAGGCCCCATGCGGCCAGGCGACGTGTGCGTGGAAAAAGGATGAGCGTACCCAAGACTATCTCCGCAAGGCCACTGACGATGATGAGCAGAGTGTGAGCGGGAAGGTACGGAGGCATCATCGAGCGATAGAATTCCGGATCACGAAAGTGATTGATCCCGGCCAGAACATAGAAGATCGACATTAGACCAAGACTTAGTTTTTTAGCGGTATTCATACCTCAACCATATACGGTAGATTGTGATATGCGAGTGAAAAGTCGAAGCGATATTTTATTTTTTCTAGTCTTGCTCTCGCCACTGGTGGCTTGCGCGAGTTTGAGGAATGCACGCTCGTGCGGGACGCATAAAGCGCTCTACGGTTCGGCGGACTTTCAAGTCGATGTGACTCGCTATGGGGACATAGCGGAGTCAGAGAAAAGTTTGCTGATTATTCCTCCAACAGGAGGCACGAATTTGATTGATCGGAGTTACGCTCGAGAATTTTGCGCAAAAGGTTTCGATGTTTATATTTTAAATAGTTGGACCGAGCAAAATGAAAGCGCGACGGATCTTGAGCTTCATCAACGTTTCTATGGTCGGGCTCGGCGGGCTCTGGTGATCACGCTTGAGCAGACCAAATCGGCGTTTGTTGGAGTGCTGGGTACAAGTGTGGGAGCGCTGCATGCCACGGTTGCGGCGGCGACGGTTG
Organism: Pseudobdellovibrionaceae bacterium; assembly: GCA_043757545.1. Lineage (GTDB taxonomy): Bacteria > Bdellovibrionota > Bdellovibrionia > Bdellovibrionales > UBA1609 > JALHOQ01. The sequence continues at coordinate 17,020 of JAYVPG010000008.1, forward strand.
AAAGAATCAATGCGGTTTTTAGCGTGGTCGGTGGGACGCCGATTGCAGAGGTGATTGTGGAGTCGGATCAAAAGGCGATGCGGGATTTGAAAGCGGCTCGCAGGACGAGATATGGCTTCACCAGTGATGCGCAAAATATCGCGGCGATCGGCGGCGCGTTTCATCTGGAGCCAAGGCTGCAAAAGGCGTTGTCCAAACGCAAGGATTACGGGATGGCGATGGCCGAGAACGACACGACAGTTCCGTTTGAGAATCAACGCAAGCTTCGCGATTTTTGGCAGCCCGAAAAAGTGATTGTTCTTTCCAGTGACCATTTTTGGGGAATCGTGAAGACATGGTTGTTTCACAGCGGAGAACTGGTGAAATTCTTTGAGGCGAGTTTTGAAAAATCACTCAGGAATTGAATAGGTCGCTTGCATTCCATAAGTTCGCGGCGCTCCCCATTGAACATAATATTTCTCCTGCCAATCGGGAGGTTCGTTGGCGAAGTAGAAGGCGCGAACCGCGTAGTTTTGATTGAATAGATTTTTGATCCAGACTTGCAACTGCCAATTGCCTAAGTCGACTGCGCCTCCAACATCCACTAAATGATATGGTTTTGATTTGAAGTCGTGATCCGCAGAGTGGTAGTAGGAGTCTCTGCCGGTGACTTGCGCGTAGGTTGAAAATGGTTGCGGGGCAAAGGCGAGCCGCGTTTGATAGGTCCACGGTGGTGCGTGCGCGACTTGGCGCCCGCTGAGATCGTGTCCGCCAAGTGAATAGGAATTGTAGCGACTGTGCATAAGGCCGGCGCTTCCACTTAAGGTCCACCGCTTCCAGGTTTGTGAGGCGGTGCTCTCTAGGCCGTAACTCTGGCTGCCGTCGACATTGGCGGTGTAGTAGGTGAACGCGTTGGGATCGGTGGGATCTTGTTGATAGGAGCTGCGCGCTTGCTCGCGCACTCGGCGTTGAAAAAAAAGTCGAACCATCACCGACAAATCGCGTTGCACGAGCTGAGTGGAAAACTGTGCCAGATAGAGTTGCTCGGAATCATAGGCCAGGCGATCACGCGTGAGTTCGGGGCTGGTGTTGTAGCCTCCGCCGCGGAAGCCTCGCCGTAGACCGAGTTCGCTGGAGAGATCGGGAGTCCACTGCCGTTGCAGTTTTGCCTCGAGGCCGAAATCGGGAGGGAGGGTGCGCCCTTGACTATCGGCGATGCCCTGAAGTCGGACGGCTTGCCCCTCTGTGCGTTCGGCCATTTGCAAAAACCAGTTTTCAAACTGCCACTTTTTCCGGATCCAGAGCGCGAAGGTCTCGGACGTGAGCTTGGGCTCTGAGATTTTACGGATGACCTCGTCGTTATAGGAGCGAATCACTTGGTTTTCTTGGAAACGGGAGTAGTGCAGGCCGATTTCGCCGCCCGAATGGTCGGTGAGAAAAAGTTTTTGATGAAATTTAGTGCGCTGGCGTTCGAATTCGGCGAAGTAGTTGTAGGGCTGATTCCATCCGGGGATTTGGTTCCAATAGGCGTTATTGGCCCAGTCTTCGTCGTAGGATTCGATTTGCTGAGTCACGGTGAGAGAACTGAGCCCGTGCAGCGAGAAATCTCCGAGTCGCGTGTCCCATTGCACGGAATGGCCGTGCACTTGATGATCATCGCGGCCGGGATGATCGCTGAGGGTCTCGAAGCTCGGTGTGAAGCTCCAGCCGTCGTAACCGTCGTGGCGGATCGCGAGGATATGGTGTTGGCGCACGTGAAGCGGGCCGAACCTATAGGCAACTCCAAATGTAAAATCACGGTCGTCTTGAAATGCTGTGGGCCGACTTAAATATTTATTGTTTATGTAGCCATTCGAGTTGGTGAGGCCGGCGTTGAGGATGACCGACGTTTGCTCACCTTTCCAAAGTGAACCGCCGGAAAACGAGCGAGTGCCGAAGCTGCCGAGTGAACCTTGCCAGCGCTGCGTGGGTCCGTCGTCGGTTAAACAAGATGAAACCTCGACACTTCCGGCCAAGGCTTTGCCGCCCCACTCAGTGACTTGTGGACCGTAGTTCACGCGCATGGTTTCGCGACCAAAGAGGGGGAGTGTGGAGGCTTCCTCCGAGAGGTCGATGCCCTCATAGAAAAATCCGACCGCATTCACTTGTGAGTGTTCGAATTGAGAAGATTCTCCCACACCGCGGATTTGAAAAAAACGCGGTCGGTTCGAACCCGAAGCGAATTCCAGATTGGGCAAGCTGGTCAGCAGACGTCCAAGATCCTGTTGCTCATCGGCGGTCGCTGGATCGAGTTGAAACTGATCGGGATTTGGTATGGGCCGTTGACCGTAGACATAAATCGGCTCGACTTCTCCAGCGCGACCAAAATTAAAACAGAATATAAGAATGAAAAGGATGAGAGTTTGCGCGAGTCCCACTTTATCCCTCCGTCGGTACTAACCGAATCAGGTTCAATGGGTTTCCCGAAGGATCTCAGGTCCGCAGACCACCCCAAAAGTTGGCTCACTTTGTTTGATTATACGGTAGCGGTCAAGCCGAGACGAAAAAATCGTCTAACTACTTGAAGCCTTGAGCGCCCTCTAGGGTCAGGAGCCGTCTCTTTATATCCAGGCCCCCACCAAAGCCGGTGAGGTGTCCCGAAGCACCAATGACTCGGTGACAGGGGATAATGATGCCGATGGGATTTTTTCCGTTGGCGCCGCCCACCGCACGAACTGCTTTTGGACTTCCCATACGTTTCGCTTGCTCGCCGTAGCTGATGTGCTTTCCGTAGGGGATTTTCAGCAACTGCTGCCAAACTCTCATTTGAAAATCAGTTCCCTTCGGGGCAACGGGAATATCGAACGTGATTCTCTTGCCTTTGAAGTATTGCGTGAGCTGCCCAACCGTCATTTCTAAAATCCGATGGCTTCGATTGGCCTTTGTTGCCCCCATTTCGTCCACCATATCAGGATCCCCTTTTCCCCACGATAAACCCGTCAACGCATTTTGATTTGCGAAAAGGGTGAGCTTGCCGACGGGTGAGGCTAGGACCGTATAGTGAATGGTCTGCGGCTCTTGTGTGAAAGGGCTTTTGCGTGTTTTTTCCAAAGTGCTAGAGCGATGTAGGCATTCCATGGTTTCCAGTCTCCTTTAAGGCTATCGTGATTTTCAAGCGCGCGTTGAACGATCAAGTCGGTTTTTGGAAATGCGTTGGTGTCTCCCAAGCAGCGCATGGCGATCATCTCTACTGTCCAGGGACCGATTCCCTTGATTGCGAGCAGTTGTTTGCGCGTCTTTTCAAGATCAGCCGAACGAGAGAGGTCGATTTGTTTTTCCAAGACTTGCTTTGAAAGTTCGTGAATCGCATGTTCGCGAACTTTTGTGATTCCGATTTGGGCTAAGCTTGCAACTGCTAAGACACTTGGCGTGGGGAACAGACGTGTGCAATCGGCAAAAATCGGATTCGGGATGTTTGTTCCGAATTGTTCAACCAATTTCTCTATTTTCCGGTGGGCTTGATCGACGCTCACCAGTTGGCCCAGAATTATACAAACCGCAGTTTCAAAAGGATCCCAAGCGCCCGGGATGCGGATTCCGAGCTCGGTGCGGTAATAGGCGGCAACTGCATCTTTTAATTTTAAATCGCTGAGGTGGGCGTGGGGATTCGAGCGGGTATCAAAGAGATCGCGGATGTTTTCAATGATGCCTCTTAGGTTCGCAGGATCAGAAAGCGAAATCGCTGCACAAATCTGTGCTTTCGCGGGTTCATATGCGATTTCGACGGCGCCGGTCGACTTCCCGATAGAAAAATTTCGCCGGTAGCGGTCATTTACCACGGCTTCAACCCCACCGGCGCCGTGGTTTTTGAGAAATCCCAAAATATGCTCCCAGTCAAAGGGCGCGATCACCGGAATTTCGATGTGAATAAAATTTTGCTGAACGATTGCATTTCTAGCAGATACTTTACGCAGCGAAGACGGGGTGGCGTGAAATTTTGTTTTGAATGCCTCATTGAAGCGGCGGATCGAACGGTATCCTGACGCAAAGGCGGCTTCGGTCACGGGGACAGTGGATTGTGTCAGCAACTGCTTTGCGAGATGAAGTCTTTTCGAAGTCGCGACCGCGACCGGCGAAGCGCCCACGTGTTCCGCAAAAAGTCGGCGTAGGTGCCGATCGGAAACCCCAAGTTTGAGCGAAAAGGCTTTAAGAGAAATATCGTCGGCTTGTCCACAAGCAATCATAGTCAATGCCCGTCCGACGACAGCGGCAGTTCCGTTCCACTGCACCGAGTTTGGCGCCAGATCCGGTCGACAACGGAGGCAGGCGCGAAACCCCGCGCCTTCAGCCTCTGCAGAGCTACGATAAAAGCTTATATTTTTTAGCTTTGGTCGGGCTGGGCAAATGGGTCGACAATAGATGCCGGTGGTGCGTACACCGCAATAAAAGCGCCCGTCGTAGCGGCGGTCGCGGGCGCAGACAATTTTGTAGAGAAAGTTTTTATCACTAAGATCCATCGTCCAAGCAACATAGATGAGTTGCGACCTGAAAACTAGCGGTATTCGGACCTGGTCAAAATCGTTTGGCTTTTTTTACGAATGCGGATTTCAGGCTCATCGCTCCCCAGAGGTTCACGTTAGTAGTGGGGCGGCTTTTCTCCGGCGGCTCCGACTTGGCCTTCGCCTTGGGCGACGCCTTCCATTCGCTCTTTTAAAATCTTTAGGCTGAGCTCAAGTCTTTGTATGGCGGTGTCTTGCGCGAAGGTCATCTCTTGCAGTTTTTCGAGTGCGATTTCCTGGTGTGAGATTTTGATTTCGAGTTCAATTAAGCGATCTTGGTCCATGTTTATCGCGGGTTACTTTTGTCTCTGCGCGACGATAGCTTCGGCGGGAACTTTAAGTGTGACCACTTTTTTCGTGCCTAGTTCGTCTTTGATGATCTTTTGATCTTTGGGTTTCATCTTATCGACTTTCACGTCGGTTGCGACCTGACCGTCTTCGATGGTGGCAATGCCGTTCATTAGATTTTTGACCATTCCATGAATGGCTACCGAAGTGTCTGCCTTCGCATGCGCGAAAGTAATAAAGGCCATGCTGAGTAGCAAAATTAGAATTTTCATATGTGTACCCCTTTTTAAAAGCCTCTCACAGGGAGAGCGGGAAGCAACGCTTCTTCGCAGCGAAGAAGAGATGCGTCAATCTGCGGGGACCTTCCGCTTTGCCCTGGTATCAAAGGCCAAAATTCGGGGCATAGTTTTTGAACATCTCTACGGTCAAATGGCCGATTTCAATCTTAGATTATTTGGATGGGCGAAAATTGTCGGAGTGTTGACTCTTTTGTGGGCCTTTGGCGCGGTCCCGGCTTGGGCCATAGATCATAAGTGCCAGGACCTTCTCCTTACTGACAAGCTCACCGTCACCACCCAAAACACCTCCACCGGGTGGAAACGTGCCTTTCGAATCGGGAGGCCGAAAGATACCGTAGCTGAACTCGGTGATATCTCTATCCGTACTCAATGCCGTGACACTTGCTACATTTATGCGGGATTAACGGCGCTTGAAACCACTTTGAAAGCCGAAAAAATTATGCAGCCAAAAGATGAGCTGATTAATTTTATTCCGTTGATGAAAGTGGCTTGGCTAAGATTCCAAAAGAATCCGGAAAGCGATCTCCAAGCTATCGTAGGCGGTGGATTGGCAGAAGCCGTCGAACTCGCGACAAAAGGCTCCACTTCTTTTTTGGAGGAAGAGTCTTTACAAAAAATTGGTGGACAGGCGGCACTACAACGCATTGAAAAAGAGCTATTTGTAAATTTGTTTACCAATGGCTGGCGCGATAAAAATAAAAATTTAAGGGAGCTTTTGCAACAAGATTACCCGACATTTCTCATATCCGTGCGGCAACTCTTGGCGCAAAAACTCAGCCAGGCTGCGAGAACTGAAATTCAGTTGAAAGATTTAGAAATCTCCAACCTTACTATGACCTTTGTGAACGAAAGAACGGTCAAGGGTGACGGCGACTACTTCAAACAAAAAGTGGCTGAGGGCTTTGAAGCCAAGCGCTACTATGCTTGGACAGGAGCCGCGCAGGATTTTGAATTTGGTTACGGCGACATGGACAAAATCGTTCGCTACGACGCGGAGCTTGAGCTTGGACTGCCAATCACAGAAAATCCGGATCGAGCCGTGGTCAGCGCCACTCGACGTCTCGGTAATTTCTCAGACGTCGTCCAAATGGTTCTCAGCTCGTTGTCGAAGGGTCGCGCTCCGTCGGTAGGGATTCATACCTATTTTGGCAAGGCAGAAGATGGTAGCGGTCACGCGATTGCGATCGTCGGCGCCACTCTTGATTCACAAACGGGAGCCGTGAAGGGTTTTAAATATTGGAATTCAGGACCCGGCCTCAATGCCACGGGCAGCTTTGGCTATATTTCGCTTGAGGACTTCAAAACTTATTTTAGGTCGGTGACTGTGATTCGTTCTCTTCAGGTTGGGAAAAAGTAGCGCTAAGACAAGGTGGTGGGGCCCGCGACGCGAGCGCCCGCTAAAGCAAGATTTTGTGGTAACTCGTGCGTGGTTTTGGTTCCGCGGGAGGAGTGAAAAGCTCCCAATACTGCTGAAGAAACCGGAGGTACTCGTCTAGGGTCATATTTTTTTCCTAATAGTTTCAATTTCCGGCCATTGATTGAAAAGATCCGCATAAGTTTTAATTTTTGCCCAATCAAGTTGTGAGTGCTTGGCAATTAAACTTTGAATATCTGCTTTGTCCTGAAGTTCGCGAGTTCGATCGTTGACGTAGGCTTGGATTTTTAACCCGATTAAGTCTTCAATTTTGAGAACCTGAACAGCAAGGGAATTGTCGGTTATCGCATTCTTGAGCATCTCTAAACTCAACGGTCTGTTTGCCAAAATGATATCTACAAATCCTATGCCGCTGAACTGCAGTACTTCTTCGCTTGAATGTTTGAGCGCAAATCCGCTGTGGGTCATTAAGCGAATGATTTCATCCTTTCGGCCTCCATCGGCCAGGAAATCAATATCGATCGTTGCGCGACTAATTCCGTGCACAGCCAGTGCGAAGCCACCAATTAACGCGTGGGCAATGCCATTTTTTTTGAGGAGACCGCTGGTTATGTTTAGAGTCTTTCTTAAGTCCATTGCTTTAGTCTAATTGGAATTAATGGTGGCTTCAATGATAGAAGGCTTTTTGCGGGATCGGGGAGGGACTCTTTCCTCACCATCGCTCGCCCGCTATGGTCGCCGCCATCGCGTCCTGCCACCCCATCCAAATTAAAAAAACCAATCGCGCCGCGATTGGTTTTTTTAATTTGGATGGGTTTTTGGGCGAACTCCATCATCTTGATTTTACTTAGTTCTTACGGCCCTGAACGACAAAGTACGACGCGCCACTGATTTTGGCAATAATGGCGCATCGTTTCTTTACGCAACCTTGAGCGTAATGCCAGGTTTTACCCGATTCAAAAGCTCCAGTAGCCTGTCGATGGTGAACTGCTCATGGTGGTAGTGAAGGATCTCGCTGACCCTGCTCTCAGTCACCTCGAGGCGTTTAGCAAGCTCTCGCTGGGTTATCTCCTCATCTCGACGGTAACTGATAAGGTGGGCGCACAGTTGGTGCTTTGCGCGTTCCACAGGACCAGCATCGTCGGATAAAAGTTTCGTAGCGAGTTTGCCCTTCATGCGCTTCTCGGCCTCTTTCAAAATTTCTTCTGAAGGCCAGCCCTTCGGAGGTCTCGCACTCGTCTTGTTTGGCTTTTTAGCAGTTTTTTTCACTTTGACCTCCTGTATGCGTTTCTCACGCCCAAATAGGCGCCGTCGGGAGGAATCACCAGAATCAGGCGATACGCCTTGCTCTGAAAATTCCCGTCAGCCTCATAAAACTCGTATCCGCTGACTTCCGAGCTGAGCGTAATCAGCCAGCCATCTACTTTTTTGACCAACTCTAAGATAAGCTGATCGTTGATGCTGTCTTTGTGTCTTTCCTCATAATGAGGATCAATCCAAAGCTCATCAAAGTGTTCGCCATTCATTTTTACATCAATGTCATAGCGACGGTACACGTTGACCATCCTTCTGAAGACTAACATAATTTCCTAAATATAGGAAGTTATTTTCAGTCATCTTATATCTGCCTTTCTCCCATAATCATTACGCGAGCTGGTTCAATACCCATGCCGAGCATTGCGGTCGCTCAGCTTGCTCTAAGATCATGAAATCTCGCTGCTGGTAGTCCGGGCGCCATTAAAAATGTCCGAAGCGCTTCCGGCTGTCGTGCGCTCGTCCTTCATATTGAGACATCCTAGAGGTGTCATTGCTGTGCGGAATAAATTATTGATTTTATTATCTATTTATCACTTATTGAGATTAAAAGTGTGATATTTTATATTAAATATTACTAGAGGTAATTGACATTTTAGACGCGTCGCAGTAGTCTAACTTAGATCCAACATCAAAGATTAATCATCACAACCAAACAGGGGGTTCACGTGAAGGCATTCGCAGTGGGAGCGGTGGTGATTTCTATGGGCATAGCGGCGCTGACTACGCTGCTTGTGGTGATGGCGCCGCTCGGAAAGCTTCAGACGAATCGAGGGCGGGCACCTGCACAAGAGTCGATGAATTTTCCCGCGATTTTAGCGATGGGGTTTTTGGGCGTTGTTGTGCTGGGGAGTTGTAGTCACGGGATCGGGGAAGGCCTCCTCGAGCACCTGAGCAGGAGAAAGAATGGCTAGGCAAAAGGGGGACCCTCAACAGCGCCTACAGGAAATTAATGTCCTTGGCGAATTGTATGACCCTTCCGAGCGCCATATAGAGGTGCGGCGTGAGCTTATCTGCAGAGGAGTATTTGCGGCGCAGGCGTTTCATGTCGAAAACATAAATGTCGTCCGAGGCGAACATTGTCGCAATGTGTGTGTCCAGTGCGGTTGCCAGCTTTTTCAAAGTGTCTACGCTTGGGTCTTTGGACGATTTCTCAATGTGGGCGATCGTGGCTTGAGAGACGTTCGCCAATTTGGCGAGATCCTTCTGGGTGAGCTTGCGATTTTCTCTGAAAAACTTCAACCTCTCGCCGAGATTGTATTCCGGTGTCTCAAGATTTTTCGCCTTTGCTTTCGCCATGATGAGTCTCCCAGGTGTTGAACGCTATATCGTCATTATATGTGAAAAACTTAAGAAAATTATACAAATATTACTATAGGTAATTGAAAACTCATAAATATTCATATAGGTCTCAGTTCTAAATTGTCTACCGCTGGAGGGTGAAGTATGGGCATTGATTCTCGAAGGACGTTATTAAAGTCGGCTTTGTTGCTGCCATTGGCGGCGGTATTTGGCTCACGGGTGAGGCTGCCGTTTCGAAAGGTGCAAGATTTCACCCAACTGAAGCGAATACCGGTGCCTCAGGGCACACCTTCGAGCGAAACGGGTCTGCTGACCAATCACACGTTTGAGAATTTCGTGGTTGGTCGCAACAACGAGTTCGCTCACGCAGCTTGTTTGCAGGTTGCAGAAATGCCGGGTCGACGAGACTACAGTCCGCTTTTCGTTTGCGCTCCAAATGGGATGGGAAAAACTCATCTTCTGCACGCCTTTGGAAATAAAGTCGTGCAAAAGAATCCCCGCGCGAAAGTTCGCTATATTTCTGCAGAGCGATTTTTATATGAGTGTATTTCGAGCATTCGAAAGAACGAAATGGAAAAGTTTCGAGAAAAATTTCGCGAGTCCTGTGACGTTCTTTTGATGGATGATGTGTCTATTCTCGGGCGGGGAGAGGCCGTGCAGGAGGAATTCTTCCACACACTCAATCACTTTTCAGATCATGGCAAACAGGTCGTTGTTGCATGTGAGACCTTTCCAAAAATGATACGTGGTTTGGAAAGTCGAATTCGCTCCCGATTCGATGGGGGATTGATTGCCGATATTGAAATGCCTGACATTGAAAGGTATTCCGCGATTTTAAAGTCTAGAGCCAGTCACAAGAAGCATGACTTGCCAGATGATGTTGCAAGTTATGTTGCTCGCAAATCGGCGGGGTCGATACGTGAACTCGTGGGAAATATGAATAGGGTTCAAATGTATTCAGAGCTTCAAAAAAGACCGGTTACGCTGCAAATGGCTAAATACGTTTTATCGACCTGAGTCGTCCGACCAAGGTCGAGCCAACTTAGAAAAAGGGTCGATGGCTCCGATAGAGAAGCGCACAAGTTTGTGTGGGAGAAGGCATGGTTAAAGTTCCGCAACTATCAAAGTCGCGGTTTTGCTTGGGCGTTCAGTGCTTAAAGGCACTTTATTTGAAAGTTCATGAGCCAGATCTCGCGGCACCGGTCGATGCTGCTCAACAGATGATTTTTGATCAGGGGACTGCGGTCGGGATTGAGGCTCAAAAAAGCTATCCTGGGGGAGTCCTCATTGAAAGCGACTATCGTCATTCGGATGAGGCTCTAAAGCTCACGGCTAAAGCCATAGCTGAAAAGGCACCTGCAATATTTGAGGCCACAATTCTCTATGACAATACCCTGGTCAGAGTCGACATATTGAAGCGAAATAAAAATGGAAGCTGGGACATTGTAGAGGTTAAATCCTCTACCGATGTCAAAGATACTCATATTTCCGATCTTGCGATTCAAACCTATGTTGCGACTGGATCGGGCCTCAAGATATCGAAGGGTATTTTAAAGCACTTAAATCGCGAGTCTGTTTTTCCTGACCTGAGCAATTTGCTTCTAGACGTAGATTGTACTGAACGTGTGAAGGCAGAGCTAGAATCCGTTCCAGAACTCATCAAGACAATGACTTCGGCGTTATCTAAATCCTCCGCCCCAAAAATGAAGATTGGTCCGCATTGTAACGAGCCTTATGAGTGCGCGTTCAAGTCGCAATGTTGGGGCGATGTTCCTAAGCATTCGGTCTTTGAATTGAACGGTGTGTGGGGCACAACAAAATTTGACCTTTACCACAAGGGAGTGGTGCTGATTAAGGACATTGGGGAAGGCGTAAAGGTCAGTCGTGCGAAGCCTCAGCAATTGGCGGCTGTTCGCGCGGGTGAGCCCGTCATTGATACCCTCGGAAATTTCGAACAGCAGCTACAGGCGCAATTTATAAAGTTCAGCGATGCGAATCAGATTTCGCAACAGCTAAACCGAGAAAAAAAGCAGGTAGAGAAGTACGAACGATTTTTAAATGATGAATTGTTGAATTCAGGATACTCGACACGCTATTTGGACTTGGAAGGTGCGAAGGTCTGGTTCGCAAAAATCAAAGCAGTTAAATAATACTAAGTGAGAGAGAAATTTTGAGTGGTCAGAAAATCCAGGTAGGCTCAGAACCTGCGCATAAATTTAGCCTCTCTGAGATAGAGATCTAACTTGCTAGTTTAACTGACAAAATGCGTCTCATTTTGGTATGATCTAAGTATTTAAGATTTATTTGAAAAATACCGTATATATGCTATATTGAGAAATGATGAAGGACTTGCTTATAGCTATATTTAGAGAGTTAGACGATTGGATTGAGGCGTACAACACAGGTATCGATCCTGAGCAAGGCACGCGCGTTAAACCCATTGACGTCAAAATCTTAGGTCAATTCTCTTTGCTTGCAAATGAGTTCGCAGTGCGTGTTCTCACGCTGCAAAGAACGAATGATTTAGATGCTATATTGAGGGCGAATGATTGGAATATAAAAAGAGTTTTGAATCGAGAGATTTTGGCAAAGCGAGGATTGGAGTTAGATCCTCAGAGCGAGGACATTTGGATCCCTCCGGGCGCGAAGTATGAGCTGTTACACGATTTTAAAAATGTTCGAATTTCTCTCCTCGATGCGGAGTCTGCACTTGTCAGCAAGGCTGTTAAGGCCAAAGAAAAGAATAAGAATTTAATTATCGAAGCAATTGCGAGTGAGGAGTTTCCAAACCTTATCGGGCGAATTGAAGCGAATGGTGGAGATTTAGATTATTTCTCTGGAGATGAAAATGAAGAAGACTGAATTTCTCAAGAAGATTAAAGCAAAAGAAGAGCAAAATAAGCTTAACAGGAAGGATGCTCGCTTTACTAAAGCGATTGCATTTTTAAAAGCTAAAGGTCTTTTAGACACCAATCTGCCCATTCGACCAGTGACCGGAATGAAAATGCAGCTCAACGATGTTATCTGGGCAGGGAAAAACGTTGACCCTCGCATTTTTGAGGTACTGCCAGCGGCAATCTTGCATTACCGCAGAAACTTTTTGGGCGCAGAGAAGTTGCCTAAAGATTTAGAGCAAGTGCTCAAGGCGATTCGAAATAATGCGGATCTTGGGCCTGCGTTTGAAGGAGTGCCTTTTGAAAAAATGAAGCACTGGGCGAATACTAGGCTAAAAGACAAAAGGACAAAGCCTGCGAATGAAAAGAAAATTCCAAAATATCTTATGCTTCATGTGAAGCACTTAAATAAGATCGCGCAGCTGGTGAAGCAAGGAAAATTCAAAAATCAAACCAGCGCCATTGAAGCGGCAATCGAACGACTTTGAGGCGCCGCTCCCGATGACAGACTTCGTGTCTGTCATCCCCGCGACGGGGGCGGGCGCTCGTCAGCGCGTCGTGCGCTGCCGCACCTTGTGCAATCCTCCCGTTGGTCGGATCGCCCAAGGCGACGCGCCCTCTCTTCGAGTCCTGCCAAAACATGGCGTCGTGGTGCTCGAAGATCTTTGTGCTTTCGGGATTTTATTTTAGAAATTGGATGCCTACACCAATGGATAGGCAATAATTCAGGAGCTCTTGATATTATTGAGTTTTTAGAAAAAAGGTCAGCCCGAATTATCGAGATTGTTGGTCCACTTTATCAGAAAGGGCTTTCGATCACCGACATTGCCGATCAGACAGGTCTTAAGCGCGGTTCGATCTGGACGGCCCTTCGCGCTTACAAACAAGAACTTCGACCGCAGGCCGCAGTTCCCTTTGAGCGGTGGCGGCAGGGGCATGGAAAGACAAAAGCCCGCCCACCGTTCGGGTACTGCTACTTCGAGGGGAGTGTGGTCAAAGACCCTCGCGAATATCCCACGCTTCACTTGATCCAAAATCTAAAGAAGCAGGGCGCGTCGATCAGTTCCATCATGCGGCACTTGCATTCCAAGGGCATCAAGTCCCGGATGAAACGGCCCTGGAGTTACAATGTCATAAAGGCTGTCATCAAGAGACTCGGCGAGGGGTCTGTCAACCACCTCGCCTCGCGACCAATTCAAGGCAAAGAAAAATCAAATTCCAAAGGAGGTAAGTATGAATCTCGATAATCTTGGCTCGAGTGGGTCATGGGTATTGTGATTGCTGAGTCGCGCGCATCGGCTTGGGGTTCGCCGAGATTTTTTCCGACTGAATCACGATTGTGCCTCATTTTTCCAATCGAGGAGTTTAATTTGAATCGCAACTCTGACTTCGCGTGAGCATTGACATAACAACGCTGATGATTCTACCACACAGGACCCTCATATTTTGATAGTTTCAGCCATGCGTGTAAAAACGAAGACTCCCGACATAAATGTGACAATGGCAATTAAACCAATGGCGATTGAAATTCCAAAAAAATCAGCGGTGATGCCTGAAAGAATTGCTCCAAAAGCATAGCCCGAATCCCTCCAAAGACGATAGACACCAACGGAAGAGGCGCGCCAACTAGGTGACGCCACATCGCCAATCGCTGCGAGCAAGGTTGGGTAAACCATGGCAGTGCCCAAGCCAAGTAAAATACCTCCAGCAGCAAAGCCTGCGAAGCTGGTAGCAAGTACTGTAGTTGCAATTCCACTCGCTTGCATCCACATTCCGGCAACGATCAATCCTTTTCGACCCCACTTGTCTGACAGTGGCCCCGTTGCCAGTTGGGTAAGACCCCAAACAGCCGGATAAAGTGCCGCAAGCCAGCCGATCTTTTCAAGGCCAATTCCGTGCGAAGCATAAAAAATCGGGAACAGGCCCCAGGCCATGCCGTCATTCAGATTGTTAACGAAACCAGCTTGAGTCACCGAGGAAAGATTTCGATCGGTGAAGGAGGTTTTGAGAAAAACTTCTTTCTGAGAAATAGAAGCGGCAAGATTTTTTTTCAGCTGTTGGTTTTGTGCGATTTCCTCGGCCACGTGGTCACTAGTTTCTCGAACCATGAGTAAGCTGATGAAAAGTCCGAAGGCGACGTAAACAATTCCCAAATAAAAGGGGGCGGGGCGAAGGCCATATCTGGTAGCTAGAGTTCCAGTAGCTAGCGCCGACAGAGCCAGCGCAAAGTAGCCTGCGAACTCGTTAAGGCCCATGGCAAATCCTCGTTTCTGAGGTCCCGCCAAATCAATTTTCATAATGACTGTCGTTGACCAGGTCAGACCCTGACTAACGCCCAGAAATAAATTGGCAACTAAAATCCAAGTCCAGCTGGGCGCCCAGATGAGAATCAATGGAAAAGGGACGGCAAATAGCCAGCCCGTCACTAGGATTTTTTTTCGTCCCCAGAGGTCGGCCCAGCGTCCGGCAAAATAGTTGGTCAGAGCTTTTGTGAAGCCAAAAACGATGATGAAAGACAAGATGGAAGTCTTAATGGAGAGGCCAAATTCCTTTTCCGCAATCGCTGGAAGCAAGCTGCGCTCAAGACCGATCATTGCGCCGACAAATGCGTTGACGATGACGAGAAGTGTGAATTGGTGCCAGTTCCCCTGCAGACCCAATTTGGGAGGTAATTTTGATTTGGAATTCAAGGTTTATGACCTCTTTGTTCAAATTTATTATTTACAGAAAATCTTGTATAGGGATTTTATCAGCTGCTTCACTTGCGGGTCTTTAATCTCGTAATAGACAAACTGAGCTCTTTTTTCAGATTTAATTAAACCTTCTAGACGCATTCGATTTAAAAACTGGGAAACAGCCGATTGCGACGCTTCGCAGGCTTGTTCAATTTCTCCCACAGTTTTTTCGCCATCTGATAGATAGCATAAAATCATCAACCGCTGAGGATGGGCGAGGGCCTTTAAGATCCGCGACACGTTGTCACACTTATTTCTCATGTCAAGACTGAGATCATTTTCTTGTTGTGTTTTCATATTAGCATATTATAATATAAAGTAATTCAAATGCACAAGGAAAAAGGCCACATATGAACAAAAAATTAATATTTCAACAACTTTTTGATCTTCAAAGTTCAACTTATACATATGTGTTGGCTGACGCCAACACAAGAGAAGCTGTGTTGATTGATACGGTGATTGAGAATGTCGAGCGCGATTTAAAGCTCATTGATGAATTGGGATTAAAGTTGGTCTACGTCCTAGACACCCACATTCATGCGGACCACGTGACGGGCTCGGGAAAAATACGTAGTAATCGCGCGGTGAAAACGGCAGTCTCAAAAAAAGCCAATGTGCCGTGTGCTGATTTGAATCTCAGTGAGGGAGATGAAATTAAATTTGGAGCCTTCAAAATCCAAGTTCTAGAAACCCCAGGGCACACGGATGCATCGCTGAGCTTTGTTTGTGAGGGAATGGTGTTTAGCGGAGACGCGCTTTTGATCCGAGGAACGGGACGAACTGATTTTCAAGGCGGTTCGGCGCCGGAACTTTATGACAGTATTACAAAAAAGATTTTTGCATTACCTGCCGAGACGAAGCTATATCCAGCACACGATTACAAAGGTTTTACGTCTTCAACCATTGATGCCGAGATCAAACACAATCCAAGAGCTGGCGGTGGCAAAACGAAAGATCAGTTTGTCCAGATCATGTCCGAATTAAAATTGGCTTATCCAAAACAAATCGACAAAGCAGTGCCAGCCAATCAAGCCTGCGGAAGTCTTGGTCCGAGTAAGCAGGCCGAAGCCTTCCAAGCTTTATCTTCGGCGGTTGCAAGTGAAAATCTAGATGAAATGCTGATTATTGATGTGCGGGGCCCCGAAGAATTTCGCGCAGAGCTGGGCCACATTGCAGGTGCTCATCAAATTACACTTGGTCCCGACCTGAAGCAATTTCTTGAAGGCTACGATCGGAACGAAAAAATGTTTTTTGTTTGCCGTTCTGGAAAGCGTTCTGCTGAAGCTTCAAAAATGGCTGTAGACATGGGCTTTCAGAAAGTCGCGCACCTTGAGGGTGGAATGACGAAGTGGAACGAAAATAAATTTCCCGTAGAAAGATAAAAGGAAAGCAGCATGAACACTTATTTATTAGCTCTTCTTGGCGGCGCACTGATTGGTCTGTCTGTTTCGCTGATGCTTCTGTGGAACGGTCGAGTGACCGGCATCAGCGGAATAGTTTACGGTGCCGCGGTCAAGCCGGTTCAAAAAGACCAGGCCTGGCGATGGAGTTTTATTGGTGGTCTGTTATTCGGAGGACTGATGCTGAAATTTATTTATCCAACGGCTTTTAGTGAAGGTCTTCAGACTCAAAGTTGGACTGTTCCTATCGCTGGGCTTTTAGTAGGCTTCGGCACTGTTTTAGGAAACGGCTGCACCAGTGGTCACGGCGTGTGCGGAATCAGTCGCTTGTCACCACGTTCTTTGATCGCTACCGGTACGTTCATCGCTTCCGGCGTTTTGGCTGTTTTTTTATTTCGCCAGTTTGGAGTGTTGCCATGAAAAATAATATTGCGGCTTTGGTCGTAGGAATTATCTTTGCCTTGGGTTTAGGAATCTCTGGCATGACTCGTCCAGAAAAGGTCATTGGTTTTTTAAATATTTTTGGTAGCTGGGATGCGTCTTTGGCATTTGTGATGGCGGGGGCCATTGGCGTGCATGCAATTGCATACCGCTTGATCCGCCGTCGAAGTTCGCCGTTTTTCTCGACTCAATTTTATGATCCGACGTCGAAAGAACTGACTCCCTCCTTGATCGTGGGTGCGTTTATTTTTGGAGTCGGCTGGGCTCTGGCGGGATTTTGTCCGGGGCCCGCAGTCACTTCGTTAGCCAGTTTTCAAACTCGTCCCGCTGTTTTTGTAGTCGCGATGATTTTAGGTATGCTGATCTTTCGAAGCTACCAGAATGTGATTAACAAAAGGCGGCGCTAAATGCAGATGCTGGGATATTTTGCGGCTTTGATTATGGGATTGTCTCTAGGTCTTATCGGCGGCGGCGGCTCGATTTTGACCGTTCCGATTCTGGTTTATTTTTTTTCGCAAGACCCGCTGATCGCGACAACGGGGTCACTTTTTGTCGTAGGCACCACAGCATTGGTGGGTGCCATCAGCAATGCCCGAAAAAAGATGGTGGATTTTAAGACAGGTTTTTTATTCGCACTCCCTAGCTTTGTCGGAGTGTTTGTAGCCAGGCGATTGATACTTCCAAGCCTTCCGGGAATTCTATATGAGGGACACGGAATCGTTTTAACAAAAGCGCTTTTAGTGATGGGCGTGTTCGCGATCTTAATGGTGTTAGCGTCTCGGGCCATGATCAGATCAGGAAGTTCGAAGTCAGAAGTTTCATCCGAAGAAAAAGCAAGCCTAGCTAAAATCAGTGGGAACGGATTTTTAGTAGGTGTCACCACCGGTTTTGTCGGAGCGGGTGGCGGCTTCTTAATTATTCCAGCGCTTGTGATCCTACTAAAACTTCCGATGAAAATGGCGGTTGGGACCTCATTAGCGATCATTGCAGCGAACTCTCTTTTCGGATTTGCAATCAGTGCTAGGACTCAAGCTCTTGATTGGCAAGTTCTATTCATCGTGACCGCAATCGGCGCGGTCGGAATTTTTGTTGGACAAGCCATGACGGCTTCGATCAACGAAAAAGCGCTGAAAAAAGGTTTTGGCTATTTTGTGTTACTGGTAGGCTCGCTGGTTCTGATAGATCAGATTATGAAATTGCGTTAAGCAGGGCTGGTCGGATCGCAAGTTACTGTTGTTCACAGTTGATGGTGGGATGTGTGAATTTTTTGACAAACGCCGGGCGCGAGTTATCGAAATTATTGGCCCGCTATACAGGCAAGGTCTTTCAATTTCTGATATCGCAGCCCAGTCTATAAGTCGTTGAGGGCCAATCGACATCTCCTTCGCCCGCAGACTCCGGCTCCCTTTGATCGATGGCGCAAGCGCCGTGGCAAGACTCGAGCACGGCCGCCCTTTGGATATTGCTTTTACCAGGGCAAGGTCATTGCGGACCCTCGGGAACATCCGACACTTCTACCAATTCGGAGTTTACGGAAAAGCGGCAGGACGATCAGTTCCATCATGAGGGACCTCAATGATCGCGGGATCCCCTCGCGAATGAACAAGCTCTGGACTTATGGAGTCGTGAAGTCTGTCATCACAAGATCTACTGCCGGACGGTCCACTCATTCGGAATAAAAACTCATTCTAGATTCGAATGATTTTGCGAAATCCATAGCGCAATCTTGGATTGGAATGACAAGACCTGATCAAGTAATTCTGCAACTTCGGATTCAGAGGCGACCTCGGCAAAATCATAGTCGATCTTATTTCGTTTCCGGCGGCAGGTATCGAAGAAGGTACATTGGTCCATGCTATCTGGCCCAAGGGCGATAGTGGCGGCATCAAAGGATGTGCGGTGATGTCCTGCGACTGCAAGAATTCTGTAGCCGGCACAGAATGCGGCCAAGCGAGCAAGGTTGACCGCAGCTCCATAGGCTGTGGCATAGCGTCGATCAATTGACAGTTCGGTGATCTGCGCATCTTCAATATCGCGTTTAATTAGACTGCGAAGATTTTGAACTTCTTCGCGGCTTGTTTTGTGAGTCTGCACCAGCCTTTTACTTAGTAAGGTTTTCCAAGCCATTTTCACTTCCGATGATAAAGATCTTTTTTTCACGAAGAACATTGGCGATAAAATTATTTTTTTCCTGAATCTGTTTTATAAACTCGCTAAATTTATAGGTGGTCGGATTTATTGGTCGTCCAATCTTCAATTCGGCTTTTTTTAAGCTTTTAACGAGATCAATGAGCTTCACGTCTCCGACGATCATTAGATCGACGTCACTTGCTGAGACTTCTTCACCGCGCGCAATAGAGCCAAAGATAAATGCTGCGGATATTTTTTTTTCAAACGGTCGCAAAAAATCTTTTACTACATCCCGAAGTCCAATGGTTTTGACGAGAATTTGTTGGAGCTCCTGAAAGAGGGGAGCGTCAGAATTTGCTCTATAGTAGATTCTATTGCCATCTTTTTTTGAGATGAGGAACTCTCCACTCTCCAACTCTGGAAGCTCGGCTTGTAGTGACGAAGGCCGAACGCCAAGGTGCTGGGCGAGCTCACTCAAGTACCACCAGCGATCCGCCTGGAGGAATGTGGCTGTTAGTACACCTTGGCGTGTTTTCGAAAAGAGAATATCAATGGGTTTTTGTTTTCGAGAAACTATCTTACGCATAATACGTAATATTATACGTAAAATACGTAACTAACAAGAGGGCCGGGAGTGGAAATTTAAGGTTGCTTCGAAATACTGTGGTTCGCTCTATTTAAGATATTGATTTTACTGCTGAATTTCAAATTTGGAT
>JAYVPG010000009.1:0-10445 GCA_043757545.1 Pseudobdellovibrionaceae bacterium
GACGACACTCCGGCATCGATTACCTGAGTCCGGAGCAGTGCGAGAAGTTAGCATTAGCAAGCTGATTTTCGTGTCCACTTTTTCGGGGGAAGATCAACTTCAGTTTTTTAGATGAGATTGAAGTCGAGCGAATCACGGCATCCACCATTGACTCTTGGATCATCCATGTGAAGCGTCCCGAGTATATCGCCACTCTTAATTCGACTCGATGCGGATTCGAACATGAATATTCGGTGCTCCGAGGAATCTTCAATTACTACGTGTCCCGCGTCAATCGAAGCTATCCACTTCCGTTTCTTCGCGACCATAGCAAGATGCTGAAGGTTCGAGAGAAGGCAGAGGTTCGAAAAGATCTGAGTGTGGATGAATTTAATCGCTTTGTTTCGGCACTTCGAGATTCTCTGATGGATACGCCACATGAAGTTATTTTTTACATCGCTTTAGCTCAATACGCGATTTATGGCCGGATTCAAGATGCAGCGGCTTTATTCTTTGAAGACATAGACTTTGCGCGAAATAGAATAGTTGTTCGTCGCAAAGTTCAGTGGGCACGATCAAAGGGTGAAATAGATCGAATCGTCGACGGATCCAAATCTAATGGCGGTAAAACAATTCCGCTAAATGATTTTTCTGCGCGAGTGTTTCGTGAGTGGATGCTTAAGAGTGGCGTTCGCTCCGGCCCTCTGTTTCAATATCGAGGTCAGATCGTAACCTATCGGCAAATTGTATCTCGTTACGATCAGGCTCTTAAGAGTGCAGGGCTTCCATTTACGGGAACCCATCTTTTGCGCCATGCTTCGTTGTCGGAGCATTACGATACATGCAAGGACATTCTCGCAACGGCGAAGGTCGCGGGTCACACGGATCTTCGCGCGACTGAGAGATACGCAAAGGCAAGAGATGAGCGAGTTGTGGAGACCCAAAGACAAATGGGCGACAAGCTCAAAAATGTTTTGCTCGGGTAGGTTTGGTTCTCATTGGTTCTCAAGTCGGGTTTTTGCCAAACCAAGAAATTAAAAAACCCTCGGGTTCTCCAAGGGTTCGTTAAAGTTCAGCAAAAAATTGGCTCAGGCGGCGGAGTGCCAGCTAAGCCACTGATTTCGCTGCATGACGCTGAAGTTCAAACTACCACGCGCTACAACGGCTTGAAATTTAGGATTTCCGCATCCTGTTTGCGAGGATTGTGAAGGTCAAAGTTGTTGGTGATTCCCTTAATATGAATCCCGGCCTTGCGCACATAGATCTGTAAACGGCTCAATGATCGCCACCCACCCATTGCCATGACTTTAATTGGCTCAACCCCATTGCTAAGCATCATCGTTGCCCAGGATGCGCGTAGGTCATGAAATCGAACCGAGGGCAGGCCAACCGCTTGCAAGAACAGCCTTAGGTGACGGGCCTGCTCACCCTTCTCCCAGTCCCTCGAGCGTGGCAGCACAAAATGAGAGTCAAAGTTTTTAAGCTTCAACTCCTTCATGGTCACTAATAGGTTGGGGGCAATCTCCACCATCCGGTCATGGCCAGACTTTGTGTCCTTGAAGCCGTCCCGTTTGTTCCACGCACTATCGACCAAGATAATTCGATTGTCGAAATTGACCTTGTCCCAGGTCAGCGCAAACAGCTCACCGTTTCGCATGCCCGTATACAGCGCCATTGCCCAGTGATAATACCACGGGGAGCTGAAGTCCTTGGCCCTTTGCAGTAAGTGCCGGGCTTGGGCTTCGGTCAAAACCTTCTTCAGCTTTTCACCAATTCGAAAGCGAATATTCGGTGTAGGGTTGGACAAGACATACTTTTGCTCGACAGCGAACTGAAATGCTCCGCGAATAAATTTAAGCAACGATTGCTTTGTGCTATTAGACCGCTTGGCCATACGCTCCTCCACCAATCGCTTCACTTCCATTTGTGTGATGGTATCGATCCGGCGGAGCCTCCATGTTTCGCCGGTGTGGGCATGCAGGCTGAGTTGGGTATCTTGAAGGGTCTTCGCATTCCAGTCAGTGAGACTTTTAAATTCAAAGTACTCTTCAAGAAGGTTGGGCCAAGTCGGAATAATCTTGCCACGAAAGAAATCATTCATCTTCACGGCAAGGTCGCATTCGACCCTATGTGCTTCCGCCTTAGATTTCAGACCAATCCTTTTGTAGCTCTTCGGTGCCCTGGTGATCGGGTGCCGCTTGCAATAGCTCGCGGTGAAGGTACTCGTCTTTTCATCGAACTTAATTCCCATTGTATCCTCCTCGTCGGTTTGACAGGAGCAATCGCAACAGGTCCGATTTCAAATATCGATTTCTTCTTTGAAACTTGTAGTATGGCACTTTACCATTACTCGACAAATTTAAAAGCGAAGCCTTAGAAATTCGCAAGAATTCCGCAGCTTCGTTTGTTGTCATCCATTCAGTTTTCAAAGAACAACTCGAAGAATCGCAAAACTCGACGCCTTTTGCTTCTGGGGCAAGCGCATTCCGTAATAGGCCCCTTGAGTTTGAAATATTGTTATGATTTTTCACCTTTCATTCTGCACTTTCATTCCAATTCCCGTTGAATTCGCCAATCCATGGATAGAGTGTATGCCGATGTGCCAAAACTCTTAGCCGTATTCCTACCCATCTGTTTGTTAGCTAGTATAAATAGATTCTTGGATAGACATCCACTACGTCCACTTGGTTGGCGTCTTTGGAAGACTCCATAGGCTTCCGTGAGACGCTTTCGATTTGGTGCCGCCCATTTTCTTAATGGCTTTAGCAGCCGAATTGATATGCCGTTGCTCGGGCCTCCATTCTTTTAATGGCGCAAAAATTGAGCGTTCGGAAAATAAGTCTCTGATGCGAAATCGTTCAAAATTAAATCGCTCATCCTTTTCCTTCTTCATTTCAAACTCGATTGCGTCGGCTAAAACTTCGTACATTAGATAGGCATCGTCTTTTACCATTTTTTCGCTTTGAATCGCCAACTCGAACGCTTTGCCCGCGCCCGTAATTTCAAGACTTTGCTCGGTCTCAAGGTCCATTTTGTAGAGCCATAGGGCCTCCGCAAAGAGCTGATTGCGGTCGCGCTGTAATGCCTCAAAATTGAGTTGTCCAACCTTAACCGGTTTAAAACGTCGATTGCCTGATTCGTCACGTAGGTAAGCATCATGGTTGGTAGTTCCAAAAAACACACATCTCCTTTTCGCTTCAATCCAACGTCTAGCATACGGGGCACGCACCTTATCAATGGTGCGGGAGACAAACGCTTTTACATTTTCTATTTCGTTTTTTCGAAAAGAAGTTAGCTCGCCCATTTCAACAGCCCAAATTCCCTGGAGAGCTAAGGCGGAATCTTTATTAGAAAATTCGGGCAGCCAATCCAAAAAATATTGGTCTCCTACAAGTAGGCGTCCGAATGAGCTTTTACCAATCCCTTGTTCGCCCTCAAAGATAGGCATCCAATCAAATTTTGCGCCTGGCTTGATGATCCTTAGAACCATGGCGACCAACCATTTACGAAAAACTTGAGCTAAATATTCATCATCGCCTTCGGCATTGAAATTATTCTTGAGCCACGTGTTTAAGCGGTCAACTTTATCCCATGGCTCAAGTGAATTTAACCAGTCTAAGAGGGGGTCGAATTCATTGTTAGTTGCAAAAATTGTAAGGGCATCGCTAATGGTTGTGGACCTTGGCTCAAAACCAAAGTTACTCGCGAGCCAAATTTTAATTTTTACCACGTCGTCGTCACTCAAAACCATATCAGGGCCACAGCCCCACGGGGTCGTTATTCCGTACGCATCACGATAGGCAAATATATCTCGCTTAACTAGTGCCGACCCAACAGCGTTTTTTAAGATGCTGACTACATTTCTTAGCGTATCACGAATCTTTCCGTCTTTCGTAACGTCAAGTTGCGTTCGCCAATGATAAGTGTCGGTCGTCGACTCCGAAGGGAATTTTTCAGCTTTAGAAGCAGTGCCATCGATTGATGATGGGATTGCGTCTCGGAATATCCACTCGGCGGAAGTTTCGACTTCAATTTTATGGAGTGCATATCGATAAATCCAAGTGGCCGCTTTTAACCGATTGCTTGTATTTGCGTGGTCATATCCTGTGTTTCCTAAAAATTTTTCTTTATCAGTAAGGATAGTTAAGATTTGATTTCGGTTAAGTCCGGCTTTTTTAAGTGCTCGGCAAACCGGCAATAGCATTGCCGACCGGTCTTCAACTCCTTCGCCAGTTAGAATCATTTGTCTGATTTTGTCATTTATATTTACTTCGGAAAGTTGAACATTTTCCGCCTCATAGCCTTGTAGCGAAGTTGGACGCAAATATGTGCGTGAGTTGGTGGCTATTTCTGCAATATTGACCCTTGTCAATTCGACCTTTCGTAAATTGTCTAAATCAAATTTCAATGAGTCGGTCGGCTCAAACCGTTCTTTCCATACATAAGCATTTCCCGAGTCGGGGTGGATCGATGGGGGTAATACGACTTGCTGGCCTTCACCCATTACAGAAATTTCCCACGCCGGTCTGAGTCGAATTCCCTTTGTCAATTCTTGAACTGTCAAACTCTCGGCTTCCCTTTTTGAAGGCGAAACGGACGGCATATGGACTTTTGCGGTTTCTTTAGATTGAAAGGCTTTAAATGGTTTTAATGGTGTTCGGCTAAGAGTGTATAAGTGCGCTGAGCCGTTACCCCTTCCCGATTCAACGTGCGGGAAAATTCTTTCACCGATAATCAATGCGAGTTGTTCTTCGGCTTCCTTACGATGTGCAGCGAGTGTCGATTTTATGTCAATATCAAGGACCGTAAGAAACCATCCCTTTATTTTCGAAGGGGTGCCAAGGCGAACGCCAACGTTAAAGCCGGGCCGATAGGTTTTTTCCAACATTTCCCATGTTTTCCGCGGTCCCGTAGTCCACCCACTTTCAACCGGGCGCTTCGATTTTTTGTGAAGCCAATGAATCGCCATTCCTTTGTCGTGAAGACGCTTAGCTTCTTGAAGTATATTTAATTTCATAGTGCACTTCTTGGGCCGCTGAATTCTGTATCAAGCACTTCGCGAATTCTGCCCGCAAGTCCACGGTCGCCGAGTGCCTTCAAAAGGCGCGAGCGGATGTAGTTCCAATTCTTAGATTTTCCAAGCTCTTGCTCAATAGGGTCAATTATAAACGAACGATATTGATCAACGACGCTTAATAGGTCGCGCTCTAGACGAGCCTTTATAAAGGTAGGTTGCATGAGTTTCCCCTTATGGCCAAACAGGGAAAAGAATTATTCCAATCCCACCGGTCCATGCGTTCTTATTCGCATAGCGGTCGAAAATTGGGAAAGAACGTATCCTAAATAAAATGAGTCCGCGTTCTTGCGATGCCCAAATGGTGGTAACTATTTAGCACTTGGGGAAATTGAAAATTGTTGACCCTTTGCAATACGATTTTTCTTTCGAAATTTTTCGTACCTCACTACGCGTTCTTTAATAGTCTCTTTGGTAAAAGGCATTCGCAGTATTCCTGGGTTGTAGGTCGGATTTACCTTTAAGAACGAGTGCATTTTTGACCACTCCACGTTTCCGAATTGGTTTCTGAATAAACTCGAAAATTCTGCAAAATACCAACCGGCGGCTCGAGTTTCTCTGATACTCTTTTTATTGGCTTTGAAAATCGCCCGTAATTCTTTGTTTCGTTGGAATTCCCTGAGGGGCTCTTTACTTGCGTCTATTTGGGTTAGGATTAAAAGTCGTTGCTGTTCTACGTGCAAAACTATTTCACCTAAAGGTTCAAGAGTCGATTCTAGGTTAGATGATAGTCGGTCTTGCCTTTTACAAAAAGACTTGATTTCGATCACCGCTTTTCGAAGAGATTTTTTAATCGTTTTTAATTCGGCTAGTTGTCTATGGAGTTGGTTTAAGTCCGCCGATAGGCTATTGAATAAATTCCAATAAGATAGCAGCCGAGTAAGCTGAAAATTGCGTCTCCGTTTTTCCATTCCCGTCCCGTCTTTGAACGTGTCTTTATTCTTCCGCTAACGAAATCAACTTTTCGACGATATCAGCTTGGCTAACATTAAATTTCTTAGCCAATCGTTTCAGCTTCTTGGCGCCTTCTTCGGTAAGACGCAGTGAAACCGTTTGAGGCCTTTTGCTCTTTTGATCAAATGACAATTTGATTTTCTTATTCATATCGAAATGATATGACGAACTACATTTGTATTGCAATATGTAACACATAAAGTCATACTTGAAATATGAATGTGGCTATTTATTCTAGAGTCTCCACGGCTGATAGACAAAATCCGGAAGCGCAATTGGGTCAACTACGCCGCTATTGTACGGACCGTAAGTGGGTAGTCGTCGAAGCAATTACCGACCGAGGCTTTAGCGGTGGCACCGGGCCTAAAGAGCGCCCGGGTCTTGGCGGTCTCATGGCCATGGCGCGGTCACGCAAGATTGAAGTTGTTGTCGTCACCAAGCTTGATCGCTTATTTCGTTCGCTTAAGCACCTGGTTGCCGTTTTAGATGAGTTGCAAACTCTTGGCGTCTTGTTTGTAAGCATTCACGACCAAATTGACCTTACAACCGCAAGTGGTCGGCTCATGGTGCAAATCGTAGGTGCGTTCGCGGAGTTTGAACGAAGCCTTATACGCGAGCGTACGGTCGCGGGGCTCACTTATGTTCGAAGCAAGGGACAAATCCTAGGTAGGCCCTTAAGTCGGCCTGATGACTCTATACGGCGGCTTAGAGGCCAAGGATTAACATACTCCGAAATTGAGCTACGGCTTGGCTGCACCCGAAGTGCTATTCATCGGTCGTTGAAGGCTATTTCGAAAACCCAATCAAAAGCCGCCTTCCAACTCGCCGAAAAGACTCGCCACAGAAAGGGCCGTTAAACCTATGTCGCAAACGAACGATTTCGCTATAGGCCCGATGCAGCCAATGGTCCTGTTCATTTCGATGAACGCGTTCGCCGTAGTGGATAAATTCCGGAGCAGAAATCTGTTCGCCGAAAGGTTACGGCGGAGCTAACTAATGAAAACGCGCAGACGACCCACGACACCATTTGCAAAGATTCTTTCGTCGTTGATGGAAGAGAAAAATATTGGCGTTAGAGAAGCAGGAAAAATAGCAGACGTTGGGGCTTCTACGATTATGTCGTGGAAGTCTGGGGCACTTCCAGAAGACTATCTTGCTGTTAAGAAACTTGCCGAAGGACTCGGCACCACACTGTCTTACATACTTACGGGTGAAGATGATGCCCGGACCGACGGGCCACCCGCAATCGCCGAAGTATTTTCAGACGGCGGCTCTCTATTCGATGGTTACGCGAAAATTACAATTCAACGGCTTCTACCTAAAACCAAAAAGAATAAGGAATAAATTTATGAAAATACGCGCAGTAATTTTGCTAGGCCTTACGAGTCTACTCGTATCATGTGCAGTCGGAGTGCTTGCTCCCAGCGAGATCAGAAAAAAGGAGTACGTGGTCACCACTAAAGCAAAAAAAGCAGATGCTTATTCGAAAGCCTTAGCGCATTTTGCCAAAACTTTTGGTGATGCAAACGAGGCGATAAAAATTAAAAATGAGGGGGCCGGTCAGATAGTTGCTAAAGGCAATGTCCCCTGCAGAGCATTGCCGGGCGACGGAATTTCAGAATATAACTTGTGGTTTGACTTAGATTTTCAAGCGAAAGACAATAAAGTTCGTTTTGTATTTGAAGATTTGATAATTAAGTTTGGTTACAATGGTTCACCTGCACCAACCATGTTTAATATTCAGAAAAAAGAAGACGTTGGTAAACTCGACAAATGTTTGAAACCTATTGTGGATGCAACCATGGAAGCAATCAACGGCAGCGCCAAAGAATGGTAATGCGATCATGACGACGCACAAAAACACCAAGATTAAGGGTCAACAGGATGTGCTCGAAATTTTCGATGATAAAATTACTATAACGCCCACGGGACTTTCGGGACTGGTCAATAAAGGTTTAAAGGGCGGGAAAACAATTCCCTATCGCTCAATCACCGCAATTCAGTTCAAGTCCGCCGGACTCTTTATCACTGGGTACATTCAGTTTACGATTCACGGCGGCAACGAATCAAAGGGTGGGGTACTGGCAGCGGTCCGCGACGAAAATTCATTCTTATTCAGTGCCAAAATGAACGCCGAAATGGAAAATGTTAAAAAATTTATTGAAGAGAAAATGGCCAGTTTGGAAGGGCCAGGATCAACATCGGTTAGTAGCCTCGCCGATGAGCTGACAAAATTATCAGGCTTAAGAGCGAGCGGCGCAATTAGCGATGCCGAGTTTTCAGAGATAAAAAGTCAGTTGATCAAGCGATCAGCATCTTAAGACTCCACTCGTGAATGCGAGGCATATATGAAGTCTGCAAAAGTCTTTGCAGACTCGCCCACATGCTCGATGGCTTTCTTTTTTGGATAGGTATACTCGCATAGACTGCCCGCCGTCCGCCCGGCTCATGCAGTGATTTTTCCGCGAGTCCAAGGATCCGATGGGCGTTTTCATCCGAGTTTTCCGAGTTTTTATGGCACGGTGTAGGCACGGTACTAACGGAAGTGAAATTTTAGCATGCTACTTCGTCGCTTGATGGTGTTCCCTCAATCTAATTGCGAGTAGTTCAATTGCAAACGACACAAGCACTCCGGCTGTCATCCCTGCGATTGCGGCAACAAAGGTAAAGATGGAATCTTTACCTGCGTCATGCGCCCAGAGCGTCACCAGCAAGAACCACGCAGCGACAGTGATCGGTCCAAATACGTACTTATGACTTTTCATTTTGGTCCGTCGCAGTTCTTGGTTTTAAAGGCCGGCGGGCGTCTCACATTTGTTACGATTACGATTAACCTGATCAAGATCATCGCTGTTTTTGTCCAAATTTTCCGAACTTTATTGGCATCAGTTAGGCCCGCAACCTTCAAATGAATTCCCCTGTGAAGTAAAGACACTGTGGCTATCTATAAAATCAGGATCAATGTCTAAACTCTATATGGATACTAGATTGGACTGCCGCTAATCTTTGCGCTGAACTTTCAGTCTCGAAATAAAGTACTCCGTAGAAAATGAGATAAAGATCGCGAGCGAAGCGAAGCAAATAAGAAGCGTTATTTCAGCCACATGATCGGACGGAAATAGTTTTTCGCTCACCAAAATACTTAACCAGGCCCACGCCATTGTCACTACAGTCCAAAACACCGATCGCTTCTTCATTTAAAGCTCCTTCAATGACCTATGGTAAACTAGCGGGGCTACCCGAGCCACCACATTGATTTGAGGATTGGTCTGGATTAAGTAGATCATGGAGATCGAAGGCCCCACGCTGATTTGCATTCTCCAAATTTTTGCCTCCCTCATATCCTAGATACACTCCGAGACCAATTGCTTCAAAATTTCCGGTAGCATAGCCAATATTTATAAGAAACGCTCCAATCGCCCCGAGACCCGCCCCAATGACGGCCTGCTGTCCAGGAGTAGTATGGTTCTCAATTATGCCTTCAAATATTTTTCCGCTAGGATCAATAAAATTAATTGGATCATTAAATACGTACCTGTAGGGTTCGGCCGCCATTTGAGATGGTTTTTGTTTCATATCGACTTTGCCTGGCGAATGCTCTAAGCACCAATTCACATTTTTGATTTGTCCCCTGGCTTCCGTACAAACCAGCCAAACTCTCGCTTACAAAGCCACGCTGAGAAAAAAAATGCGAAAACGCAAAATCCAATCATAAGTCCATAACCTAGAGGGCCGAGTTGGTCGTGGCGTGGATTTGGTGCCCGAAGGAAGAGAACCAATAAGACCGGGCTGCCAAACAACCCAACTATAGCACACACTCTGATAAAAACTTTTGCCTGGCCTTCAGAATCCAAGGTGACCTCACACAATAGTTAATTTAAGGGCGCCGGGCAGCTAATCGGTTCCTTCTTCTCAAATATGTCTTTGATACCGTTACCAAAGTCCGCGCCGGGATTGACCGCTGCCAACGAATCCAAAGAGTTATATCCTAGGCCTATCGCTTCACCGAGCAAAGCTAAACCTAGACTATTTCCGATCGAAGCGAGAGCCCCACCCAATGCACCTGTGACCGCACCATTGAGAGCCGACTGAGCTATCGCAGCTGCATTGCCGCCAGCAATAGCGGTACCAATTCCCGAGCCAATTGCACCAGCTGCCGCACCCACACATATTGTGCACTTTCCACTTGGATCAGTCAGATTCATTGGGTCCTGCAATACGTACCCGTAGAGGTTGGTATCGCCACCTTTAAAGATGATCGGATCCTTACTCAACCATCTCCCAATCTCTGGATCATAATCTCTAGCACCAAAACGGACAAGGCCAGTGGCTGAGTCCGTAAGACCCCCTGCAAATCCAAACGGTAGAGTTACTGTCCCGGTGTGGCTCTCGAGCATACCGAATTCGTCATATTTAAAATTGGCTGCTACTTTGCCCG
>JAYVPG010000010.1:0-35972 GCA_043757545.1 Pseudobdellovibrionaceae bacterium
ATCAAAATCCAGATTTGGACCTTGAATGAATTTAACTACTTACATTTATTGACGTTCGAACTAACGCCCCGAAGGGGCGAGTGGAAGATTGGAGCGGGAGACGGGATTCAAACCCGCGACCTTTGCCTTGGCAAGGCAACGCTCTATCAACTGAGCTACTCCCGCAACCTGTAGGAAGGGGTAGTCATATCGGGTTTGAGGGGGGGCCGTCAATCAACGATTTCTGGTTGCGGCTTCGGCTTTTAGTCTCTTGATTTCGGCCTCTTCGACAATCTGGCTTAGGACGTATTGGCCGGGCTTGGATTGGGTTAGAAAAATCCAGCGTTTGTCGAAGACTAAGGGGAGAGTCATGGGGCGGCCGGACAATTGGATGCGACTGATGAGTTGGCCTTTTAAGGGGGCATAGATGCAGAAGCGGCTGTCGGAACATGGAGTCCAGATCGCCCAACCTTTTTGTAGCCAATCCATCTTGAATTCTTCGATGTGTTTGCCGCTCAATCGGGCCGACCAAGTCTCAGTGAGCGGATTATGGTTCTCGGTCGCCATTCGCCAGTAAACTTTGCCGGTTTTTGCGTCAATCGTGGAAAGGCCTCCGCTCGTATCGAGGACCGACAGGCGATTGACGATGGGTAAAAAGGCCGGTGCGCTGGCGGCGGGTTTTTCTAGGTCAGCCTCCCACTCGATTTTGCCTTTTTTGCTGCCGTCGAGCTTTACGATTTTCGCGCCTAAAGTGGAAACGAAGATCATTGGGCCGTCGACGACCGCTGGGCCCTTGACCGGATCGGTGAGCGTGACCGACCACAGAATTTCCCAGTCCTCGGGATTGATTGCCATCACTTTGTTGTCGACCGTCGCTATAAACTGCGCGAGAGCTGGAGCCTCAGATAGTAAAAATCCGGGTTTGATTTCAAGCATCGGGCGATCTTCATCTACTTGTCCCGTGAGTCGATTGAGCACCGTCATTTGCACGGCGTTGGGTGCTTTCACCGGAACGACAATATTGCCCTTCCAGAGCATTGGATTTGCAACCACATCCTCTTTGAGTGACAGAATCCAGCGGATTTCTCCGCTCGTCTTGTCTAGGCAAACCACTTCACCGTCGGGATGCACCAGATAGGCAGAAGCCTCATCGAGTAAAACCGGGAACAGGGCATGTTCTTGATCGATTTCGCGAAAGCGGTACTTCCAGCGGAATTTTCCGTCCAGTCCAACGGCGATAACCCACGGACTTTTTCCCGAAAGGTAAAGACCGCTCGAGTCTTGTGCCACGCTTAAGCCTTCGAATTTTTCACCACCGAGATCGAGGGGATATTTCTCGTACTCGACATAATTTTTACTGCGAGGAGCACTGAGCGGGTCCACGGCGGTTCGTGAAAGGTTGTAGCGCGATTGAAAACTGATCGCTGCGAGTTGTTCAGGGCCTTGTGGCTTCAATGGAATCGTCAGACGGTGAACGACCTCTCCCACATCTAACGAAGAACGCAATTCCACATGCGAGTAGAGAAACGGATTTCCTTGAAATAAAAGGTAAACGACGGCGACACAATAGGTGACGTATACGAAAAGCCAATACCATTTTATTTTCCGGGATTCGTAGTCCATTGGACCTCACTCATGTGCTTGAACGTTACATCCGGACTGCAAAAATCTTTGATTTCAAAGGCGCGAAACGATGTTTTTTCGCGAAAGCTACGCACCTGAAAAACACTGCTCAACGTGATAAAATCAGGGTCATGCTCTTTCATTTGATGGCAGGTGCCTTTAAGATCTAGAAATCTTAGATAAGGATTGCAGTACATCGTCGGTTGGCGTGCCACTTGCGGCTCAATATCGATCTCTTCAATGCGCCCCTTAAAATTGGCGAACGTGCGCTGTTCGCACTCTTCATGAGCGGCCACTGGGTGAAGCGCCCAAACACTCAATAGATTGCGAATTTTTGAGTCGCGTTGCAAAGAGAGAAAGGGAGCCAGTTGGCCCGCCCAAAAGAGCGAGAGTAAAACGGCGCCCCAGAAAAACGAAGGCTCAGGTCGAATAAACGATTGATAAATATATTGGCGCTCGGCCTTGCGCAGCTCGAGCTCATCAAAAGCCAAATAGACAAGTCCACCGAGCGCGAGAGAAGAACCTAAGATTTCGCCAACATAAAGATGCGCGCAGGTGTAGACGAACATCGCCAGCCAGCCACTCCAGAAGTAACGCCCATCGCGAAACAGTATTGCGGCGGCGCCAATCATTTGCACCAACACGCTCATGGCGGCCAGCCATTCGGCCAATTTCACCGGGACATTCAAATGTTCAATATACCAACCGCCGGTTAAAAAATCGGCGGTAGCCTCTGATAATCCGCGAGCCACGAAAAACGAAACGATCAATCGACGCATCAAGCGGTGTTTTGACGGAATAAAAAGATAGGCAAAGCTGACGAAGAAAATAAAATAGCCTTCATTCGAGCTCAAGCGCAAATCTTGAAAATAGAGCAAAACTCCAAAGAACATTCCGATGAGCAGCAGGTAAAAACCAAAGGTCACCCAGTCGGTCAGAATTAAAACCGCCGCTGCAATCGTCATAAAGACTGCGTAGGCGTAGTAAACTGCGCTCAACAAACCAAAGGGGAGTATGTGCAGCCAGGCGCAGTTTTCAAATAGCGTCCAGCACATAGGCGTGCCCTGCTTAACCAGTTTCAAAGGCAGGCGGCCATCGACAGTCCAAAAGTAAAACAGCAGCAAATGGAAAAGTGCGAGCAAGCCACCGAGGGTTTTCAGTGAGCCTGACTTTTTAATCTCCCAGAGATTCGATTTTACAACTTCCATTTATTGTAATACCCCATCGTGTATTCGACGCCCGAAATCAGGCTCAATCCAACGCTGACCCACAAACCATAGTAGCCAATGTCCGCAATTGGAATGCCAAATACTGGTTCATAGATCAATAAACAAGGAATCGCCGACATTTGAATTGCGGTTTTCCATTTGCCAAAGGGCTTGGCCGAGATAATTAAATTGTTAGCGGCAGCTACTGAGCGAATGCCACCGATAAAAATATCGCGGGCCAAGAATAAAAAAACCATAATCGGATCGACTCGACCCATCGCCAAAAGCATAACGATTGCACCGAGTACCAAGATTTTATCGGCAATGGGATCCATAAAGCGGCCCATGTTGCTCTCTACGTTGAATTTGCGCGCGAAATAGCCGTCGAAAAAGTCAGTGATCGAGGCGATGATAAACAAAATCGCCGAGAGCCAGCCAGCCCAAACCCATCCCGACATCAGGATTGCGACAATCACCGGTGCCGCAGCGGCGCGCGAATAAGTTAAGATCATCGGTAGATTGTTTTTCCAAGCGGGTGTCATTAGGCTGATATAACACCCGAAAGGGGCATAGTCGAGATGTTGAAATTGCTCACTTGTTTGTTGACATTTTGCTCGGTCCAAGCGAACGGCGAACCTTTTTGGAAGACGAAAGAAAAGGTCTATGAGCGCGTGCAAAATGGCGAAGTGATCGTCGGTGTGCACGGGGAATTTGCCTCTAAGCAAACTCCGCGCAACACTTTGACCGTGAACGGCGGCGGTCAGCTCGCGGCACCGCGCGACTTCGTCTTTGCGGCCGCGCAGAAATACGCGGAATTGATGCGAACCAGTGACTATATTCGCCGTGCAAACTACGATGCGCGGACCCATCGCTTGGATCTAGATCTTCAGATGCTCGGATATTCGTCGCACATCCAAGTGGAGTTAAACGCGATGTCGGCGCCGGAACCGCAGCGCATTGAATACAAGATTGTCGCCGGCCCGCTTGCCGGCTTCCACGGTTTTTTGACCTTTGCGAGAATTTCGACAGACCTTTTGCAGCGCAGATGCGAAGTTGGAATATGGGGAGAGTATAAATACGATGTTTTTCCGATTCCCAAAGTTTTTTTAGAATTCGGCATGGAGGTCGTGTTCAAACGTCTAGCCGAAAGATTGCGCAGCCATGTCGAGTCTGAATACAATGTGGGCAGAGTAGAAAACCAGGAAAAAGATAGGGAGAAACCATGAGCGAAGTTGAACACAGTAGAGGCCGCCGCTTCCCTCGCGTACACCTCGCTAAAGCTGCGAGCGAGGTCACTCCTGTTTTAGGCGCTCAAGTCGTGTGGCCCAACCTTGAGACCTCCCAGGTTTTGGACTTGAGCTACAAAGGTTTTGCAGTGAATCGACCCGGGCTTTTTGCCTGCACACTTCAAATGCCGGTCGAACTGGGAGTGCAGCTTGGACAAAACCACGCCTTTGCGGTGCGGGCCCGCGTCGTTTGGATAAGCCTGGATCGTGTGGGACTTGAGGTCCCCGCGTTGGATGCTAAGGCCCATTTGGCAATGGGAGCCTTTCTTGACGCTCAATTGATTGGTGCGGGCCTGAAACTTGTGCCGCGCACCTTTGTTTCGGGAAAAGAGACTTTCCACTCTTGGTTTCAAGGCCCTGCGAATACCAATGTGTTCGTTTGGACGAGCGTCGACCAGCGCGTGGAGCGAGTCAGCGTCAGTTTGGACGGTGCAGTCGTGGATTTTCAACGGGGTCACGCTTTGCGCGCCATCACGCCTATTGAACAGCGAGCACTCTTAGTGCTATCTCAAATGGACAAAACGCCCGCGTCTATGGAAGAATTCTTGCGCTCGATGGGTCCGCACGTTGGAGTCTAATTTTGGAGAAGAGTTTCACATTTGAAAGACGTGTCGCGTTTTCGGACACCGACGCCATGGGCGTGGTCCATCACGCGAACTATTTGCGCTTTTGTGAAGAGGCGCGGGTCAGTTGGATGCGTGAACGCGGACTAGCGGGAACTCACTATCCCAAGACGGATCGTGTCTTGGCGGTGTTGCACTATCAAGTTTGGCATATGCGCACGGCAACCTTTGATGACGCTTTGGTGGTGCACTTACAAGTGCGGCGTCAGGGGCTAAAAATTCATTTTCAATACGCGATTTACAAGGGCGATGAACGCATTGCCGAGGCTGAAACTTTGCATATTCCGGTCGACGCCGCTCTCAAGCCGGTGCGTCCAGAGGCTCAACTGCTTGAACAGATGGAGAAAGAACCATGGACCGAAACCTGGCTCTCGAATTCGTAAGGATCACCGAAGCGGCCGCGTTGGCCAGCGGTCGATTTATGGGCCGTGGAGACGAAAAAGGTGCAGATCAAGCGGCGGTGGATGCCATGCGTAAGGCGTTCGACTCGGTCGACATTGATGGAACCGTGGTGATCGGTGAGGGCGAGCGTGACGAGGCGCCGATGCTTTACATCGGTGAGCGCGTGGGACGGCGTCGCGCCGATTCTCCGGCCATTGATATTGCGCTAGATCCGCTTGAGGGAACGACGATTTGTGCGACCGGTGGAGTGGGTTCGATTTCGGTCATCGCAGTGGCCGAGCGTGGAAATTTTCTCCACGCTCCCGACACCTACATGGAGAAAATCGCTTGTGGACCGGCGGCGCGTGGAAAAATCTCGCTGCTCAAGACGCCGGCTGAAAATATTCAGATTGTGGCGGAAGTTCTATGTAAACGAATCGAAGACGTGACGGTGGTTATTTTGGAGCGACCTCGCCACCAAGATCTAATCGCACAGGTGCGCAAGACCGGTGCGCGCATTCGTCTTATCGGCGATGGTGATGTTTCCGCAGGGATTGCTCCCTGTTGGGAAGAATCGGGAATTGATCTTTTGATGGGAATTGGCGGGGCGCCCGAAGGCGTGATCGCCGCCGCCGCTATCAAATGTTTGGGCGGGGATTTTGAAGCGCGATTGAAATTTCGCAGTGACGATGAACGTGCGCGCGCCGAAAAAATGGGCTTAAAAAATATCGATCGTGTTTTTAAGCTCGAGGATTTGGCCAAAGGGTCGGTGATGTTTTGTGCAACCGGAATCACCGACGGTCCATTGCTCAAAGGCATTCGTACGTTGCCGGGCAATCGCGCGCACACCCATTCGATTGTCATGCGTTCGATGACTGGAACGGTTCGGCGTATCGAAGCCGAGCATAATTTCAATATTAAAACCAAGGTTTAAAGGCATGGCTCGGCACTCGCTCCGCTGCTTTCATTGTGGAAACGAAGTCTTCTTCACCGATCGAGTCGGTATTCGTGAAGAGTGCGAGAAATGCAAAAGCGACGTCCACGTCTGCAAAAACTGCAAGTTTTACGATGCAAAAGTCTATAACGAGTGCAGCGAATCCCAAGCTGAAGTGATCCGCGAAAAAGAACGCGCCAACGTCTGTGACTATTTTCAAGCGGGCGACGGCGGTGGCGGAAAATCCGTGACCAAAGATGATCTGCTAAACGCTGCGGATCTTCTGTTTAAGAAAAAAACCTAGGCATTCGCTGCGCAGCCGACGATTGATAACATATGTTGACCGCCTGTATAAATCTGCGATGCTTAAGAGCAGAGGGATCATCATAATGAAGACAGCAATGCTTCACAGACTCCAACTCCTCCCAGTTCTTCTCGTAAGCATCTTGCTGCTCGCTCAGCCCGCTGCCGGCAACGTGGTCGGCGCGGACACGCAGAATTTTAATCCGACCAATGACGGGCTAGACTTTGTGACAGTTCACTCGTCCAAAACGCTGACCCCTGGACTGCTCAATATCGGTTTATTTTTAAATTACGCAGTCAATACGCTACCCAACTACGAAGACAAAACCACTCAGACGCGCACCAATTTTCACGATTCGCTTTTGTCTTCGGATGTGAATTTTGGACTCGGGCTAACTCAGAATTGGGAAGTGGGTTTAAGTTTCCCCGCAGTCCTTGCGCAAAATGTCACGAGTGATTTGAACACTTATCACGGTGAATTTTCGGCGACGGGTTTGACTGAATTTCGTGGCATGACCAAGCTGCGATTTTGGGGTGGATTTGATTACGGAGTGGCGGCCGTGGTCTCGGCCAATTTCAATCAAATTGAAAACAATCCATTTCTGGGATCCAACGCTGGTCCGACGTATAATTTTGAGCTAGCCGTCGATACCGCACTTGGCAAGCGCTACCAATGGGGATTGAACGGGGGCTATCGTGTGCGCAGCCCGGGTAAGCAGATTCCCAATGTTCCGATTGAACCACTCACCAATCAATACATTGCCTCGACCGCGCTCAGCTATTTGATACCCAGCTGGGATTCTAAATTGATCGCTGAGATTTTTGGCAGCGCTCCAGCTAAATCGCAACGCTTTGTTTCGGATCGCCAGGCGTCGACTGCCGAATTTTTACTTGGACTTAAAACGGATATCACGGCTTCGCTCGCCTTTCACATTGGGGGCGGAACCGAATTGGTGCATGGAGCGTCCTCGCCCGACTGGCGGGTTTATACTGGGTTAAACTGGGTGATCGGTCCGTTGTTTAAGAAACCGCGCGACGTGATGGTCCGTGTGCGGGCGCAGCCGCTGACGGCGTTAAATCAAATTGAGCAAAGCGATCCCTATGCCGGCGCCCCGCAAGTCACCGAGTCGTTTATTGCGCGTGATGTGCTCTTTGAGTTCAACTCAGATCAATTGCGACCTGCGGCCGCTGAGACATTGCAGAACCTAGTGAACTACTTGGCTAAACCGCCTGGGTTTAAGACGTTAACCATTGAGGGGCACACTGATTCGATCGGGAGTGCGACCTACAACGTCGAACTCAGCCAGCGCCGCGCCAATCGCGTGCGCCAAGAGGTTGTGAAGATGGGAATGGCGGCAGAAAAAGTGAGAGCCATCGGCTATGGAGCCGCACGCCCCATCGCCAACAATGGCAATTACCAGGGGCGCGCCATGAATCGGCGTGTGGAGTTTAAAGTTCAGCGCTAGGACGCGTTCTGAGTTACTCAGTCGGCGTGAAAACAATGTCGACTGAGGCATGAGTCACACCCAGTGCCCGCAAAATTCCGTCCAGTGAATCCGGAATCACCACTTGGCCTTGCGCACTGTGGTTGCCATTTTCATTTAGCAGCATAGTCCACTCGAGCTTGCCGGCAAAGTGACTCATCTGGCGATTGCCAAAAGTGTACGCCGCGCTGTAGGCCGCGATCTCTTTGCCGGTGCGGTCGTCAATGATATGCGCTT
This sequence comes from Pseudobdellovibrionaceae bacterium, assembly GCA_043757545.1. GTDB lineage: Bacteria > Bdellovibrionota > Bdellovibrionia > Bdellovibrionales > UBA1609 > JALHOQ01. The sequence goes on from JAYVPG010000010.1 coordinate 8,059, forward strand.
CAACCGTTGAGCTGTTGATCTTGGTAGCGTCGACCGGAGTGCGGCAAACGATTGGATCGTGTGGGTATTTGGTGCTTGAATCGGCAAATTTGCCAAGCTCGCCCATCGGATTCCAAAATTTCTGTTCTTGATCCTTTTGCAGATCGCCAAGATTGATCGCTGGACTCTTAAAGCGCGCGATCAAGTCGAGCATTCCGTGACCGACTTCATTTTCATCATTCAGTTTTGGCGTAACGACTGAATCCTCGGTGTACATAATTCCCGTCACAAATGCCGGCAAATCGCCTTTTAACGCTTTCAACGCGTCGTAAACATGGTCCGGAGTGAGGGGCGATGTTCCGTTGACGGCTTTTTGACAAGCGTCGCTTTCACGGAACGCCTTTTCATGGCGATCTTCCGAGTAGAAAATTTTCCCTTTTTTATCTTTATAGGGAATTTGTACTGGAGTGTAGAGGTTGTTCCCTTGGTGATTTTGTTGCGAGTTATAGTCGTAGCAAACGTCTTGTTCATCGGAAATAATAATGACTGCTAGAGCGGCGTTGTCACGGAACATACCCTGGCTCTTCATCTCGGCTAAGAGTTTCGCATTGGTGACACTGTCGTAAAGGCTGAGTAACATCGCCTCTCCTTGAGCCTCACTACGATCATTCTTTACATTCAAAATCTTCTGCTCCAACATTTTGCCATAACGTGCATAGAGTTTGGCTTTGATTTTCTCATCGCTTTCGCGGCCCTTGGCGCGTGCCTTGTCCATATCTTTGCGTACGTTGAGTTTCAAAACGGGCTCCGAACCACCGGCGAAAAGTTTACCGTGATACTGGGATGCGGGGCCATGGGCGAGCATCAGACCGATATGGTAATCCATATTGGGATCGAGCGGATCCAAGAAGGCGCCGATGGAGCGAGCAATCGCGCCCAGCTCTCCGCCCGTATTTTTATGTTTTCCACCGGTCAACGAAGCCGAAGTATCGACCACGATCAAAATATCCATTTTAGGCTCAACTAAAGTTCCGCTCAAGGGAGCGATTTTGCAATGTTGGGCCTCGGGGGGAAGCGGAAGGCAACCTTGATTTTCTCCACAATCTTCGCCAGCCGGAGGTACCGGGGCGGTCACTTCTTGAGACGCGCAGTTCTTGCCACCTTTGCAAGCGATCGGAGTCTTCGGTTGTTTGACGTGCTTGCGAACTGCAGGGTGGTGGGGAGGATTGAGATCGGTATCGGTAAACTTTGGCTCTTTAGCCGTCGTGTCGTCGTTGGCTGAGTCTGCCGAATCATCGGGGAGGCGAGAATTCATCGGGATTGGCTGCGCGGGCTGTTGCACCGGGGGAGCCTGAAAACCCGCAGTGTTCTGTTGTGCGGGAGCCTTTTGCGGCTCGATGACCTTCATTTTTGCGTGGTGACAGCCCGTTAGGCCGATCGTAAGAGCCGTGCAAGCAACCCAGCCATTCAGTGTTAAACGCGACATAGTCATTTTCTCCCAATTAAAGCCGGGATGTTCCCAGCAGGGATTAGAGAAATGCAATCCATTGACCGTAACCCTTTGAAGCTAGGATGGAATTTAAGCCCTTTCCAGCCCGGCGCCCTGGCGAAGAGGTGACGTTCCTGGGCGAACGGCAGCCGAAATACGCCATTGACACGGCTCGCCGTTGACTCGTAAATAGGTGGGTAGGGAGGTCAAATGACACATAAATTCTTGAGCTTACTGCTGGTTTTAGGCGCGTCTTTTACCGTTCACGCTCAGGTGACACTTCCGCCGTTGATCGCCCCCGATGTGGCGCCACTCGTGATTGATCCTCTGGCGCCGGCGATTCCGTGTGCTGAAATTCTCGATCATATGGATAAATATGGAAAAATGATCGTGGATCACAACCAAAGCCTGACCGGATTTTTGGATCAAATCACCAACAAGGTCGGCGAGTGGTACAGCCTTTTGAGTCCGCTCGAAGACACCACGCAAAAGCTGACGGTCGGAACTTTTTCGGTGCTGCAAGAGGGGGGCGACAGTATTGCCAATATTTCGCGCATGGCCGATGACAATAGTAGTCTGCTTGCCAGCGAGTACGCCAATATTTTATCCTCATTGAAAACCTGCAAGATCATGGAGAAATAATGGCCGCCGCAGCAACCGCCGAATCTTTTCAATGCACTGCCGATCAATTTTTTAAAATCGTTTCTGACTACGAAAAATACCCTGAATTTTTAAGCGAAGTGAAAAGTTGTAAAGTCATCGAGAAAAAAGGCGATAGAAAACTTGTCGAATTTCAAGTTTCGGTGATTAAAACTTTCACTTATCGTCTGTGGATCACCGAAAAGCCGGGTAAGGGCATTTCGTGGACGCTCGATTCGGGAGACGTTTTTAAAACCTCGACAGGTTCATGGGAATTGCAAGAAGCCGGTGGTAAAACCAAAGCCAACTACGCCGTTGAAGCGACTTTCAAAGTTTTCGTCCCGGGCCCCATCGCCAAGGCGTTAGTCAGTGTCAATCTCCCCAACATGATGCGCGCCTATCAGAATCGAGTAAAATCCGTTTATGGATAAAGATAAAAAGTCCGACCGCGATCTCGACAGCGATGAAATCAGCCCCAAATGGCAAGAGATGATCAAAAAAGTCATGAGTATCGGCTTGGGCGCGGCGTTTATGACCGAAGAATCCATTCGCGGCGCTGTCACTGAATTGAAATTGCCCAAAGAAGTTTTAACAACGCTTCTACAGGGCGCTTCGCGCTCGAAAGAAGAGTTTTTAAATAAGGTCGGCAATGAGACTATCAAACTCATTTCTAAAATCGACTTCGTCAAAGAAGCTTCACGGTTTGTTGAAGAGCATAAATTCAAGATCCAAGCAGAAATCGAGATCGTCAAAAAGACAGGCGACTCGCAGACGATGCAGATCAACACCAACGTTAAAATTCGCGACTAGATTTCCATGCTGGCAAGAGAATGAATACCCCACGATTTGCTGGCATCGATTACCTACGGGGATTCGCGATTCTCTCGGTAGTTATTTTCCACTACAAATATTTTCCTTATGGCTATTTGGGCGTTGATTTGTTCTTTGTGATTTCGGGATTTCTGGTGGGCGGACAGCTGTATGACTTTTTGGTGGGCTATGCCCCTTTGAAAATGCGGTATTTTTTTATTAGGCGTTTTACTAAAATTTTTCCGTCCTATTTTTTTTACCTATTGGCAGCCGGACTATTCAGTCACTGGCTGTACAAGGATTCCCATCCAGAAATTGTATTTCTATGGGCAGACTGGAAGTCGTATTTTTTATTTTTTTCCAACTATCGACCTCAAGGCAGTTACATCTTTGCCCATGTCTGGTCGCTTTGCGTAGAAGAGCACTTTTATATTTTGGCACCGGTTATGGTGCTCGCGTTGTATACGGCAGGTCTTCGCTCAAAGCATATGACGGTTCTTGCTCTAGGCGGACTCATTGTCGCGATAAATATTTTGCGTTGGTGGCTGGCGACCACAGGGCACGAGACCTTAGTGACGAGTCATGCACGCATCGACTCGATGCTTTGGGGAATTTTAGCTTATGCCATCGTAAGAGAAGAAATTTGCCCGCCATGGGTTTGCCAATGGGTAGGTATTTTCGGCGTCGCCTTTTTATTGCTACTGGTCGGCATCGATTATGGGCTTGATTCTAGTCTCTATCGTAACGCCTATTTTCACGGTCTTACTCCCATCGCATTTTTTATGCTGATCGTTGCTTTGGCTCGTGTTTCGGTCCCATTTCTGGGCGGGATACATTGGGTAGCGAAATATAGTTACAATTACTATTTATGGCATATGTTGCTCTATTACCTTGTCCATGACTACTTCGGGCAGTCTATTCTTGGCTTAGCGGTATTTGCGGTCGTGGGTTTAGTCCTTGCGGTGGCGACCACCAAACTTATTGAAAAACCGGGATTGAGATTGCGGAAGGTACTCCCGGGGCGGTGAGCCCCGTGGCTGTGGCAGAGTCGGTAATTTTACACGTCCGCTTTTGTGAAAGAAGCCTCACGCTTCGTGGAAGAGCATAAATTTAAAATTCAGGCGGAAATCGAAATCGTCAAAAAGGCGGATAAATCTAGCGACCCGCAATCACTGCAGCTCAAGAGCAACGTAAAAATTAGCGATTAGAGTCATCGTCGCCATATCGGATTTGGCGCGCCGAGACCTGCACTTGATATTTTCGCTTTGAGCGATGGCGATCGTGTGCTAGTCAAACCGTCGATGCGGTTGCTTTTAGTGATAAATTTATTGATTGGGATGTCGGCTCATGCGGGAGCGATGACTTGCTCTAAAGCTGAAATTCGGCAAGCCGATTTGCTGACTGTTAAACTTTTTGGACAAGAGTCTCTTCGATATTTGAGAATTAAAATGGGTCTGTATCCCAAATGGACTGGGCCGATCGGCGCGGAACTGGCCAAAGTCTGTCGGGCGGGGATCGCCAATGCCGAAAGGGCGGGCGAGGGCTCCGCGATCTTTCTTGGATTGGATAGTGAACTTTATAAGAGCCTCGCGCGATCGACAAATTCTTGGGTCTCCCACACCGGCTTATTGTTTAAAGAAAATAATAACTGGGTCGTTTATGAAAGCAGGGCTCCTCACGGTGCCAAAGCGCCAACGCCGATCTGTGATTTTATTCGTCGATCGGCAGATTATCGGTTTGCCATTGCAAAAGTTCGCTCGGGTCTTTCAAGTGAACAAATTGAATCGCTAAAAAAGGTGGCCGCCCAAGAGTCTCATAAGGATTATGATTATGGTTTTGATTTTACGAATCAAAGCCGAGAATTTTGTTCCAAGCTAACCTATGTTGCGTACCGAGAATTGGGCTTGGAGTTTGGTAGAGTGCAGTCGATGCAAGAGATACTAGACAGTTTCCAGGGCAGCAATGAGGAACGTCAGCATTTGGGCTGCTTTTGGATCGCTTGGATTGGAGCCTCTAAGTTTCTTTCGACTTACCGGCTCTCGATATTTGATTGGAATCACCTTACCCTTACGCCAGCGAGTCAGTTTGATGCGGCTGTAGCCGGGCTCTATGACTCAAGTATTCCGTTTGTTATTGTTTACTAGGCGAGGTCGTACTTCACGCACCTTTACCTAGAATCGCTTTTTCAATCCGCTTCAGTCGGGTGAGAACACCCGGCTCGTTGAGCAACGATTCGCGCAGAAAAGAATTCAAAAAAGTCTGATAGCCCATCCCTAAATTCTTAGCATCTACCTTCAGCTTTTCCACAACATCTAGATCCAAGAATGTCGTGATTCGAACCTTAACTTCGTGAGCTTGAATGCCTTTCAACTCCACATCGACACCTCCATATTTGACCTTAGATTTTGATTTATTTTTTCGGTTGGTTTTCATTCCAAGCCTCCCATAGTAATTTTTGATGCAATTTTAAAAAGCTCGAAATTTCACGTACTGCACTCATTTTAAAACCATAGCTGGAGAGAAGGGAAAGATCATCCAGCCTAAACCTTGCGTCAGCCCCGGGTGTCAGAACGTGAACATGGGGTGGGCCATGGTCCATCGGGAATATGCAAAAGCGCAGGTTCCGGATACGGAACACTTCACCCATTCATCCTCCTTTATACATATTAATATGTATTTGCGCAATTGTTATCCCGCATCGATCTTGCAATCGTGGTTCAGTCTTCAAATAGGTTTTAAAGTGAAAGGGCAATTATGTGCGAATGGATTTGGGACCGAAGAAGGGGAGATTCGGACGTCTTAAATTGGGAAGAGAAAGAGGTAACCGGGATTTATTGAACTTGTTTTTGGATGACAGGAGCAGCTTCCTGCTGAACTGCCGGTGCTTCGTGCATACGAAGATCAGCAATTGCGCCGGCATCTTCGCGGTTCAGCGGGCGACCCGCATCGCTGCTTGCGCCGTTGGTGTAGTTACGAGTGGCCAAATAGTCTTCTGGGCGAACAGGATTTGCTACCGATTTGTTCATATAGCCTTCCAAGAAAGCCAAGATATTCTCTTTTTGTTCAGGTAAGCGGCGAATGGCATCGGCTGAATATTTTAGGAATTTCCATAGTCCAGTATCCGTCGTCGCTGACGAGATCGCATCGACTTTGGCCATATCGACAAGGACACGCTCTAAAAATCCGCGTAAATCGCCTCCACCAAATTTTGTGTCGACTTGAAAAATCAAGCGGTCCAAAAATTCTTGGCGTAGCTGATGTTCGTGTTGTGCGGTTTTTAAAATTTCAACTTCTTTGTCCATTCCTGCAGTGGGAGCATCTTCCATTCTCTTCGATAGGGAATCGTTGATGTCGCGCAGTCGGCGGGATTCTTTGTTACGCAATTCTTGGAGGTAGTGAAGGCTATCCGCTTTCACTTCGATATTCGCACCCTCTTTTGCCATAGCTGTTCCTGAGACTAGAATCGCCCCGGCGAGAACTAAGCTGTTGAAGATCGAATTCATGACTTCCTCCTACCTTTATACTTAGCAAAGGTGGGGCCAAGGACTAGGATATGAGATCCTAGCTAAATCAATACCTTAGCCTGTCTCATGAGACAGTTTTTGAAGCCAAACTGTCACTGATTTTGACGTTAGTTAACGCGCCGCCAGATTACAAGAACAGGGCCTCATATTAGATCTAACCTATGAGCCGCCAAGACCTAGCTATTGAGCAAAAGGTGCTGCGAGGCCTTAAAACGCTTTCCAAGCCGCCTCGCCGCATTCTGCTCGCCCTCTCTGGCGGGGTCGACTCTATGGTGATGGCCGCGATCCTCTTCAAGTGGCGAAAAGGGCTGGGAGTGGAATTGGGCGTGGCACATATCCACCACGGTCCGTCTCAAAACAAGACACAAACTCTCTATCGTCAAAAGGCCCGCCGCTTCGTAAAAGCGTGGACTAAAAAAAACAACCTCGCTTTCTACACGAACGCTCAGCCTCTGACTCTGTCTCCATCACGTCCTCTGTCTCGCCCTCTGACCTCCGAATCCGATCTCCGCGAGTTCCGCGAAAAACATCTCGCGACATTTTGCAGAGAGGGTAATTTCTCCGCTGTGGCTTTCGCGCATCACCAAGATGATTTGCTCGAAACTCGTCTGATCCGCCTGATTCGCGGCTCAGGAACGCAGGGTATGCGCTCGATGTCGATGTATCGACAAAGTAAATTTCGTCCTCTTCTCCATCTGTCGAGCGCCGAAATTTTCGAGTATGCTGAGATTAAAAAATTAAAATGGGTCGAGGATCCTTCGAATGTTAAGACGGACGCATTACGCAATTGGCTGCGTCAGCTGTGGTTGCCTTCTCTCGAGGAGAAACGGCCGGGTGCGCTGAAGGCGTTGGCGCGTTCACTCGAGATGCTTTCCCCTGTAACACAGTCGAGCGAATTTGATTTGGCGCCGTTCGTCGGACTGCGCCGCGAGTCATTCGTCGGGAAATCTGAGAGTGAACTTGGTGCGGTTTTGGCGCAGTACCTCAAAGCTCTCGGACTAAAGGGCTACGCTCGAACGCATGTGCGTGAGCTGATCAAGCGTCTCGATGGGGTTTATGAAAAACAAAGTGTACAATTCGAGATGCTCGGTCTTGTATTCAAAATCTCGCCAGACTTTCTCTGGGCGAGTCGAGTTTGAGATCGAAAGACGAGCGTGCTAGAGTAATAGCGGACGGATTCTGGCTTTTTTAAGAAAAGGACACTCCATGCGCTCTCCTTCGAAAACTATGGCACTTTGGGCTTTGCTAATCGTACTCGCCGTTTTGTTTTTCCAAATGTACGAAAAGCAATCCAATCAAGTCGTGCGTGACTTTAATTATCCAAAATTTTTGCAGGCCGTGGAAAGCGACCAGATCGTGAAAGACTCAATTGTCTTTCACACCACAACGGGTGAGATCGAAGGTCAGCTCAATGACCCAGGGACGAAGGCTTTCGGCGGCAAACATTTTAAATTTAGCGGAAATACTGGTGACGTTGGTTTTTCTATTCTTAAAGAAAAGGGAATCGTGCCGGCTTACGTGAGTTCGGACAATTCTTTGATGGCGGGATTGCTGCTCAATTGGTTGCCGTTGATTATCATCATCGCGATGTTTATGTTTTTTATGCGCCAGATCCAAGCGGGCGGTGGGAAAGCCATGGCGTTTGGCAAAAGCCGCGCGCGCTTGCTCACTGAAAATAAAAACCGAGTGACGTTTAAAGATGTCGCTGGGATTGAAGAGGCGAAGCAAGAGCTACGCGAAATTGTGGATTTCTTACGTGAGCCGAAAAAATTCACCAAGCTCGGCGGACGGATTCCCAAAGGTGTTTTGCTCGTGGGACATCCGGGAACTGGAAAAACTTTGCTGGCACGAGCGGTCGCAGGTGAAGCCAATGTTCCGTTCTTTACGATTTCCGGTTCGGACTTTGTCGAGATGTTTGTTGGCGTGGGCGCGAGTCGCGTGCGCGATCTTTTTGAGCAAGGCAAAAAGAATGCTCCGTGCTTGATCTTTATCGATGAGATCGACGCAGTGGGAAGACATCGTGGCGCGGGCATGGGCGGCGGACATGACGAGCGTGAGCAGACATTGAATCAATTGCTAGTTGAGATGGATGGTTTCGAAAGTAACGACGGCGTGATCTTGATTGCAGCGACCAATCGTCCCGATGTTCTTGATCCCGCGCTTTTGCGCCCGGGTCGTTTCGATCGTCGCGTAGTGGTCAACAAGCCCGATCTACGTGGCCGCGAAGAGATATTGAAAGTGCACACACGCAAAACTCCCATTGCGGTGGATGTGAACCTAGAGAGAATTGCACGGGGAACTCCGGGCTTTGCCGGGGCGGATCTTGAAAACTTAGTGAACGAGGCCGCTCTGCAAGCCGCACGCGACAATAAAGTGCGTATTGAAATGGAAGATTTTGAAAAGGCCAAAGACAAAGTCATCATGGGAAGCGAGCGCAAATCCATGGTCATCAGTGAAAAGGACAAACGCTTAACGGCATATCATGAGGCCGGTCACGCGCTGGTCGGCCGCTCGCTTCCGGGGCTTGATCCCATTCACAAGGTGACCATTATCCCGCGTGGTATGGCACTGGGATTAACTCAGACGTTGCCTGAGGAAGATCAGTTGAACCTCTCGAAGAGCAAAGCGACAAATATGATCGCATTTCTTTTTGGTGGACGAGCCGCCGAAGAAATTATTTTCAAGGATTACACGACGGGTGCCGGGAACGATATTGAGCGTGCGACTGAGTTGGCGCGCCGAATGGTTTGTGAGTGGGGCATGAGTGACAAGCTTGGTCCTCTCGCCTATCAAAAACACGAAGGCCCGGTGTTCTTAGGAATGCAGCAAGCGCATAGTCGTGATTACTCCGACTCAAAGGCACAAGAGATTGACGCCGAGGTCTTTAGCCTAGTGAAGGCTGGCCACGACAAAGCGATCGAGATCTTAAATGAAAATATGCAAGCGCTGCACAATTTGGCGGGCGCGCTGCTCGAGCATGAGACAATCGATGCGGATGAAGTCAATTTGATGGTGCAGGGTGGTTCCCTCGAAGCGATGAAATCGATGCGCGATACTAAGAAAGAACAAATCGAATCGAATCGGAAGACAGTGCATGAGGCGAGTGAAAAGGCAGAGAAAGAGACGCGTGCAAAAAAAGCCAGCGGGGGAAGTGATCCCGTAGGTCAATCAGGCCCGGTTACCGCGTAATATGTTGATCAGCCTTTACGAAAACTGGATTGGCTTAATCAAGCAATTGCGAGTGCAGGATTTTGTCGATCTGTTTTTGGTATGGCTCGTCGTCTATCGTGTGCTTTTGCTCATCAAAAAGTCGGGAGCGGTGCAGATTCTCTCGGGCCTTGGCATTTTGGCTATTGCCTATATGCTTTCGATTTGGCTCGAGCTGATTACGTTCAACTACATCTTAGAGAAATTTTTTTCCAACCTCTTCGTGATTGTGGTGATCTTGTTTCAGGGTGAGATTCGGCGTGCGCTGGCGCAGATCGGTAGCAATCCGTTTCTTTCAGGTCCAAGTCGCGTCGAAGAGACTCATATGATCGAAGAGATCGCCAAGGGTTTGATGGCTTGTGCTCAGCGTGGATTCGGCGCTTTGGTGGTGATCGAGCGCGAGATCTCGCTGGACTATTTTATTGAAGAGGGCCGTGCGCTCAATGCCGAGGTGAGCAGCGAATTGATTCAATCGATTTTCCACACCGCGGGACCTTTGCACGACGGTGCGATGTTGGTGCGTAACGGGCACGTCGCCTCGGCGGGATGCTTCTTGCCGCTTTCTAAGAATTCCGCGTTGGATAAAAATCTGGGCACTCGTCACCGCGCGGCTATCGGATTGACTGAAGAGACCGATGCCTACGTATTCGTCGTCAGTGAAGAGAATCGCTCGGTCGGGATGGCGCATTCGGGAATTTTGAATTTGGATGTTGATCATCATACCATTCGGCAGACGCTCTATGACATTTATGGGTTATCGAAAAATTTTGAAAAGGCGCATGCTTGAAGAACGCGTTGTCAGATAATCTCAGTTATAAATTTGTTGCGCTGGGTGTGGCGATGATTTTGTGGATGTCGATGATGGGTCGCAAAGACTCTACTTTTGTAAAAGAGTTTGAATTGCAGGTTTTGCTAGGGACGAATTTGGAAATTGCACCGACGAGTCCCTCGGTTCCGCAGTTTGTCCGGGTAGAGGTTGTGGGGCCGCGGGTGGCGATAAAAAAAATAAATAGTATGAGCCCGATTTTCGCGGTGGATTTGACCAGCGCGCGCGAAGGTCGGCAGGTGATTCAATTGAGTCGGGATGGCTTAAATCTTCCCATTGGCGCGCGTGTTTTGAACATTGATCCGCATGAATTCACGGTTGTATTGCGCGACACGCGCGGCTCACCCGAGGCACATCAGTAGGAGAGTGTATGGTTCGTCGACTATTTGGAACAGATGGAATTCGCGGGCCCGCCAATAAATTTCCCATGACGCCTGATGTGGTATTGAGGGTGGGCCAAGCGATGGGCTTGATTCTGCGACAGATGCCCGGCCGACAGGGCTCTCGCCGCATGGTTTTGATTGGTAAAGACACTCGCCTATCCGGTTACATGGTGGAGCAAGCACTCGCCAGTGGTTTGAACTCTATGGGTATTGGTGTGCAGCTTACCGGACCGCTGCCGACTCCCGGAATTGGTTTCTTGGCGCGCAATATGCGAGCCGATGCGGGAATTATTATTTCAGCCTCGCACAATGCCTACTTCGACAACGGAATTAAAATTTTTGGTGCGGACGGATTTAAAATTCCCGACAGCATGGAGCGCGAGATTGAGCGCATCGTCGCTGAAGTGGATATTTCCACTCAGCTCGCGGGCAGCGATTCCATTGGTCGCACTCGTCGCATTGACGATGCGGCCGGTCGCTACATCGTCTACGCGAAAAATTCTTATCCGCTCAATTTGTCATTGGAAGGCATGCGTATTGTTCTAGATTGTGCGAACGGTGCGGCCTACAAAGTCGCGCCGGCTATTTTTTCTGAGCTGGGCGCGGATCTTGTGGTGATTGGCGATGAGCCCGATGGCTACAACATCAATGACAAGAGTGGCGCACTTCATCCCGAGCGAGTGTGTGAGGCTTTGGCGAAGTATCGCGGCGATGTGGGCATTAGCCTAGATGGTGACGGCGATCGCGTGATTATGGTCGACGACAAGGGTGAGATCGTGAACGGTGATCATATTTTGGCGATTTGCGCGATCCATCTGTCGAAGAATAAAAGTCTTCCGCAAAATACAATTGTCGCAACCCAAATGAGCAATGTGGGATTGGATCATGCGATGAAGAAGCATGGCATTTATGTCGTGCGCACAGATGTGGGTGATAAAAATGTGGTCGATTCTATGCGCCTCAACGGGTATTCCTTGGGCGGTGAGCAGAGCGGACATATTATTCATCTGGATCATTCGACAACCGGTGATGGCTGTGTCGCGGCGCTAAATGTTTTGGCGGTGATGAAGAGTGAAGGCAAGGCTTTGTCGGATTTGAAGAGCATGATGGAAGACGTGCCGCAAGTTTTAATCAACACGCGTGTCAGTCGGCGCAAAGAACTCAACACGATTCCAGGCTATGAAAAATTAATTGAGAAAGCTGAAAAGCAGTTAAAAGGTGAGGGGCGTCTATTCGTCCGATTCTCTGGCACCGAGCCCGTTATTCGCGTGCTCGTGGAAGGCCGCGATCGAGTGGAGATCGGCAAGCTCGCCGACGAGATCGCGCAGTTTTTACGCGCAGAGCTGACTTAACCTATGCGCTTAGCAAGCGTTGAGCAGGCCATTCAAATCGATGAGATGTCGCGGTCCGTTTATTCACTGACCGGTGAAGCGTTGATGGAGTCTGCGGGCGCGCTGGCGGCTCGAGAAATCGATCTGACTTTTTTGCCAGAACTCACACGTGGGAATATCGCCGTTGTTGCAGGCCCCGGGAATAATGGCGGCGATGCACTGGTGGTTGCGCGCCATTTGCATTCCTCGGGCTATCGCGACTTAACTGTTTATACGGTTGCGCCCCGGGATTCTCAGTCGGCGCTGTTTAAAGTTCAAAGGCAGCGCGCCGAACTCCAGGGGATTCGGTTGATTGACCTGCTTGAAATTCCTGAGCGCGCGCAACAAATTAAATCTGCTGAGCTGATCGTGGACGGGATCTTTGGAATTGGACTTAAGAAGCCGATCGCTGAGCCCTTTTTGCATGTGATCGAGGTGATGAACTCCAGCAAAGCGCCAAAGGTGAGTCTTGACTGCCCATCGGGCTTGAATTCCAATACCGGCCGAGTAGAGGGGACTAGCGTGCGCGCGGCAATGACCGTGACTTTTGGGCTCGCCAAACCGGGTTTCTTTGTCAGTGAAGGTCCGGGCCATGTGGGTAAGTTGCGCATCTTGTCCATCGGTTTTCCCTTTGAGGCGCTCAGGGGAATTGCGACTTCACATTTTTTATTTACCGAACGGTTGGCTCGACGCTATCTGCCGGCTCGTCGTGAGACTTCGAACAAATCGGACCATGGTCGCATGCTTCTTATCGCGGGTCGTCCGGGATTTTGGGGCGCGGGAATTTTGGCGGGGAGCAGTGCATTTCGCATGGGCGCGGGGTACGTAACGTGGGCAAGCTTCGAAGCTCCTTACGAAGTCCTCAAAGAGATTCCCGAAATTTTAACTGCCCAGGTGGACAGTCACGCTCTGTGGGATAGCAAAATAAATGCTGTGGCGATTGGGCCGGGTTTGGGTTCTGGGCCGGAGACTGCGCGTTTGATAGATCGACTGAAGCGCCTTGAGGGGATTCCAGTGGTGGTCGACGCCGATGCGATCACCGCCTGTGTGGAGCACGACTTATTCCCGTTGCCGCAGAACTGGGTGATCACGCCTCATGCTGGAGAACTCGCCCGTGTTTTGAAAATCCATGTGCAGGATTTGGAGCGAGATCGCTTTCGCGCGTGTTTTGATGGTTTTGCCAAGGCCAAGTGCCATGTTTTGCTCAAAGGCTATCGAAGTCTGATTGCCTACGACAAACGATGCATGATTATCCATTCTGGAAACTCAGCCCTCGCCAAGGCTGGCACGGGCGATGTTCTGACCGGAATGATTGGTGGACTGCTGGCGCAAGGTTTAGAAACTCCGCAAGCTGCGGCGACGGCGGCCTATCTGCATGGTCGATTGGCGGATGAGTGGATTCGCGCGGGCCAGGACAAATCTTCGATGACGGCCAGTGATCTGGGGACTCTGCTTCCGCAAGTGGTTTCTCGCTTGCGCTTAGGTGGAAGTCTTTTTTAATGAAAGAGATGATCTGGAACAATCATAAAGAGACGCAGCAGTGGGTGCACGGATTTCTAAAGGAACTCTCGCGTCCATGTGTAGTTTTGCTTTCAGGTGATTTGGGCGCGGGAAAAACACAAATCGCAAAGTGGTTTTTGGAAGGGATGGGTGTAACAACGGCGTCGTCCCCCACTTTTGCCATTCATCAGCAGTATGAGACCTTGCAGGGGCTGGTTGATCACGTGGATCTCTATCGCATGGAATCTGACGTCGACTTAGAGAGCAGTGGCTTTTGGGATCTTTTCTTAAACCCTCAAGGATTGGTATTTGTCGAGTGGGCGGATCGTTTGCCCGAATCCGTTTGGCCGAAAGATTGGAAAAAGATTTCGCTCGCAATTAAAATCGAAAGCGAATCGGTCCGCCGAGCGAGTCTCGCGGTCACTTCGTCTGGGACTAAGCCGCGATCTGCTGTTTAATTTTTTTGTAGACCGGCAATTCAATGACAAACCGAGTGTGAGCGCATAAGGAATCATAGTTCAATGTTCCGCCGTGGGACTCGATAATTCCCGATGAAATGCTTAACCCCAGGCCGGTTCCTTTGCCGACTTCCTTGGTAGTGAAAAATGGGTTCATCATTTTTACTACAATCTCTGCGGGAATTCCGCCTCCGCTGTCGGTGACGTGCATATAGAGTCTGTCAGACTTTACAAAACAGTTCAGTTCGATCCATTTGTCATTCAGATTCGCGACTGCGTCGATCGCATTGCTCACCAAATTCATCAAGACTTGCGAGACCTCAGCTGGCCGCGCCAGAATATGGACCTCAACTTCGGTTTTAATTTTAAGCTCGATCGAGGCATGGATGATTTTTTCACGGCACAAGTCAAGAGTCGCTTGGACGACGTCTTCGATCGATACCTCGGTCATCGGGTCATTTTCTGAGTTTCTAGAAAATAGACGAAGGCCTTTGACGATATTTGCGATCCGATAGGCGGTGATTTCTACTTTTAAAAGTCGGGCAATGGCTTCCGTACGATTGGGCTGCTGCTCGGGGATGTCGTCTTTAATTAGTTCAACAAGTCCAATGATGACACTCAATGGGGTGTTTATTTCGTGAGCGATGCCGCCCGCCATTTCTCCGAGCAAAGACATTTTAGAGGAGTTCGTCATCTTTGCATTTTGCAATTCAATCGTCGAAGTCATTTTTTTGATTTCAGAGAGATCCTCCGCGATCCCAAGAAATCCGATCGTGTTGCTTTCGGCGTCGGATATCGCCGTGACACAAAGTCGTACGGGAATTCGACCGCCGTCTTTTTTAATATAAGTCCATTCATTGACATCCGAACCAGATATCAACGCCTTGGCGGTGAAAGTTTCAATTCCGGGTTCGATTTTTCGATCGAGTTCATGAGTCAATACCCTCGCACGCTGTAAGACCTCTTCAGGATCATGAAAAACCGAGGGAGTGTGCTTGTTGATCAGCTCGGTCGCCGCGTAGCCCAACATTTTTTCTGCGGACGGATTGAAAGTGGAAATTATTCCGTTGGGCAAGGTTACAATGACTGCGTGCCCCGCACTATTGATGACGGCCTCCAGCCATTTTCTCTCTTCGAGAATATGTTTGTCTCGGCCACGGACGCTGCCGAAAGCAAGTAGTCCGACGAAAATGACGATGAGAATTCCTATTGCATAAAGGATGAATAGTGAAGTCAGTGCATGGGAAATTTTTTCGGTTGAGCGGGAGATGTAGATTTTCCAGTTCTGCTCACCGGTGGGCAGCTCAAATAATTTGCTTTTTTCAAATATGGGAATTCGTTTAGTTGTATCACCAAAGAGCGCGATTTGATCTTCGCCGGCTTGGATGTGCACGCTCAAGCCGGCTGGAATTTGTGGAATTATCTCTTGAATGAGTTTTTCAAGAACGATAGGTGCAACGGCCCAACCCAAAGTATTTTTTATTCGCTCGAGCTGTGATTCGGGTGTCCTCGGCGTCTTATAGACCGGAAGCAAGTATAAAAACCCAATAGGGGTCCCTTTGATTTGAACTAGACTAATTTTTTTTGATAGAACAGGCAGACCGCTCATTGCGGAGTAAAGCGCTGCTTCCCTTCGGCGCTCGTCGAATGAAATATCGAAGCCTAGGGCTGCGCGGCTTTTTTCGATTGGTTCGATCCGTTCAACGATCATGTGCTGGTCGGTCTTGATTTGCGGATATATTTGAAATCCATGATTTAGGCGGTCTTCGTTGAACGAATATCGATGAAGCTCCTTTTCACTGACCGAGCGGATAAATCCAAATCCAACCGCAGCCGGGAAGGCGGCAAACAAGTCCCGAGACTCCGAGTACTGGCGAAACGTTTTATAGTCCAACTGAAAATGTGACGAAACCAGTGCACCCCGAACGCCCTGAAGTGCATTGCCATATTTTTTAATTTCGCTTTCGATGACGAATTTGACTTTGGATGTGTCACTGTCAAGACCTTGGTCCGCTTGGTGAATAATACTCAAGGCAGCGTAACCACAGAAGACCGTAATCAAAATAAATGCGCTACCCAAGAGCAGAGAAACTATGACCTTAGGATTGAGCGTGAGCCATTTCATAAGCCTCTATATCGGAAAACCGAGTTAGGCTCTGGAGCTAGATTGTCTTGCGAAGTGGAGCAGATAGCGAGGTCTAGTAACTAGCTAAAAATTTTAATCTCCGTCGAATGAAATTTGACACTCGGCCCACATCTCTTTGCCGAATGGAATATGCGGATTGATCAGTTTGGACTGACCTAGACTTTGCCGCTCTTGATAGACGATCATTTCCAGCGAATTCTCGCTGCTTTCTTTAGAGATCCAGCCGTGCACCATTTCGCCCGCAGCCTTGTCGACGGCGGTGAATGATTCTTTGTGGGTTCGACCCTGGGCCGTGACTTCGGCGCTGCTCGACGCTGTCCCATCGGAGTAGAAGTAAATTGAAACTTGCGCAAAATCGAATTCGTAAGTTTTGTAAGCGCAGGTGACCGTCGTGCCCGAGTCAGTTCCAGCGAAGGCCAGCATTGGATAAAAAGCAAATAGCGTGATGCACAACTGAATTGAGTGATAAATTCTCAATGTTAACATTTGAATATTTTAGGTTGGATGTAGTCTGATGGCCAGCGAAATTAAGCTGAAACCGCCCAATCGGATATTTGTTTAACCAAATTTTCGGCAATTTTTTCGGTGAAGTGCAGGGGCTCTAGGCCGAGCGCGCCTTCGCCGCCGAATGCGATCAATATTCCCCAGATTCCACCGTCCACAATCAGCGGAACGGCGGTGACACATCCGGGAAGTTCTGGAATGTGAATGCTATTGAAAAATTCTCGGTGAACGGGTGAGTCGATCACATATCCATGATAAGGCATCTGCGATTTTGTAACGATGCGAAATAAACTTGGGTAGTTCAAATCAATTTTGTTTTGATCAACCTCAGGGTCAATTTCAAGAGTTTCATCCCAGAGGTAGGGCTTAGCCTCGGTGCCGGTTACCCGCATCAACATCGCACTTTGATAGTCCTCTTTTAGTTTATCGAAAGCGGCTTGAGCTTCTTTTTTATTATCGCCCGCTGACTTTGCTTTGGATTTCGCTTTCAATTTTGGTTTCGCCTCGGCTACCGAAACTTCTGCCAGAATTGGCGGAGGATCTGATGGCACAGCTTTGAGTACAGGTATCGGAGGTGCAGCTTCATTTGGCAAAGGCGGAGCGGTTTGCGGTGCTGAGGTTTTTTTGGCGCGAGCAATATTAATTTCGGTATCGGAGCGGGGATCGATGGCCATCGATAAGGTCATTCCCGTCTTTTCGGAAGAGTCATGCGCGATGGGATTGGGGTCCACGGCCGTTTTTTCGTCGCCGATACTTATATCGCCCAGCTCTAGGCGAAAAGTTTTTGTGCTCGCAAGATTTACGCCGATGGGTGCGTCGTCAAGACTTGGGGATGGGGCATCGCCGCCGCCAAGGTCGGGTCCACTCCATGCCGCGAGCATCGCTTGTGGATCACAGAGGACATAGGCAAAGTCACTAGCAGGTTGACCGCTCGGAGGCTCAACGCAGGCAACGATGGTGACTCCATCCCAGAGCGCCACCGGAAAGCACCACGCATTCCAATCGCCATCGAGTGCAGCAACTTGGCTGCGATCAAACGAATCTTGAAAAAAATCATTGCTGAGGATCGGAAGACTATAGGCTTTACTCGCCCATTCCAAATAGGCTTGCGCGTGGACATGACCCTGCTCCAAACACCAAACCAATAGGGGCTTTTCCGGAGGCGCTTGCTCACTCCAGAGGCTCAGGTTTTTTGGACTGATATTAAGGGCTTCGGCCCAATTCTGTGTCTTGTTCATCACCCCTACTTGTCGGAAATCAGCCGAGGGCCCTTTAACTTTCGAAAAGACTCTAGACTTAGGTCTGGACCTTGAGGCGAAGCATCATTCGTGCTAGTGATCTGTGCACAATGTTTAAACCCATCTATCTCGACCACAACGCCACCACGCCCATTCACGCCGATCTTAAGGCAAAGGTCGCGGATTGGCTCGAGGTTTGGGGCAATCCCAGCTCGATTCACTATGCCGGCCGCGGTCCCAAAAGTCTGCTGCGTGAGGCCCGCCAGAATCTGGCGCTTTTGCTGGGCGTGGAAGCATTGGAATTGATTTTTACTAGTGGTGGGAGTGAGGCCAATAGCCTCGCGTTGAACGGCATTTGCGCTGGGTTGAACGGCGCGCGGTCACCGCGCAATCAGATTATCATTTCGGCAGTTGAGCACCCCAGCGTACGCAAAACAGCAGAGTCTTTGGTCGCGCGTGGATATCGTGTCGATATGGTTCCGGTCCATCGCAATGGCGAATTGAATCTCGAGACTTTGCAATCACTGCTCAGCGAAAAAACGGCCGTGGTTTCGGTCATGCTGGCGAACAATGAAACGGGACATATTCTTCCGGTCGCGCAAGTCGCGCAAATGGCGCACGCGGTGGGAGCAGTCGTTCACTGCGACGCCGTTCAAGCGCTGGGGAAAATCCCAGTGAAACTGCGCGAACTCGGAGTCGACCTGGCCAGTTTTTCGGGACATAAGTTTTATGCGCTGAAGGGCTGTGGCGTACTTTATGCGCGCAAAGGTCTTAGCCTTGAGCCGCAGATTCATGGCGGAGGCCAAGAGCGCGGTCGCCGCGCGGGAACAGAAAATATTTTAGGAATTGCGAGTCTGGGTTTCATGGCTTTGAAGCAAATAGAAATTGTTGAGCAAGCGGAGCGCTTGCGTACTTTGCGTGATGGATTGGAGGCTCGCGTAATTCGTGAAATCTCCGGCGTCTCGATCACCGGTGTCGAAGGTGCCCGTATGCCGGGGACCTCGAGCATGATTATTGACGGTGTCGACGGCGAAACTCTCTTGATGAACTTGGATGTGCGCGGGTTTGCCGTGAGCACCGGAGCGGCTTGTAGCTCGGGGAGTACTGAGCCTTCGCCCACGCTGCTTGCGATGGGCTTGACTCGTGCTGAGGCGCAGAGCAGTCTGCGAATCAGTCTGGGGTGGGAAAACACCAGTGACGATGTCGAGAGTTTTATTGAGGCTTTGAAATCAGTGGTCACTCGGTTGCGCGGCTTTAAACATGGCGAGCAGTTTTCCTATGGGATATAAATTCGGTTCCAGTGCAAAAGGACGAGTGCTGGTCGCGATGAGTGGCGGAGTGGACTCCTCTGTTGCGGCTGCCTTGCTCGTTGAACAAGGCTATGACGTGATCGGTGCGACCATGCAAGTTTGGGATTACTCCACGGGGACTTGCGATATTCAAGAGGGTAATGGGACGTGTTGCTCAAGTACCGATGTCGACGACGCACGGGCCGTCGCCGATCGCTTGGGCATTCCGTTTTACGTGATCAACTGCGAAGCTAAATTTCAAGCTTATGTGATTGATGACTTTGTCGGTTCCTACTTAGAGGGCCGCACGCCGATCCCTTGCTCCAATTGCAATACGTACTTAAAATTCGATCACTTGTTGCAAAAGATGAAAGAGCTTGAGTGCGACTTCATCGCCACTGGACACTATGCGCGGATTGAAAATGAAGCGGGAGAACTGAAATTGATTTCGAGTCATGACGACTGGAAGGATCAAACTTATTTTCTGTTCACCCTTAGTCGTGATATTTTAAAGAATATTCTTTTCCCAATTGGCCATTTGAAAAAGCCAGAGGTGCGGGCAATTGCGTTGGAAAAAGGTTTGGGCGTCGCGAAGAAAAAAGACTCTACGGGAATTTGTTTTATCGGTAAGGGCGGATACTCTGAATTTATTGAGCAACGGGTGGCAAAGGATCTCTTAAAACCCGGTCAGTTACGCCAGTATCCGAGCGGAGATTTGCTTGGTCAGCACGAGGGTATTCATCATTTCACCTATGGTCAGCGCAAAGGTCTTGGCATCGCCACGGGTACTCCACTGTATGTTGTGCGCATCGATGCGAGTACCCATACTGTATGGCTCGGCGAAGAAGAGTTTCTTTATTCGAGCACCTTGACGATGAAGCAAATGAATTGGCTGAGTGACGTGCGTGAGGGTGATGAGTTCGCCGTGAAGATTCGTTTTCAGCACAAAGGTGCGCGCGCGCGTGTGAAAAAATTCAGCGGACCCACTCTTGAGTTGGAATTCATTGATCCTCAGCGTGCGATCACTCCAGGTCAAGCGGCCGTTTTCTATCGTGACAAGGCGTTGGTCGGCGGCGGCTGGATCATATGAGTTCGCTCGATCCTCTCTCGTTTCAAATTCACACCTATGGTTGCAAGGTCAACACGTACGATTCGGGACTCTTGCAATCGCGGCTACAGCGCGGTGGATTTTCACTGGTTGAGAAACGTCCGCAAGTTCATATCCTCAATACCTGTGCAGTGACCAAAGAGGCGACCCGTGAGGCGGTCAAGCAAGCCCGGCGCTTGAAAGCAAAAGATCCATTGTGTTTGGTGGTAGTCACGGGTTGCGCGGCTCAGGTCGATACCGAAGAGTTCACCCATGTTCCGGGTGTAGATTTGGTCGTGGCCAATTCGCACAAAGGCTCGATTGAGACCTTGATTCGTCAGTACTATTCGGGTCAGTTGCGCGAGCGCATTCACAAATCGAATATTTTCAAGAAAGAAGATCTCGAGCCCGGTGGCGGCATAGAGGCCGAGCACACTCGCGCTTTCCTCAAGATCCAAGACGGCTGCGATTCATTTTGCACATTTTGTGTGATTCCCTTTGCGCGTGGTAAGAGCCGAAGTCTTAGCGTTCAAGATATTTCTAAGCGAATAAATGAATTGGTCGAGGGTGGAGTCAAAGAGGTTGTGCTCACCGGCGTGCACATCGGTGATTATTTAGAAGACGGTAAAAACCTTGAAGACTTAGTCGAGGGAGTTTTGCGTTACACCGATGTCCAGCGCATTCGCCTGACCAGCCTTGAGCCGGTCGAAGTGACCTCACGCCTCTTATCGCTGTACTCCGATCCCCGCCTCTGCGCCCATTTTCATATGAGCATCCAAAGTGCCAACAGCAAAGTTCTCAGTGATATGAAACGCAAATACACGGCCGAGGATGTGGAGTTTGCACTTGGCGCGATCGCTCGCGAAGTTCCTGGCGCTTTCGTCGGCATGGATGTGATCGCGGGATTCCCGGGTGAGAGCGATGAGGAGTTTATCGACTCGGTCGAGCGCTTGCGTCGCTTGCCATGGACTCGTCTGCATGTGTTTCCCTATAGTTCGCGCCCCGGAACGTTCGCCGCTCGCCGCTCGGATCATGTCGAGGCGGAACAAATTCGTCGTCGAGCAGAGATTTTGCGCCACCTGAGCGAGGCCCGTTTTCTCGAGTCTGCGAGCGCCCAAGTGGGCACGGTGAAGAGCTCGCTCGCGCTTCGCAATGGACGCCTGCTGTCCCGTGATTTTTGGTCAATTGAACTCCCAGATGAGCGTGGGCCTCTTCCGGTCAACGAAGAGGTCGATATTAGGATACAGGCGGCGAGGGGCAATAGGCTTGTGGGACAGCCTATTGACGCATTGCCTTGTTAGGGCTATAAGTAGTGCAAAGTTGGGCAGTTAAGCCCGGGATGACCTAAAAAATGCACACACAGTTTGCGGACCAGCTCGGTCACGTTTTCAAAGATATCAAGCTGCTGCAGCAGGCGCTGACGCATCGAAGTTTCTATTTTGAAAATCGCAGCACCAGCCCAGGCCATAACGAGCGCTTGGAATTTCTCGGCGACACCGTGCTCGATCTAGTTTTGTCAGAAACATTGATGAAGGCTTTTCCTCAGGTCGATGAGGGTACACTCTCCAAATGGCGAGCGAGCCTAGTAAATGAAAATACTTTGGCTGAAATCGCGGCTGACTTGGAATTGGGACAGTATGTTTATCTGGGGCGCAGCGAAGAGGCGCAACGGGAACTTATGCGCCCGCGACTGCTGGCGTCGGCTTTCGAAGCGGTGTTGGCCGCTCTCTATTTGGATGCAGGCTTAGAAAAAACTCGCACGTGGATCGACAAGGCATTTTCCTCACGTATCGAAGCTCTGGATACCGAAAATGAATACGCCGCAGACTTTAAAACTCGACTGCAGGAAATCACGCAAAAGCGTTTTCGCTCGGTCCCGGACTATCGCATGTTAAGTGCGGACGGGCCGGAGCATGCGAAGACCTTTGTTTATGAAGTTTATGTCAATGACAAACGCTTGGGCCAAGGCTCAGGTCCTTCACGTAAGGCGGCCGAGCAAGAAGCCGCAAGCAACGCTCTAAAGGAGAACTACCCATGAGTTACCGCGCCGGTTTCGTCGGCCTAATTGGCCTTCCCAATTCGGGCAAGAGCACATTGCTCAATGCCTTGGTAGGAGAAAAAGTTTCGATTGTGACCTCGAAGCCACAAACCACGCGTCGCCGAGTGATGGGGCTGATCAGCGGAGACGAATTCCAAGCGGTGATGGTCGATGCGCCCGGAGTGGTTCGCTCCAGTACTGGCTTGAATCTGTTTTTACGCGAAGAGGCCGAGGATGTGATCTCGCAGAGTGATGCGCTGATTGCCGTGCTCAATATCGATGAGCGCAACGCCGAGAACTTGCAAGAGATTATCGATCTGGTGCGCGAATCGCGCAAGCCTTGGATTGCGGTTATTCATAAGACAGATCTTCCGCAAGTGCACCGTCCGCAGATTCTGCGCGACAGGCTCTCTGAGTTAGGAGTGCCTGTGGTGCAAGGATCGGCTTTGAACAACGGCGAGGTGTTAAAAGAATTGTTGCTCGAACATTTGATTCCCATGCTGCCGCAGACCGACGGTCCCCTTTACGATGAAGAGCTTTACACCTTGAGCTCGACTCGCGAGCTGTGCGCCGAGATCGTGCGCGAGAAGTGCTTTGAAACTCTTCACCAAGAAATTCCTTTTGGACTCGCCGTGAAGATTCTTAAGTTTATCGAGGATGAAGGCCCGATGGTCACCATCCACGCGGAAATTTTAGTGGCCAAAGAAAACCATCGCCCGATCGTTATTGGCCGCGAGGGAGTTTCTTTGAAGAAAATTGGAACGGAAGCGCGCAAAGAAATGGAAACGCTCATTGGTCGCAAAGTGTATTTGGACCTGCGGGTGATCTCGAAGCGCGGTTGGCAACGTAATCCTGGTATGATGAAGGAGCTTGGCTATGTCCTCCCCAAATCTTAAGCGCGTCGCCTTAGTCGGGCGGCCGAATGTGGGTAAGTCGACTCTCTTTAATCGTCTGACGCGAAGTCGTAAGGCCATTGTGCGCGATGAGCGTGGCGTGACTCGCGATATTCAAATGGAGCCCAGCGAGTGGTGGGGCAAAAGCTTTGAAGTCGTAGATACCGGCGGTTTGAGTGAGGACAGCAAAGGTTTTACTCCGCTGATTCTGCAACAAGTGACCGAGTTTTTGCAGCATGTGGATTTGATTGTGATGATTGTCGATGGCCGCTCGGGGATTGTCGGCGAAGATCGTGATGCATTTCGCATTGTCACCAACACCGGAAAACCGTTTGTGGTGGTGGTCAATAAGTGTGACAAAACGCTCGAGGCCGATCAGTACCTGTCTGATTTTTATGAGATGAGCACCAATTTAATTCCCGCGGCCTTCGAGCAAGATTTCGGAATTGATACGACAGTCGAGTGGATCTTGGCCAATCTGGGAACAGAGCCACTGGTTGAGCGCGAAGGATTTCGTCTCGCGATTTTGGGTAAGCCCAACGCGGGTAAGAGCTCCATTTGCAATCGGTTGCTCGGTGCAAACCGCATGCTGGTCTCGCCTATCGCAGGTACCACGGTCGATGCGATCGAGGCCGACTTTCGCTACGCGGAGCAAGACTATATATTGGTGGACACGGCCGGCCTGCGACGTGCGGCGAAGCAAAAGGACGGTACAGAGGTTCTTGGCGGATTTAAAACTCGCGAGGCCATGCGCAAGTCGGATTTGATTCTTTTGGTGATTGACGGAACTGTTGGCCCGACTCATCAAGATGCACGTTTGATCGAAATGTGTCTTGAATATCATAAGGCTTTGATTGTGGTGGCCAATAAGATGGATCTTGGCAAAAAAGAACACGAGAATTTTCGCGAATGGTTTAGAGAAAAAGTGGGCGAAGAGTTCCGCTTTTTCGCCGACGTACCAGTCATGTTCACCAGTGCTAAAAACGGAACGGGCTTTGACGAGCTTTTCCGTAAAGTCGAAGATATTCGCCAGAAGTTGCATATTAAAATTTCTACTTCCAAGTTGAATAAGTTTTTTGTCGACGTGATCAAGCAAGCGCCGTCACCGGTGTGGAGATCAGAGAACGTGAAGTTCTATTACCTCACCCAGACCAAACAAAAACCACCTAGCTTTATTGCGTTTGCCAATCATCCTGAGGGTGTGACGCCGGCCTATCGGCGCTTTCTGATTCGTAAGATTCAGGAGAACTGGGATCTTAAGGGAATCCCATTGCGCATTTTCGTGATGGAAAAAGGGGGATAGGGTTTGCCGAACTCGAATGCAAAGAGCAACGTCTTTGGAACCCGGCTTGGATTTTATCTTGCCGCGGTAGGCTCTGCATTTGGTCTTGGCAATCTCTGGCGTTTTCCCTATGTTGTGGCGGAAAACGGCGGCGGTGCCTTTGTGCTGCTCTATCTGTTCTTAGTGTTTCTTGTGGGCATGCCATTTCTGATTGCCGAGCTGATGCTGGGTAAAGTTTCGCGCACCAGTTTGACTCCGGCACTTTCCAAATTGATGGGTGAACGTTACCAGGTCCGCGATTTGCGCGAAAGTCATGAGGTTCCGCCTTGGTGGTTGCGCCTGGCTCTGCGAAATCTTGGTCGCTTGAGTTTATTTATTACAGTTGTGGTTCTTGCGTACTACGCGGTGATCAGTGGCTGGGTGTTACATTTTTTGATGCAACTGATTGTTTCACTTTTCAATCCGGGTCGATTTCATCCCGAAGGTGCACTCAAAGTCTTGCTCGACAATGGATGGTTGCAGTTGTTGCTCACCAGCGTTCATCTTCTGACCGTTGCGATTATCGTCGGTAAGGATCTTGAGTTCGGACTTGAAAAATGGGTTGGATATTTGATGCCGGCCTTTGTGGTTTTGGTGATTGTGTTGGCGGTGCAGTCCATGAGCCTTGAGTCGTCCAACGAAGCCCTTCGCTTTTTATTCTATCCCGATTTTTCAAAACTAAAGCTCGAGTCACTGGGGCAAGCACTTGGCCACGTGTTCTTTACTCTGAGCGTGGGCTTTGGCGGGATGGTGACCTTTGGCAGTTATTTGCGCGACAAGGCGTATTTGCCAATGGCAGGTTTTCGCGTGTGCACATTGGATTCGGTCATTTCATTGTGGGCTGGCGCGATGATTTTTCCACTCGTCATTTACGGGAATTCCCAATTCGCAGGTCCTCAGCTTTTGTTCCAGACTGTCCCGCGCTTGCTCAAAGAGTTGCCGGGTGGCCTGTGGTTCGGGGTTGGATTTTTTGTTTGCCTTTATATTGCATCACTCGGCGCCAGCATCGGATTATTTGAAAACGTCGTCGCCAACTGGCGCGAAGTTCGCCGGGTGCCGCGCGCAAGAGGAGCGGTGACGGTCGCGATTCTTTGTTTTATTCTCGCGGTCGGCCCGGCACTGTCATCTAATGTTTTGAGCAATGTTCGAGTCGGAAGCCGCGGCCTTTTAGAGTTTCTGGATGCTGCACTAATCAATTGGTGTTTGCCGATTACTGCATTTATTATTAGCCAAGTGGTATGTTGGCTGCTCAAGCGCGATCTGATGCGCGCAGAATTTATTGATCCGGAGGCGCCGGGCTCCGAACGACTCTATCGACATTGGATTTTTATTTTGCGTTACGTTGCGGGGCCGATTGTTATTTTCGCATTATTTCTTCAGATGCTTGCTTTGTTTTAGGTTTAGGTGGGCCGTGAGGCGCCCTCGTGGAACCTCAGCGATTAATACAAACCATTCGACTCAACTGGGTGACTAAAAATATCAAATATCGACTTTTTCTTTTTCGCTGGGGCAGGAGCTGCGCCAGAACCTTGATCTGCTGACCCCGGAGCATCCCCGCCGTAAACTGTGATGCGAACATTTTTGCGACCATGCAAAAGCACCTGACCCCAAAGCTCAATCGCATCATCAGGATGCAGGCGAACGCAGCCGTGCGAAGCGAAGCGGGGAAAATTTTTTCCGTAGTGTCCGTGAACTGCAATACCACCGTCAAAAAACAAAGAGTTCGGCATAGGAGAGTTGTCATATTTCGACGAGAACCAAGATTCTGCCATGCGCTGAATTTGAAATTCGCCAACAGGGGTATGGAAACCGCGTCGCGCAGTGGAAACATAGTAGGTTGCGAAGTGCTCGCCGCCGATTGTAACTTCCATAATCTGTGCATCTTTATCCACCACAATTTCAATCGGCGTAGAGTCGCCCGCTGGCTCAATAATCACTTGATTGTCCAGCTGCCAAAACTCACGCGCCATCTCTTTTGGCGTGGGCTCGGGCGCCTCACCGGCAATGGCGTCGACCTCCCATTGCTCCAGCGGGCGTACGGCATTGGATTGGGCAGCCCAGCCACTCGCGCAAAACCACGCAAGGAGGCCGCTCGAAACTAGTTTTAAAACTGATTGTTTGTTCATGGGGATAAGCTAGAGCAAGTCCCCGGCCAACGAAAAAAAGCGGTCAGAAGGCGGATATTCGTGGAGGAATGTTAAAAGTGGCGGAAAAGGGAACGGGCGGGTGAAACCGGTGACAGTTTTTGGTTTTCTGGCGCCCTACGACCGCTCCGCTCTATTTATTCAATGATAACCTGAACACGGCCTTTGAATTTTTGCATCAGGCTAAAGACTACAGGTTGTACCTTCGGATCGACGCGCACACAGCCATGCGAGTGTTTGTGACCGAGCCATCTAACGCCAGCAGATGAGGCATTGTGCATGAAGATTCCTCCGATCAACTGAACCGCGTTATATAGGTACACTTTGTGGCCGCGCTTTGAGAACGCGTGATCCAGGTGGGTACGCTCGAAGTTGCGTGGGCAGAAGTGGCCAGAGGGAGTTCCCATTCCGCCCATACCAGTGGAAACCTTCACGTCATCATGCAAAGTTTTGCCATTCAACAGGACACGCAAACGTTGCGAAAATTTGTTAACGATCACTTTTAGAATCGCGCCGCCGCAGTCGCGCGAGGCCTTGGCCTCTTCGACACCCAAAGCAAAGTTTTGCTCAACATCAAACTCCGGATATTGTTGCACGAGTTGCTCAACCGCTTGGTCTGCATAAGCGGCTTCCTGTTCTCCTGGGTATTCTTCTGGACCGGCTACATCTTCTTCGCTCACCTGAGCTTGGACATAAGCTGACGACTGATCTTGTGAGTTTATATCGGTATCAGCATGCAATTGTACGGTGGTTGTGAGAAGGCTCGCTGCCAGCAGAAATATAGACGAACGTATCATTTGCAACTCCTTTTGCGAGTGTCTTGTAGGGGCCCTTCGTAGACGCCTGTTGAAGATCCATATAAGCAATGCTCGAGCCAAACTTGAGGAGCAGGATAGAGAGCACTGGCGGCCTAACCGTCTGTGCCGATGCCATTTTACGGCGAAAAATAGCGGCTTACGGCGCAGATCTAGCCCTCTCCGGTTTTTAGCGGGGTGCGGGCCACCTGTAGAAGAATTCGTCAGTATTTATAGAGAGATGGTTGAGATATCCGCAGCGTTGGAGGATCTTT
>JAYVPG010000011.1:0-89271 GCA_043757545.1 Pseudobdellovibrionaceae bacterium
TCGTCGACCGATACCTTCAGTGGCTTGAGTGGGATGACCGAAACAAAAAGCCGCTTAAGGCGGCTGTCTTGCTGCCGCAGATGTCCAAAATTTTTTCAAAAGGTCGCCGAGCGCCGCCGTGTCGAGCTTAGCTATGGTTAAAGACTTCATTTTCGTTCTCCTCTAAGGGTGCCAATGCGTGCCGTGAATCACTTGATTCGCCAGACATCTCATAAATATGGGGACGACTATTTTAAGTCGCTGCATCGAGGCTGCGTTGTCCATCTGCAGTTGTTGAATTTGGGCCACGCGAGCCGCCACTCGTGCCTGCGCGTCGTTGACTGACTTTGTGCATTCGTCGGCTCGAGACTGATCCGCGCTTTGCGCATTTACCAGCTCGTTCAGCGAAGACGTGAGTCGCTCATTGACCTGATTCAATTCGCTGTAGAGGGCGTCGACAAACGAAACTCCATTGAGATACTGCTCCAGAATTTTCTTTTCTGCCTCCTGCCAGTCGGTGGTTGTCGATTCAAATAGCTCAACGGCGTTGGCAAGCTGGCTGAGAAGCTCTATGGTTTTCCTTTTTAATTTTCCATTGCGCGCCAATTCACGCATGTGATCTGCCAGCGATGTCCCAGCGGTTGGATTTAGATTTTTATGCAACTCCTCAAGTGCAGATTTTAATGAGTTGTTTAATACGATGGACCCTTGAAGGTATAGAATAACTTGCCGAATCGCCTGTTGAGCGCGTCCGAGAGTCTCCTTGCCATATTCATAGGTCTTGAGATTGTGGTCCGCAGAGCTTTGTTGGGGTAGAAGCTGGGTTCGCAGCAACTCTTGGTCAGCTTGACTTTCATGGTTCAATCGATTGAGAGCTCCATTGCGATATTCCACTGCCGCATTTTCGCGCTGCATCTCCTGTGAAGCCTGACCGCAGCCCTGTGCCTTGGCTTCAAAGGTTATGAGAACAGTGAATAGAGTCACGATTGAAAAAATAATTTGTCGTTTCATGAAGTGCTCCTTAATCGTTATTTTTTTTAAAGCCTCTGCCGGCGGAGCCGATGGGGCGGATGTTCGCACACTTCCAATCTGTATTGAAAGCCTCGTCAATTATGTCTTCGGAAACAATATTGGCAGCTTTCAATTCTTCGATGTTCTTTTTGTAGGCGGCCACGCGAATTTGAATTTCCGCGATTTTCATAGCCAATTCATCCGCATGGGCTTGATCCGCGGCCACGGCGTTGGTCTGCTGATTCAAGCCACTGGTCAATCGCTCGCTCAACTGGTGAACCGAGTCGTAGAGAACCACACCCAGAGCTTCACCGTCGAGATAGCGCTGTAGCAATTCTTTTTCTGAGTCCTGCCATTCTGAGGTCGACGATTCGAGAAGTTCAACTGCGTTGGCGAGTTGGCCGATGAGCTCAGTCGTCGCATGCTTAAGGTGCCCCTGTTGAAGCAGGCTCCGCAATTGATCCGCCAAAGGGACTCCTTCGATCGGATTGAATTTCTTGCGCAACTGTTCAAGTGAAGCCGTCATCGATTCATTTTGTACGATGGTCTCTTGCAGGTAATTTAGAACTTGAGCGACCACTTTCTGCGACTGAAGGATTAGATCTTTGCTGGACTCGTAAATTCCCAGGATGTGATCCACTTTTTCCTTTTCCGGTAGAAGTAAACTGAGAGCCGCTTCGTCTGCGCGCAGCTTCGGAGCGGATTGACTAATCGTCCAATTGCGGCTGGCGATAGCCCTCTTTTCACGGTTAGTTTGGGCCATGGCGTGACTGCAGTTGAGAGCCGCGTTCGCGGTGACCGTCGCAAGTGTTGAGATTAGAATTGCCGTAGAAAAAATAATTTTCAGTTTCATCATGCGCTCCTTAGTTTCGTTCTCTAAAATGAGGGTGTAGGCGACCGGTATCCGTGCACACCCGATAGGTACCTTGAACCTCAGCAAGTCTTCCTGCAGAGATGACATTGGCCTTTTGCAGCTCGGCAATATTTTTTTTGTAGGCGGCAATTCGATCTTGGCTCGCTGAGATCTGTCGATTGACGTCGTCCGCATGAGCTTGGTCTATGGCTTCAGCTTTGGTTTGCTGATCCAGGCCGTTGGCCAATCGTTCGGTCAATTGGAGGACTGAGTCGTATAGAACCTCGGCAAGAGTTTCGCCTTCCAGATAACGTTGTAGAAGTTCCTTTTCCGCGTCCTGCCACTCGCTCGTCGACGATTCCAAAAGCTCAATGGCATTGGCGAGCTGTGTGATCAGATCTGCGGTTGCGCGTTTCAAGCGAGGATCTTGCAGCAGGGCTCGCAGCTGATCTGCGAGGGGAACCCCTTCGACTGGGCTAAATTTCCCTCTCAGCTGCTCGAGTGAGATTTTTAGCGATTCATTTTTCACGATGGTTTCCCGCATATAACTCAGGACCTGAGCCACTACTTTTTGGGATTGCAGAATCAAGCCTTTGCTGGATTTATAGATCTCGAGGGTGTGATCGATCTTCTTCTTCTCAATCAACAGTCCCTCGAGAATCGCCTCGTCCGCTCGCAATTTCGGGATGGAGTGGTCAATCGTCCAATTGCGATTTCTGATGGCGTCGTTCTCATTTTTAGTTTGCGTAATGGCGCGATTACAACTGAAGCTAGCATTTGCTTGAACGGTTGCAACTGTGGACAGAAGTATCAACGTAGAAAGGAAATTTTTTATTTTCATATTTTAGTGATCCATACGTGGCGGAAGTCCACGCGGCTCATGTGGCTCGCAACCCTGCGACATTCGATGCAACTCGTCGATTCTTGCGATGCCAGATTGAATCGCAGCTTGATGACCCTGAATCTCTTGCAATTTATTGTCTATTTCGGCGCGCAGACCAGCGATGGCCGTGGTCACTCCATCCGCCCGAGCCAGTTCGGCGGCCTGAGCATTGGAATACGGAACTAGATCCGCGGCTAGTTTCTCTTTCAGCTGGTGCACGGAATTGAAGAGACTATCTCCGAATGAACTACCTTCTATATATTGTTGAAGCAACTCGATCTCTGCCGCTTTCCATTCGGGAGTTGTAGATTCCAAGAGTTCGACCATGTTTGCAAGTTGCTCAAGTTTCTCGGCGGACCTTCGACCGATCTGCCCTCGCGCAACTAAGTCGCGCATTTGCTCGGATAACGATCTGCCGGTGTGCGGACTAAAATCTTTGCGAAACCTCTCGAGCGCGATTTTCAAATTTTGATTAAGAGCCATAGTTCTTTGCATATAGATTTCGACCCGACCAATCACTTGCTGAGAGCTGGTGATCACATCAATGCCAATGGCGATGAAACTAAGGTTGTATTTCAATTTTTCGAGCTCAGGCAAGAGCACTTCGTCGATGCGGGCAGCGTCCGCCTGAATCTCCGCGCCGCGAATTCCGATAATCCCGTTGCGTTCCTGGATTCCGTTGGCCTGTTCGCGTTTCTGAGTATTGATTTCCTCGCAGGTGAGCGCGCTCGCCGAAGCGTTTGTAAAGGTCGAGAGTAGTGTCGTCAATGTGAAAATAATCAGCGAGTTCATTGTGCGCTCCTTAGTTCAAGCCATTGAGTTGACGGCGAACCGCGGGATCCAGTACTTCGGGCGGCACGTTCGAAATGTCCAATTGCACTTGGGTGTGAATCGAGCTGTATACCGAATTCGTAAAATCGATGTTGAACGTTCCCAGCGACTGCGCCTCAGCCTTATCCATAGATAAATCGACCCGGAACATTGCAGAGCTTGCGCCTTTGTCTCCGGCCTGTACTGCGATGGGAGTTGTGTTGGCCTCTGGATTTGTAGCCAAGGGAATATATTTTAGGAATATTTGATTTAAAATATCCTGTGCTTGCTTGAGAAAAAGATCGCAGGCCGTCTTATCTTGGTTTTGGCAATCCATAACGATTCCACCTGTTATGGCGAGCTGATTGAGCGCGCTTTCGGTGTTCACCTGAACGTTTGCTTGGATCACTTTCCATGTTCCGGTCAACCCTGCGCTGGTTTTCATTCGCTCATAGGCGTTGGAGGCATTGATGCTCAACGTGACTTTGTCTTTGTATTTGTATGGCAGAAGCAATTCGAGTGGAGGTAGTACGATGCCGACCTCGGACGTGATCATTTTCGCAAAACCAGGTTCCTGTTCCATCGGAACGCGTAAGTTCAACGAAAAATCTGTTGTGTCCAAAATCGAATCACACTGACCAGAGCTCGATTTGATAGAATAAGTCGCGAGGGTCACCGAAGGACTTAAGGGCGTATTCGAAACTGCTCCCGGAACGTCGAGACGCATTCCACATACCGGCGCAAGACCAACGATCTTCGCAGATGAGCTATGGTCACGGTGCAGAGCAAGACTCGCCTTTGATTTTTCTGTGCGACCAGGTTCATCTAGGGTCATGCTGATCGTGTATATTGAGAAGCGAGCGCCGGCACTATCCGTATCAATATGGTGAGTGACTCCATATTTGCTTTCATATTTGTCAGTTTCGCGATTGTAAAACGTTTCGCTCTTAATTTGATATCGATGCGGCAGAACATAAAAATTATCCGGAGAGTTTGCATCTTGAACAAGAGTGTAACCGTCGAGCTTATATTGCTCGCCATTGTAAATCGACGCAAGAGAGTTGGCGCGTGCGGCCTGAGTGCTCAGCAAAAGCGCTAGAGAGAAGAGAAATGTTTTCATTGGATCCCCACGTTATGAGTTAAATAGAGTTTTTTAGATTTATAGATCTGCGACAATATTTCCGTGAAATGGGCAGCTAAGTCCGGAGTCGCACTGGAGGTCGATTCTGCGGATTTACCTATGCGGATTTTCGATGCCGCATCACTGTAGTGGCTCGCGTAATTTTTGTTCATTTTGCCAAGAGTGACTTTGGTGACGTCCTCCAGTTCGACCCGCGAAGTCTCTACAAAGAGGGACATCATCATTCGACTGACCAACTCCTCCTGCAGAGATGTGTATTCACTAAATGGTACGCCATAGGCGAGCTGCCCGGCGAACTGGATTTTAGAGCGCATATCCAAACCTTGTAGCTCTTGGACAATCTTGGTTACATAGTCGCAGTGATGCTTCTTCTTACAGATACCAAAAATGCAAGTTCTGGATTCCGTGCATACTTGTTCCGTATAGCGATTTAGAACAAAGGTTGAAACGGCGCCAGCGTCGGCTTCGACGCTTGCACTCGCGTCCGTCTTCGAGCTCAAAATCTGAACCTCGAGTTCAGGGCGAAAGTACTTTAGGTTGATGAGTAAGGTTTCAAGGGAAACGTCACGCGGAAGGACTTCAAACTGAATCAGTTTAGATCCGTCACTGCGCGGAGATGTTTCGACCCGGTTAAACCCCTGAACTTCGTCGCCGGCTCGCAGGTTTTGCAAAAGCGAGGGGTATTTGACGATCTGCAGAGTCGCCGGCCCGCAAAAATCTGACGCCCACCTCTTCATCTGTTCGCGCTCCGAGTCTGAGGGCTCTGCGGGCCGAGGACTCAGGTAAGCGTTCACCAATATTACTGGCTCGCCCGAGGTTTGAGTCGAGAGTATGGCCGAACTTTTATTTTCTTCGATCGTATAGGATCTAGGAGCGTAGTAGATCGACTGGCAATCTGCGCCAAGCAACACAAAAAAAGATTCTTGTGAAGCCGTGTTGCTGATCAGAGTCGAGCCAGCGACTTGCGCCAGGCTCCCCACACTCCAACTTAATAAAAGAAATAGCGTCAGAGGTTTCATTAGTTACTCGTATTCTTGACCGCGTGACATTGTTGCGAAATCGGCATCGGCAGAGTCGAAGCATATTCGGAATATTGCATGACTTGATTGTCGTAATTGGTCTGGGCGCAGGCAACGATCGCTTTTTCTTCAAACTGTTTCTTGAATTGAAACGAGTTCACGTCAAGGCGGTTCACGTAGACTGGAATTTTAAAACCCAGGCGTCCCTCAAGGTTCATTTTATATCCGGATGTAAATTCAAACGTCGTGTTGACCGTGCCTCGGCGTCCAAGTCGGATTGCATAAGTTGAATCTTGAAGTCTGACCATCATTGTATCGAAGTTGGTTAAAACTAATCCGAACATAATTTCTTCATGGACGAAATTGCTCAAGGACATGTCTCGACATTTATTTTTTTCATCGCAGAACATGTAGCGGATATCTTTGCCGTCAATTTGATATATCGATCGACTGTCATCCCATAGGATATTGACCTTTGAGCTTCCACCTTTAAAGTTGGTCACGAGTTCAGTCAGACATTTTTTCGTCTGGCGTGAGTATCCCGCGGTGCCGGCGCCTCCGCCCGCGCCGCTGACTACACCTCCGCTCAGACCGACTTTGTCTCCGCCTGTGGTGCAGCCCCTATCGGCAATATAAGAATCAAATTCAGCAGTGTAGGTGCCTGACACCGAAAGGCTCGAGTCGACGTGACCGGTCACTCCGTCGACATAAAAGCCGATGTCACCGACTTTAATCGACTCACGGTCGGAGTCTTGTTGAAGTCCGAGCAATCGATCTTTCGTTGCCGGATCGGAAGCGTCCAAAATATAATTGACCGTCGTGGGGTTTGTCGGATCAAAGAAACTTTTGCCGTCTCCTCGTCCGAAGGCGGGTGCCAATTTGGAAAAATAATTTCGATCGTCAGTTGGCTCTTCAACCGACTGCGACAAAACCATTGCCGGGGTGAGCACGATTTGACTGACGTTATCGACGCTTTTATAGCAGACGTCTGTCGCTTGAAGGTTGGAGAGTGTTTTGAAAATCTGAGCGCGCAAATTTTCTAAGTCTTGGGCGGAAATTGAGGGCTTGGCCCTTAAACTGAGGGCCGTGGTGACCACACTCAAATTTTCACCGCCAAACTTAGCCGAGCGCACTCCGGTGTTTTGTGCAAATGTCCCAGCGGCGGTGATGCTACCGGGGATGTACTGCCAGATTCGGCAGTTCATGTTGCTGTGAAATGCTTTGGCGATCGTAATATCGCCATTTTTAAAATCGACGGAGTCGTCGACGCGCAAAATATCGGAATGTGCGGCAGCTGATATTAGTAAACTCAATCCGATCATCACTTTGCTCAATTCCCGAAATCCCATATGACCTCCTTTATTTTTTGGTCGTCGGGGGGAGAGTAGAGCAACGGGTATGCCCCTCCGGCAAAGGCTTGCCATCGATTCAGAGCGGTCCCCGCGTCCGTAAGGTCTGGGATTCCGGACGGTCGTCCTTGAATCCGGACGTCAAATCAACCCTCAGT
Source organism: Pseudobdellovibrionaceae bacterium (assembly GCA_043757545.1). Classification (GTDB taxonomy): domain Bacteria; phylum Bdellovibrionota; class Bdellovibrionia; order Bdellovibrionales; family UBA1609; genus JALHOQ01. The sequence goes on from JAYVPG010000011.1 coordinate 7,204, forward strand.
TCGATTCTATGTAGAAGGGGCGTCGCCACCCAATGGTATCGTCTTTGCTCTAGTGGAAGGCCAGAGAAGGAGACTCTATGAAGCCCATACAATTAATAGTTTGTCTTATATTGCCCGTGGCCTCCGCCTTTGCGGTCGCGGAAGTTCAGCCCTTTGCATCGACCATTCAATCCTTGGCGCGCGCTTCGAGCGATTTGGTGACGGTGCAAAAAAATGCAGACCAAGATGTTCAACGTGAGGCCGTGCAGCTGCAGGCGAAAGTGTCGGCGTTGATATTTGAATCGTTGTTCGTGCCGGTAAAGATCTTTGATCAGAAACTGAAGGTCATTGGCTTTGAGTTGCGTATCGACCCCGCGGATGCAAATTCTCAATATGCTGTTCGTGAAAACGAAAACCGAGCAGCGCTTACGGCGAACACATTCAGTTTCAAAGCCGATCAATGGAAGGATGTGTCAGCTATGGTTGATAAAGGTGTGAAAGACGTTCGCACGGTCATGGAGCTGACCACTCAGAGTCAAGCGACCATGAGCCGCAGCGATGTCGATCAAATCGCCAAGATTGCAAGCACTAGCCGAATCGAAGCCTTGGCGAGACTCAAGGCGATGGCCGAGCGAGCGATTGAGTGTATCGATTATTTTTCGAAGTCGCTGAGCGAGAGCGGAATGGTGCCTGTTGTTGTCGGGGACAAGAGCTACGCTTGGTCAAGCGATGATCTGCGTCGCGTGTATGGAGTAGACCAAACCGACCAGCTGTCGAGTGATCAACGTGGCAAGGCGGCGAGCCGGCTGCAAGAAATGGTCAGCAAAGTTTCCAATTGGGGTGCCACCAAGTACGGTTATACCTGCATTTCGTTTGAGAAATACAAATTTATGAAGAGCGAGATACAGCGCTTAGGTGCAAATTAGAATGAATTAAACTCGATCGCGCATCGTCATCAAGCGGTCGAGCCACTTGTCGGGTAAAATGCCCGATGCGGTCGAAATCAATCCAATGCGGCGGCCGACTGGATAGCGTGTGCGGGGTTGATTGGAAATCAAGGCATCTTCGACGGCTTTGACGACAAGAGAGACCGGTGCGGCATTCAGGCCCGCCTTTTCCATCGACTTAAAGAATTTAATTAGAGAAGGGCCGTAGACCGCCATCACTTCCGCAGAGAAATCTTTCGAGAGCTTCTCACCATCCTTAGACGATTTGTTCCAGATCGGAGTATCGATTGGGCCAGGCTCGATGATGCTGACCTTGACTCCATGCTTAGCGACCTCGCGGCGTAGACTATCGGAAAAAGATTCCATGGCAAATTTCGAAGCAGAATAGGGTGCGAGAAACGGGCTTGCGACTCGTCCACTAATCGAAGACACATTGACCACGCGACCTTTTGATTCACGTAGCGAGGGCAAACACTCCCGCGTGAGTTCAATCATACCGAAGAAATTGGTATCAAATTGACGACGCCAATCATCGCCTGAGAGGCCTTCAATGGGACCTCCGACCACGATTCCCGCGTTATTGATCAGACCGTGAATCATGCCGGACTTTTTCTTAACCTCGTGAACGGCGTCAGCGATGGATTTGCTGTCGGTCACATCTAGAAAAACGGGATTTAAGTTTTTGACGTTGAGTTTGCGTACATCCGCGAACGCTTTTTCGCTACGTACGCCCGCCCATACGGTCATCCCGCGCATGGCAAGATGAACTGCGGTGGCTCGGCCGATTCCAGTAGAGGCGCCAGAAATTAAAATATCCATAACCACCTTATGATCATAGTAACGAACCTAATGCAAAAGTTCGGATGGAATTTTGACGCCCGTCGCTCCGGCGTTCCAATCTTTGGGCAAGGAGTTTACCAGCACATTCAATTGGCGCTGCGTTTCTGCTTTCGCCGCAATCGTCGCTTCATAAATATTTTTATCCGTCGCATGCACTTTCATGGCAAAAGATTCAGGAGCCACTAAAAAAGTCACACGGTAGCGCGCCTGTGGATTCTTAGCCTCCAGGGACTTCACTTCTTCTACGATCACGGAAAGCGAGCCTAAATCTTTGACTAGCGGCTCGAGGTCTTGTGCTTCTTGAAATAGAAAGGCTCTTTCTTCTCGGCTGGGCTGATAGGCTTTCATGGTGCACCTCTCTTTCTACCAATTTGAAGTCTACGGAGCGTATGTCAAGGCGTCATAAACTTGGGTCGGGAAAGCGCAGGGTGGTCCTTAAGCCCATAGCGCAGTGGCCAATGGACGGCGTCATTGGAGTCACCGATTCCCACACGCGGCCCATCTACGATTTCTCTGTGCAGAAGTGCGTCGTCGCGCTCGATCCAGAGTATTTTGCTCTGGGTCAAATCCAGCTGATTATGTGCTTTGGTGATTCCTAGGGCTGAACAAAGCTTTCCGGGGCCGTTGGCCAAATGTTCGATGGGTAAGTGCGGCCTATCATGCAGCATGAGCTCCGTTCCTTCGATGGGTTCGAGTGCGCGTATCAATACAGCTTGAGGATTGCCTTTTGGCATCACCACCACGTTGAAGCAAAAGTACATTCCATAGATGAAATACACGTAACTTGTGCCTGGCGCGCCAAACATGACCTCGGTGCGTGGTGTGCGCCGCCCGCCAAAGCTATGTGCGGCCTCGTCTTCAACTCCAAGGTAGGCCTCGGTTTCAACAATGCGGCCGCTGAGTCGTTGGCCATTGGGCAGTCGGTGCACCAAGCGCTGCCCCAGGAGCTGGCGAGCGACCTCGATCGTGTCTTGGGCGTAAAAATCTTCTGCGAGGCGTGTCGACATGGTTGGTATTGCTAGCTCGGCTTGACTGCTTTCTCAAGGGATGAGAACCAAATTGGATGGCAAATGACATGAATCGAATTCAGCTCGAGGCGTCGTGGAAATCCCGGCTTTCCGCGGAGTTTTCTAAGCCGTATATGAAAGAGCTGCGCGGGTTTTTAAACCAACAGCGTTTGGCGAAAAAAATCGTTTATCCGCGCGGATCCGAGTTTTTTGCCGCATTCAATTTAACGCCGTTTGAAAAGGTCAAAGTGGTGATTCTTGGGCAAGATCCCTATCACGGACCCAATCAAGCGCATGGCCTATGTTTTTCAGTGAAGCCTGGGGTCGATGTTCCGCCGAGCCTTAAGAATATTTATAAAGAAATGAAAGACGATTTGAAAATTGAAACTCCTCAACATGGATTTTTGCAATCGTGGGCCGAGCAGGGGGTCCTTTTGCTCAATGCGACGTTGAGCGTGCAAGCCGGGATCGCGGGGAGCCATCAGAAAAAAGGTTGGGAGCAGTTCACCGATGCGGTCATTGACCATCTGAACCGTGAACGTAAGGGGCTGGTATTCGTACTCTGGGGAAGTTATGCGCAGAAAAAGGGCGCCTTTATTGATCGTCAGAAACATTTTGTGTTAGAAAGTCCACATCCGTCGCCGCTCTCGGCACACCGTGGTTTTCTGGGCTCGCGGCCCTTTTCGAAAATAAATTCGTATTTAAAAGCAAATGGTCAGGCACCAATTGATTGGTGTTTACCGAAAGAAGTATCAATTGTCCGAGACACAGCGCAGACTGCGCCATTACATTAGGGGGATCTAAAGTGAAAAATTTGTATTTGGCCTTGTTGCTATGTGTGAGCTCCGCGGCTCTTGCGGCTGAGAAAACTTTTGTTTACTGCTCGGAAGCCAGTCCCAGCACCTTCAATCCGCAGCTGGCCGACGATGGGCCGACGTTCAATGCATCTTCGCAGATGTTGTACAATCGCTTGGCGGAGTTCGAGGGTGGCACAACCAAGGTTATTCCGGCGCTGGCGGAAAAATGGGATATTTCCAAAGACGGTAAGACTTATACCTTTCATTTGCGCAAGAATGTTGCCTTTCACACCACTGAAACTTTTAAGCCGACGCGAACGTTGAATGCCGACGATGTTTTATTCTCTTTCAATCGCGCGCTCCGTAAGGACAATCCGTATCACATGGTGAACGGTGGAAATTATCTCTACTTCCAAGGTATGGACTTGGACAAAATGATCAAAGACATCGTCAAGATTGACGAAAATACCGTGCGCTTTGTCCTGAACTGGGCAGAGGCTCCGTTCCTTGCGGATGTGGCAATGAACTTTGCGGTCGTCTTGTCGAAAGAGTACGCCGATCAGCTGATGAAGGCGGGCACTCCACAGAAATTGGATCTTGAGCCGGTTGGAACTGGCCCATTCGTGCTCAAGCGCTACGTAAAAGACAATTCGATCCGCTACGATGCGCATCCGACTTATTGGGGTGGCCGCGCGAAACTCGACAAAGTTGTTTTTGCGATCACTCCGGATGCAAACGTGCGCTTTCAAAAATTGAAGGCTGGAGAGTGTCAGTTGGTGGCGGAGCCGGCGCCTCAAGATCTTAAGGCCATGGGCAGCAATCCTGAATTGCAATTGCTCAGTCAGCCCGGCGCAAATGTGGGCTACCTTGCGTTCAATGTCGAGAAAGCTCCATTTAATAAAATCGAAGTGCGCCAAGCGATTGCGCATGCGTTGAATCGCGAAGCATATCTGCAGCTCGTCTATCAAGGGACTGCGACGATTGCGAAGAATCCGCTGCCTCCGACAGTTTGGGGCAATGACAAAGGGATTAAGGACTACGAATACAGCGTTGAGAAAGCTAAGGCTTTGATGGTGAAGGCGGGCTTTCCCAATGGCTTTGAAACTGAACTGTGGACTCTACCGGTCTCGCGTCCATACAATCCTAACGGCAAAAAAATGGGCGAGCTGATGCAGTCGGATCTCGCGAAGATCGGCATCAAGGTGAAGCTTGTGACTTACGATTGGCCGACTTATTTGGCGCGCGCGAGAAATGGTGAGCATCAATTGGTGCAGCTCGGCTGGACCACAGATAATGGCGATCCGGATAATTTCATGGGTACGTTGTTGAGCTGTGCGGCGATTAAGGGTGGCGCGAATATGGCGCGCTGGTGTGATGCGGCTTACGATGACATTATCATGAAGGCGAAAACCGTAAGTGATATGAAGTCACGCACCACTCAGTACATCAAAGCGCAGGAATTTTTTAAGAAACAAGCGCCGTGGGTCACACTTGCTCATGCGACCGTGTTTCGCGCTCTGGCGAAAAACGTACATGGGTATAAAATTAGTCCGTTGGGTACGGAAGATTTTTATCCTGTCGACATAAAGTAATGCTGCGGTTTTTCGCACGACGTGTCTTGCATTCGATTCCGACTTTGATTGGCGTCAGTCTAATCGCCTTTTTGTTGATTCGTTTGATTCCCGGCGATCCTGTTTTATTAATGCTGGGTGAGCGTGGCGGCTCACCTGAAGCGGTTGCGGAAATGCGCCACAATCTTGGTCTGGATCGCTCACTGCCTTCGCAATACCTGCAATTTATTACACGCGCCGCTCATGGTGACCTGGGTGAATCGATTATTTCTAAACGTTCGGTGTGGACAGAGTTCACCGATCGCTTTCCCGCGACAGTAGAGCTCAGTGCGATCGCGATGTTTTGGGCGATTCTGGTCGGAATTCCCCTGGGAGTTGTTTCAGCGCTCAATCGGGGAAAATGGCCGGATCATGTTTTGATGTCGGCGAGTCTGATTGGTTATTCGATGCCGATTTTTTGGTGGGGTTTGATCTTAATTATGGTTTTTTCAGTGCATTTTGGCATCACGCCCGTCTCAGGCCGGATGTCCTCGGCATTCGACGTTGAACCGTGGAGTGGATTTTTGCTGATCGATACATGGAGGCGCGGGCTCGGTTGGGAGGGCGCATGGGTGGCCATTCGCCATATGATTTTGCCAGCTCTTGTCCTCGGTACGATTCCTGTGGCGGCGATTGCACGCATGACTCGCTCGAGTCTGCTTGAGGTCTTACGCGAAGACTATGTGCGCACCGCAAAAGCTAAAGGACTTTCGTTTTATAAAATTGTATTTGTGCATGCGTTGAAAAACGCGCTTCTACCGGTGGTGACAGTGATTGGCCTTATGCTCGGCACGCTACTGACGGGTGCAGTGTTGACTGAGACTTTGTTTTCTTGGCCGGGCGTGGGGCGTTGGTTGGTGGCAAGTGTTTTGGCCCGTGATTATCCAGTGCTGCAGGGTGGAGTTTTACTTTTGTCGATGATGATCGTGATGGTCAATGTGGGAGTCGATGTTCTCTACACATGGTTGAATCCACGCTTAAGGGACCGACTCTAGATGAAAACTTGGCGCAAACTTCTTTCGAATCGCGCGGCCATACTGAGTTTGGTATTTCTGTCGCTTTGGGTCTTTGTGGCGCTGACTGCGCCGTTTCTGCCGATCGCAGCTCCGGAAAAGATTTTCGACGGCCAACAAATGATTCCTCCGATCTGGTCTGCGGCAGGCAGCTGGGAGCACCCGATTGGCACCGATGATCTTGGGCGTGACACCCTCAGCCGCTTGGCTTTTGGATCGCAAATATCACTTGGATTCGGATTTCTCTGCGTGTTGACGTCCGTGTTGATTGGCGGAGTGCTCGGCGTGACCGCGGGATTCTTTGGTGGATTTTGGGATCGGGCGGTTCTGCGAGTGGTGGATGTTTTGATGGCACTACCGAGTTTGCTACTCGCCATTGTCGTGGTCGCCGTGTTGGGACCTTCGCTGTGGAACGCACTGTGGGCCGTGACCTTAGTGGCGTTGCCGGGATTTATCCGTATCAGTCGAGCCAGCGTGCTCGCCGAACGTGAAAAGGAATACGTACAAGCGGCGCGCGCATTTGGTGCCGGACCGTTACGTCTTATGTTTGTTACGATTTTGCCGAATTGCCTGGCGCCGATGATCGTGCAGGCCAGCCTTGGCTTCAGTGATGGCATTCTAAATATGGCGGCTTTAGGTTTCCTAGGATTGGGCGCCCAGCCTCCCACTCCTGAGTGGGGAGTTATGCTCGCCGACTCAAAAGCTTACCTAGAGTCTGCCCCGTGGCTCGTGACCTGGCCGGGACTGTGTATTCTTTCTGTGGTTTTAGCGTTTAATCTGCTCGGCGATGGACTAAGGGACGCTTTTGATCCAAAACTGAACTAGCGTCATTGCAAAGAGTGAGGCCAATGGAATCATCGTTTCAGTGGAATTCAAAAACCAAGGTGGATTTTCTAAAGAAGTTGCCGTCCGAAGCGCGATTGGCGGAGTCCCTTGGTTTTAAGCCTGAAAAGATTCTAGTCGTTTATGACAAGCGATTGCTTAAAACTGATGGGACCGCGAAGTGGCTTAAGGATTTTCCGTATGCTTACGGTGTTTCGGCCGGCGAAGACCTAAAAGATATTTACACGTTCTCTTCACATATTAAGAAAATTTTTAAATTGATCGGTCCGTTTTCGGTGCGCTCATTCTGTGTCGTGGGTCTTGGTGGAGGATCGGTCGGAGATTTCGCCGGGTTTCTCAGCAGTGTCATTAAGCGTGGCGTGCCATTGGTTCATATTCCAACCACGCTACTGGCGGCGATGGATTCGGCGCATGGTGGGAAGACCGCGCTCAATGTCGGGGATTTTAAAAATCAGGTGGGAACATTCTATCCTGCCGATGCGATTTTAATTGTGAAGAGTCTTTTTGAGGGATTGCCGAAACTTCAATTGCAATCGGCGAGCGGTGAGCTTGCTAAAATGGCGTTGCTTGAAGGTGGGAAACTATTCGAGCGTTTTGAAAATGAATTTCAAATGGACCTGGAATCTATCTGGGAACTTTTGCCTGCAGTGATTGAAGCCAAATATAAAATTGTTGAGAAAGATCCTTTTGAACAAACCGGAGAGCGACAGATTTTGAATCTTGGCCACAGCTTGGGGCATGCCCTTGAGAGCTACTATGGACTCGCACATGGGGTAGCGGTCGGTCAGGGGATTATGTTTGCGGTCCAGTGGAGTGTCCATCAAGGATATTTTCGTGAAGCCGACGCGCAGCAGGTTCTCGCGATGCTTGAGGCGAAGACTGGATTTCTGAAGCCGCGTGACTTTGCCAAGGTCAATCGGCAGATGTCGCGCTCCCGACTGTTTAAGCTGATCGTTGAAGATAAAAAACTCACCGACGCTCGTCATTTGAGTTTTATTTTTCTAGAGAAAACCGGGGTTCCTTTTCGAAAAGTGGTAACGGTCGAATCCCTTCTAACGGAAACTCAGCGTCAGGGCTGGACGTCGGTATGAGCTCGTTTACTTTTATTGGAAAATTACCGGCTTCAAAGTCGATGCTCAACCGTTTGTTGACCATACAAAGTTATTTTCCAGATTTAAAAATCACCGGCGACAATGAATGTGACGATGTTCGGCTGATGAAGGCAGGATTGGCGGCGCTTGAATCAGGTCGGACGATGCAAGCGGGAAGCGCGGGGACAGTTCTTCGCTTTTTAGCCTTACGCGCGTCGCGCGTTCCGGGGAAACATCAAATTGTCGGGCATCCACGCCTCTTTGAGCGGCCACAAGATGAACTGGTGAAAGTTCTGCGCCAGCTAGGAGTGGCGGCGGATCTCTCTTCTGATTCTCTCATTGTTGAAGGTTCGGGATGGAAAATGCACGGTGATACTCTGCTTGTCCCGTCCGCACGCAGCAGTCAGTTCGCGAGTGCGGTTTTACTCAATGCTTGGAACTTGCCTTTTGAACTCTTTGTTTCACTCGGTGGCTTGAGAGTTTCTGAGGGCTATTGGAAAATGACTTTGCAAATGGCCCAGCAACTCGGAATGAAAATCGATTTTTGGGACGGAGACTTCCGCGTTCCTAAAAATCAACAACTCTCAGTTCAGGAATTTTCCAGTGAGATCGATATGAGCTCCGCGTTTGCGCTGGCGGGCGTCGCGGCCGTTTCAGGTCAAGCCACGTTCGTGGATTTTCCTGAGAACAGTTTGCAGCCGGACTCGTCCTTTGCAACGATTCTCAATCGCATGGGTGTTCCGGTCGGGCGTGTCGGTCGCGCGTTGAAAGTGGAGCGAGCCGCGAAGCTTAACGGAATTGCAGTGAATCTGAAATCGACTCCGGATCTATTTCCAGTTCTCGCGGCTCTTTGTGCATTGGCCGAAGGTGAGAGCGAACTCACCGGCGCTCCGCATCTGGTGTTCAAGGAATCGAATCGATTGCAGCGTCTAACAGATTTTATTCGTCAACTTGGTCGGGAGGTGACGGTCCATGCTGACGGCGTAAAAATTCACGGTTCCCGACCCGCAGTTCATTCAGAGAAGATCGTCTTCGACACTGATCATGATCATCGTCTGGCTTTTGCCGCTGCGGTTTTCAAAGCTGCGGGATTCAATATTGAAATTCTGCACCCCGAAGTGGTGAATAAGAGTTTTCCAGGATTTTGGAGAATTCTAGGGTGGGACCTTTGATTCAGATTTTAATTGGGCATCGCGGTGCCGGTAAGACCTCTTTTTTAAAAGGCGTTCAAACTTGGACGCGCACGCGTGAGATGCCATTTGTCTGTCTGGATTTGGATCGAGAAATGGAAAAGGCGACTGGAAAGACCATAGCCTACCTTTTTGCGGCCGGAGAAAAGCAGTTTCGCGATCTTGAATATAAAACTCTGCTGCATTTGCTTCAAAGCACAAAGACGCCCGGACTTATTGCCGTCGGCGCGGGGTTTGAGGGGCCGTTGCCGGAGGGCGTGCACGCGGTCTGGATTCAACGCTCGAGCGATAGTGCAGGACGCAGTTTTCTCAACCGTCCTCGTTTAAATTCTGAAGTCGCTCCCCACGCCGAATATATGGAACGCTTTCCTATGCGCGGTGATCGCTTTCGCGAATGGAGCCATGAACAGCTCGTATTGCCTGAGGGCTATGAAACTGGCCTTGAAGAATTTGTTTTGTCGAACGCATTGAAAATTCCATACGCACTCACCGTGCTTCCAGAAAATTTTCTCGATGGAGAGAATTTTTTTAAAAAGCGAAAGGGCTGGAATATTCAGCATTGGGAAATTCGCGACGATCTGCTCAATGCGGAGCAAATTGAACGGGCGCGCGCCGCTCTTCCGATCGATCACATTCTCTACTCTCGTCGTTTGCCTGAGGCAAGTTGGCCGACCGACGTCAAAGTCGATTGGGCCCTTGAGCTGGGAGAGCCCGCTCGGCGGCCATACTCGATTTCATTGCATGAACGTGAAGAAGATTTCGCATCGACCTTAGAGAGAATTTCTGCCTATCAAGACTCGGCTTCGATTTTGAAATTGGCGGTCGAGGTCAAAGACTTCACCGAGTTAAAAGGCGGACATCAGTGGTGGCTTAAAGATCCCGAGCGGCGCAGTTTTCTGCCGCGCTCACCGACGGGGCGATGGCGTTGGTATCGCAGTCTCTTTGGCCCGCGTATGCCCTTGCATTTTTTTCGTGAAGGCGAAGCGAGTGCGTTAGATCAGCCCTTGCTTTGGCAGACCCAAATGCAGACTCCTCTGACTAAAAATTTCGCGGCGGTCTTGGGTTCGCCCGTAGAGCATAGCCGCACGCCGATCGAACACTTGGCCTTCTTTCGTGAACGTTCACTTCCGGTAGTAGCAGTCGATATTCCCGAAGAGGACTTTTCCTTCGCCTTTCAATATTTACGCGAGCTGGGTTTAACTCATGCCGCGGTTACGGCTCCGCTGAAGCGATTGGCATGGGCCCTGGCGGATCGCTCGACGCCCGTTGCCCGGCAGATGCAGGCGGGCAATTCCATTTATATTGATGAGAACGGAAAAGTTACAGTTCACAATACAGATGTCCTGGCCTTGCGGCAGTTGCGCAAGGATTTGCCCGAGGCCAAAAATGTTTGGTTATGGGGTGGTGGTGGCATCAAGACGAGCGTTCGATCGGTGTGGCCGGAGATCGCCGAAATTTCCGCACGAAAGGGAACCTCGCGCACGGATTCTCCGGATTTACTGATCTGGGCTGTCGGCCGGCAAAGGCGCTTCCAGTGGCCCCCTCCAGACTTGCGCCCTCGCCTTATTTTAGACTTGAACTATGCGGACGACTCTCCTGGTTTAGAATGGGCGGCGCAAAAAAACTTACCCTACCAATCCGGTTTGATAATGTTTAAGCTCCAAGCCGGCTTTCAGCGCACCTTCTGGGAAGCCTGCGAACAGGGAGAAATGTTTTGAGGGGCAATCAATTCGGCGAAATTTTTAATGTCACCACCTTCGGTGAAAGTCATGGACCTGCTATGGGCGCTGTGATCGATGGCTGCCCGGCGGGTGTCCACTGGCGGCAAGAATTACTTGAGGCCTTTCTTGAGCGCCGCCGACCGGGACGACAAGAGCTCACCTCTGCGCGCGACGAAGCCGATAAAGCCGAAATTCTCTCGGGTGTCTTTGAGGGAAGAACTCTTGGCACACCTATCTCGGCAGTAATTTACAATCGCGACGCGCGCTCAAGCGATTACAAAAGTGAAGATATGAAAATGCGGCGAGGTCACGCCACGGATTTATGGCAAGAGAAGTATGGACACTCGGATCCACGTGGCAGTGGCCGTGCCTCGGGCCGTGAGACCGTGAGTCGAGTACTCGCGGGAAGTGTCGCGCGAATGTTGGTTGAGCAACTCTATCCAGAAGTTCGAGTGTTGGCATGGACCTCTGCTGTGGGCGAAATCGCGTTGAGCCATGAGGAATCAAACTCAGTTCGAGAAAAGTTTTCGCAAGATCCGTGGGCGATAGATGCTTTTAGTACACGTTGTCCGTCCGTGGAAAAAAATGCATCTATTGAAAGTCTTCTCCGCACGGCGAAAGAACAGGGTGAAAGTTTCGCTGGAGTCGCTTCGCTTACGATTTTAAACCCGCCCAAATATTTGGGCCAACCCGTATTTGGAAAACTTAAGAATTCTCTAGCATCGGCGATGATGAGTGTCGGTGCCACAATGGGATTTGAGATCGGGGAAGGCTTTGCTGGAGCGGCTGCCAAGGGAAATGAATTTCATAGCCTTAGTCAAGATTACGGGGGGTTACGTGGGGGTTTGTCCACGGGAGAGCCTATTTCTATGCGTGTCGCCCTCAAGCCTACATCTTCACGGCAAGAGGTTGCGAAACTTGGTCGTCACGATCCCTGTATCGTGATCCGCGCTATTCCAGTGCTTGAGGCGATGGTGTGGCTAGTGCTTGCGGATCAAATTTTGTTGGCCCGGCTCGATAAAATTTAAAAATATTTTTTTCGTTCGATTGACTTCACAACACAATTTGGGAAGTATCCGGATATGAAAATGAATCAAAACAACAATGCAATCCAATGGAAGAACCTTCGTGAAAAGGCTGGCCTCACTCAGCGTGAAGTCTCCGACAGTTTAGGTTATTCCACACCCCAATTTATTTCGAACGTTGAGCGTGGCCGTTGCCGCTTTCCGGTTCAGAAACTTGCGAAGATCAAAAAGCTCTATCGTCTCTCAGCAGACCAGATGATCAATTTGATTCTTTCTGAAGAGAAGCAAGTTCTAATCAAATTTATTAAGCGCAAATAAATTTATTTTACGATGCCGCTATAGATGAAACTGGCGCCGCCGAACAGCACTCGGTAGTCGCATTCTTCGAATGCGTTTGTGGACTCCATGATTTCGATAAAGCGTTGTCGGCTGGGGAATCCACGTGACGAACGGTTGAGGTACTCATAGGCAAAGCGTTTGCCTGTGACCCAACCACCGATGCGTGGAATGACTTGCTGAAAATAAAATTCGAACGCTTTCTTCAAGCCGTTGTCGGGTGCATCGCCGGTCTCTAGAACCATCACTCGTCCACCGGGCCGAACCACGCGCGCCATTTCTCGTAACGCCTTTTGCGGATCCGAGACGTTGCGTATGCCATAAGCGATGCTCGAAATATCAAAGGTACTATCGGGGAACGGAAGGTTCATTGCATCGGCGAGTTTAAACTCGATCTTTAATCCTGCACGCAAAGCTTTTGGGGGAGCATGATCCAGCATCTCTTGGCAAAAATCGGTTCCGATGACCGTCCCGGTGTCGCCGACCTTCTTTTTAAAACCAATCGCGAGATCGCCGGTTCCCGTGGCGCAATCCAAAATGCGATCACCGGCTTTCGCACCACTCCAGTCGATTAGATTTCCGCGCCAGAGTCGGGCTAATCCAAGCGTCATGGCATCGTTGGCTTTGTCGTAACCGTGAGCGACGGATGAAAAGAGCGATTTAATTTCTTCGGCTTGTGGTCCTTGAATCATAGCTCTGCTCCGGTTTGAGAGTAGGTCGATGCATTGGTCGGAGCAGGCGATGAAACGGCCATAGAGCGATCCAGGGCTTTGAGTAAGCGTGGCAGCTTCAGCATCAGTTCTGCAAATTCAGCCAAGTTCAACGACTGATATCCATCGGATAAAGCGTGAGCCGGATCAGGATGGACCTCTATCAATAAACCATCGGCACCTGCGGCCGCCGCTGCGAGCGCGATGGCGGGGACGAGTTTCGCGATTCCAGTGCCATGCGAAGGATCGGCAAGAACCGGAAACGGAGCTTCGACTTTTGCCAGCGCAATCGCATTGATATCAAAAGTATTTCGCGTCGAGGTTTCAAAGGTACGAATGCCTCTCTCGCAAAGAATGATATTTTCATTCCCTCCACGCACCAGATAATCGGCAGCGAGCATCCACTCTTTAAACAGTGCCGACAAACCACGCTTCAAAAGAACGGGTTTTTTCACTCGGCCCAATTCTTTTAAAAGAGCGTAGTTGTGCATATTGCGTGAACCCACCTGAAAGGCGTCGACCACGTCATACAATTCTTCGATTTGGCGAGGGTCCGTGATTTCAGATACAAACGGCAGACCCAATTCGGTCTTCACTTTTTTAGCAATCGCATAGGCTTCGCGGCCCAGTCCCTGAAAAGCCGTGGGGTCGGTGCGCAGCTTAAAGAGGCCTCCGCGTAAACCTGCGCCACCAAGGCGTTTCACGTCATAGGCGACCGTTGAAAATTGCTCAACGGACTCAACGGAACACGGTCCTGCCCAGACTGAGAACGGGCCTCCGCCGATGACACTGGAACCTATCTTGACGGGCTTAAAGTTGTGATTCATTCTGCCTTCGTTTTTAATCGGATGAGCATCAGATGTCACGGCCGAGAACTCACCTCTATCCGAAAAATTAAAATAACGTTAAATACGAGAAATAGCGATTATTATTAATATGTTAGATCAGACACTTGAGTCCAAAACAGGTTTGGCGTGGATGCGCGACTCGCGGTCGACTCGGGCTTTGCGTGCCGAGCGCTGGAGTCACGAGCCCACAACGGGCTTAAACTTCTATGCTCCGGACTTTGCTTTGACGGCCAATCAGGCGTGGTTGGTCGGTGAAAAAACTGAGCTTACCGTTCAGCCGAGAGAATTGCCCAGATTGGCGCATCGGGTGGAGCCCTCTGCGGCGGCGTTTGCGAACTTGATGGAAGAAGTTCTGATGCGCATCGACCTCGGCGAATTTCAAAAAGTCGTGCCCGTGGTTTGTGAAGAGCTGGAGTTCGCGGAACCATTGAGCCAAGAGATGTTCTCTGCGGCATTGACTCGCGATTTTCCACATCAGTTCTCCTATGGATTTGAATTTCAAGGTGAAGGTTTGTGTGGAGTGACTCCTGAATTACTTTTTTCCGTGAGCGACGGAGTATTGCAAACGATGGCACTGGCCGGTACGGGCGGGGCGGACGGCCCCTCATTGCTGGATGATCGTAAAGAGCGACATGAACACAATTTAGTGATCGAGCATATCGTCAGCGAACTGGTGCGCTGGGGCGTGCCTGATGTGGGGACGACTCAAGAGCGGGTCTACGGATCGCTCAAACATCTTTACACGCCGATTCACATGGACTTGCGGCGCGAGATTTCATTTTCGCAATTGGTTTCTGGTCTGCATCCCACGGCAGCGCTTGGTGGATGGCCGCGCAAATCCGCAATGCAGTGGATGGAGACGCAAAAGTTTCATGCGGACCGCGGTCGCTTTGGAGCGCCATTTGGTTTTATCGATGGAGACGAAATGCGCTGTGTGGTGGCGATTCGTGGTTTGCAGTGGCGTGGCGCGCACGCGACCCTCTCCGCTGGTTGCGGCGTGGTAAAGGAGAGTCAAAGCCTAAGAGAGTGGAAAGAGCTGGAGCTTAAGCGCGCGGCGGTCTGTCGAATGTTGGGACTGGCACTGTGAAAAATATCGATGTCGTTCATTCTATTTTAAAGTCTATTCAGAGCTTAGGTGTCGAAGATATCGTACTGTGTGCGGGCGCGCGCAATGCTCCGTTTGTATTTGCATTGAGCGAGCCGGGTCCTTTTCGTGTACACACATTTTTTGAGGAACGAAGCGCGGGATTTTTTGCTCTTGGTAAAATGCAGGCGAGTGGCAAACCTGTCGCTGTGATCACCACCTCTGGAACGGCTGCGGCCGAGTTACTCGCGCCGACGATTGAAGCCGACTATCAAGGGCTGCCGTTGATTGTGGTGACGGCCGATCGGCCTCGTCGTTATCGCGGAAGTGGTGCGCCACAGACTATAAATCAGATCGGTCTATACTCGCACTATGTGGAAAAATCCTGGGATATTGAAGGCGAGGCGCCGGGCCTGATCAATTGGAGTGGAAAGCGACCCGTCCATTTGAATATTTGTTTTGATGAACCTCTGCTCGATGGACCGTTTGCAAAATTAGGGAATTGTGAAATGCGGGAATGGGAGTCGAGTCTTTCGGCTTCTGAGGATTTAACTGCACCAAGAATTCAGATGAAAAAACCGTTGATCGTGGTGAGTGGCTTACCACGGCATGAAGTCGCCGCCGTTTTGCACTGGTTGAAGAAATGTCGTCGTCCACTTTACCTTGAGTCGCAATCGCAGCTGCGTGGTCATCCAGAATTGAGTGATTTTGAAATTCGCGGAGGGGAGAGTTCGCTGAACGCTCGGGATTACGATGGTGTGATTCGCGTCGGGGCGGTTCCAACTGTCCGCCTGTGGAGGGATCTTGAGAATTCTCCACTGCCCGTGGTGAATTTCTCTCATCTTCCATTTTCAGGGTTACCGCGCGAGCGTGGGGTTTTTCCGCTTTCGGCTTTGAGCTCCTGCTCGACCGATTTCGAACCTTGGACGGTCAGTGAATCTCAATGGGATGCGGAGCGGGCGATCCGGGCTGAAATCTTGTGCAAAGAATTTTCGCTTAGCGAACTCGCATGGGTGCGCTGGATTAGTGAACAGATGCCGACACAAGCCCGGGTTTTCATTGGCAATAGCTTGCCGATTCGGGAATGGGATTTTGCGGCTTTGCGCTCGGGCGGTCGAGAGATTTTTACGAATCGTGGAGTGAACGGCATTGATGGGCTGATCTCTACTTTTTTAGGTGTGGCCTCTACGACTCAGTCCAACTGGGGAATTATTGGGGATCTATCGGCACTTTATGATTTAAGTGGACCCTGGGCGGCGCGAATGGGTGAAATTTCTGATTTAAATTTGGTGATCATCAACAACGGCGGCGGAAAAATATTTAATCGCTTGTTTCGCAATCCTCTTTTTGAAAACTCACATCAGATGAATTTCAAGTCGTGGGCTGAAATGTGGGGCTGGGACTATTTGAGAATGGATCGACCGCAAGAGCTTGCGGCGGCGGAAAAGCCTCGAGTGATTGAGATTGTTCCCTCGAATGAGCAGACACAAGAATTCTGGCGAGCATGGGAGAAAAACTGATGACCAGTATTTTACTGCATGGATTTTGGGGTCAGCCGAAGGATTGGAATGATGTACTTGGACGACTTCCACTCGGATTTTCGGTTCTGACTCCAGATCTATATGAGCCGGGTCTATTGGCGCCGACCTCAACACTCACGGAGTGGAGCGAGAAATTTTGGCAGTGGGTGGATTCAGAGCAAGGTGACGACCCGGTGCAACTCATTGGCTATTCGATGGGTGGACGTTTGGCTTTGAACGCGCTGATTGTGCAACCGAAACGCGTGAAGCGTGCGTTGATCCTTTCGGCCAATCCATTGTTGGCCAAAGACGCTTATGCGGAACGTGAAAAATGGGAGACTCAATTCTCTGTCGATTTTTTGCGAAAGAGCTGGAGTGAGTTGGAAATTCGCTGGCAGGAGCAATCCGTGTTTGCGGGAGCCAAAGCCTTGCCCCGTCGGCAGTCGCCTGAGCTGCGTGAGGTCCTGGGACTTTCTCTTAAAAATTGGTCGCCTCGGCTACATCCCTTTGGCGTCGAGGCTTTGCGGGAATTGCCCGCCAGCTGTGATTGGGCGTTTGGCGCATTAGATCAAAATTACCAAGGAGTCGCGAAAACCTTGCAGGATGTCCCTGTGCAGGGGCAAATAACGCTAGTTCCGCAGGCTGGGCATAGGTTAATCACAGAGGCCGCGGACGTTGTCAGTCAATGGATCGAAAATGGGAGTCAGCAGTGAACGAATTTATTGAACTCAAAACGACAGAAAACCAAACTATCTATGCTCGTCGCGATTCCATTGGTGCGTTTGAAGTGGTGCCGGCTAGCGCGCATGTCGAGGGGCACATCAAACTCTACATTGGTGGCTACAAATTCCTGATTCAAATTAAAAAAGAAGACCTTTTGAAATTGATGAACGGGTAGGTGAGATATGCAAGAATCTTGGAACACGCTCAAAGAATACGAAGATATTCTCTTTCAGTGCACTGAGGATGGCGTGGCTAAAATCACCATCAATCGGCCGGAAGTGCGCAATGCTTTTCGTCCGCAGACGGTCAATGAACTCAAAGACGCTTTGGAAATTTCCCGTGAGGACAGCCGTATTGGTGTCGTGATTCTCACGGGCCAAGGTCCGGATGCTTTTTGTTCTGGCGGCGACCAAAAGGTTCGCGGCCATGCAGGCTATGTGGGTTCGGATGGCGTTCCGCGCTTAAATATTCTCGACGTACAAAAACAGATTCGTTTCTTGCCTAAGCCGGTGATTGCGATGGTGGCTGGATATGCCATTGGTGGCGGTCATGTTTTGCAAGTGGTTTGTGATTTGACGATCGCCGCCGACAACGCGAAATTTGGGCAAACCGGCCCCAAGGTTGGCTCCTTTGATGGTGGCCTAGGAAGCAGCTATTTGGCTCGCATCGTTGGGCAAAAGAAGGCGCGCGAGATCTGGTACCTGTGTCGCCAGTACAATGCACAGCAGGCATTGGATATGGGATTGGTAAATCACGTCGTGCCGTTAGCAGATCTGGAAAAAGAGACATTGCAGTGGTCACGTGAGATTTTACAACATTCGCCAGTCGCGATCCGCTGCTTGAAGGCGGCGCTGAATGCAGATTGCGATGGGCAAATGGGATTGCTCGATCTCGCAGGCAACGCCACGATGCTTTACTATATGTCCGAAGAGGCGAAAGAGGGAAAGAACGCGTTTGTCGAGCGCCGTCCGCCGGACTTTGGTAAATTTCCGCGACTTCCTTAAAATCTATGAGTTCAGTTCTGCGCGCACTATGGCTGACCGCTCGCCCGAAGACACTCTCTGCCTCGGTTGTTCCGATATTGGTGGCGAGCGCGTTGGTGTTTGCATTGGGCCACGCGTTTACACTCAGTATTTCCATTTTCGCACTTCTTTCGGCGATGATGATTCAGATCGGTACAAATTTTGTCAATGATGCGCTCGATTTTATAAAAGGTGCGGACAGTGAAACCCGTTTAGGCGAGGCCAGAGCGACCCAACAAGGATGGTTTACCGCCCGGGGCGTGATGCGAATTGGAGTGGCTTGCTTTGTGATAGCTATGCTTTTTGGTCTGCCTTTGGTGATTGAAGGCGGATGGCCGATATTGGCCGTTGGCCTATTCTCATTATTTTTCGGCTACACTTACACGGGCGGCCCGTTTCCTTTGGCCTATTTGGGCTTGGGAGATCTTTTTGTCGTTATATTCTTTGGTGTGGTTGCGGTGGGGGGCGTCTTTTATTTGCAAACTCAAAGTCTTGGGGTCGCGGCACTGGTCGCCGGATTGCAAATCGGTCTTTTGGCGACGGTCTTGATCGCCGTCAACAACCTTCGTGATCTAGATCAGGACAAGCTTGTCGGTAAAAAAACATTGGCCGTGCGCTTGGGCCCTAAACTTGGCCGGTTTGAAGTCCTATTGCTTGTTGCGGGGGCGTTTCTGCTTGGAATCTACTGGTGGACGCTCGGGTTTCGCTATGCGTTTGCTTTGCCACTCCTGGCGTTGCCGGTTGCGATCCCTTTGGTCCGCACAGTTTTGCGCACAAAAGCTGGGCCTGAGTACAATCAACTCTTGGCGCGCGCGGCATTGCTGCATATGCTATTTGGAATACTCCTCAGCGTGGGACTTTTCTTAAAATGAAAATTTGGATTCATCGCTACGAGCTTAAACCACGGGAAGTCAAGTTGACGGCCCGCAGGGGGGCTTTGGTCAAAGTCGAGTGGACACCTGGGCAAACCGGCTATAGCGATGTGCATCCGTGGCCCGAGTTTGGTGAGCCCACGATTGATGAGCATATTGCCTCACTCAAAGCCCTCAAGTTCACCAGTTTAGTTGAAAATTCCTTGGAGTATAATTTCCGCGATCATGAATTTCGACTGCAAAAGCGAAATGCATTTCTTGGTCTGATCTTGCCCCGCTCGCACCGGTTGGTGTTCGATTTGGAGGCATTAGACCAAAATTTATTACGTGAATGGAGCAAGGAAGGGTTTTCCCATATCAAAGTTAAAATGGGACGTAACTTGAAAGTCGAGACCGAGATTTTTGTGCAAATGGCCTATGCTACTACTCTGATGTGGAGGGTGGATTTCAATGGGCGGGTTTCTGAAACTGAATTTTTAGAGTGGTGGAAAAAACTAGATGGGGCAGTGAAGGCCAGAATTGACTATATTGAAGATCCGGTCCGCTCAGCACAGCTGAAAATCGATGGCCCGTGGGCCAATGATTGGACGAAGCAAGCGCGCGCGCAAATTCGCATCGTCAAACCGGCACGTGAGGGTTCCGAGGAGACCGCGCAGTATGAACGAATTGTTTTTACCCACGGTCTTGATCATCCGATTGGTCAAGCGTGCAGCGCGTGGTCCGCCGCCCGTTTTTATGGCGCCCATCCTCGTAAGACTGAAGTTTGCGGTTTGGCGGCGACCGATTTTTTTGAGCTCAATGATTTCTCACGCGAATGGTATTGTGAAGGTCCACGCATGAAGCCGACCTCGGGTACCGGATTTGGTTTCGACGAACTACTCAAAGGTTTAGCCTGGGAGCAGCTGCTTTGACCTGGTCAGAGCGCATTCGCGCCGGTTGGTTCTTTTCTCCCCACCTTGAGGCCTGGCAAAGTGAAGCGGTCGATCGGCTCAAATCCACCATCCCCTCCGATTTGATTTGGATTCTGTCTTCGGGAACTCAGAGTGTGAAGGATGTGAAAGCCATTGGCTTAAGTGAAGCGGCGCTACTTCTCGCCGCAGAGGGAGCCAATCGACATCTGCAAAGTGATGCGAGCGACATTTGGCTTGTGGCAATTCCCTCTTATCATATTGGTGGACTCTCGATCTATGCGCGTGCGCATTTGTCTGGGGCGAAGGTCGTTGAGTATTCTTTAAAATGGAACGCGCAGGATTTTTTGAGCGCTCTGTCCAAAAATGAAATTACGCTCACCTCTCTTGTCCCCACTCAAGTTCACGATCTTGTCGTTCAGGGTTTGCGTGCGCCGTCTTCCTTGCGGGCAGTGGTGGTCGGGGGCGGCGCTCTCGGCGCGAATCTCTATGCTCAAGCGCGTAATCTTGGCTGGCCTCTACTTCCGAGCTACGGATTGACGGAGTGTTGCTCACAGGTCGCGACCGCCGAGTTGGGCTCTTTGCTTAAAACCGAGTTCCCTTCTTTTAAGGTTCTTTCTCATGTTTCGGTTGAGCTAAGAGATCGACGTATTTGTTTGCGCTCGGCTGCACTCACTCGCGCCGTGGCCGTTGCGGATCGCTCAGGGAAAATTAAAATCGAAGATCCCTGCCGCGACGGCTGGTTTGAAACTGAGGATCTTGGCCAATGGGAAGGTGACAAATTAAAGATCATCGGCCGTCGCGACGATCAAGTGAAGATCTTTGGAGTTTTGGTTTCGGTGCAAGAGACCGAGCAAGCTGTTCGTGAACACTTTCAAGTGGAAGGGTTCAGCGGCGAATTCAGTGTGGTAGTGACGCCGGGTGCTCGCGAAGGTGCAAAGATGCTGCTAGTTATAGAGGCCGAGAGTTCACTTTACGATTGTCAGACGTTACTCGCAAAATTCAACGCTCGGGTGAAAGGACCGCAGAGAGTTTCTGGACTTTGTTGGGTGCCGAAAATTCCGCGTGGTGAACTTGGGAAGATAAGAAAAACCGAACTCTTACAGTTGCTGGGTTAAACGCGCGCGGATGTTATCCGGGATATTTTGTTTTTTAAATGTCTGACGGTTGGCAAAGACATGTGCGGTCTTTAAGCGCGCGGCCGGTTGTCCGTTGGCATCGCGAAATTCATAAGTAAAGACCACTGAAGAATCGCCAATCTCTTGAACGTTGATTTGAACCTCAACTTCATCTCCAGGCCGCATGGGTTGAAGGTAGTCGGCCTCCACATGACGCAAGGGAACGCCCCACTCGCTATTGGCGAACCATTCTTTCCAAGAAATTCCCAGCCGCGGGATAAACTGCTCGAGCGCCCGATGCGCCAAACGGAAGTAATTGCCAAAGAAAACAATGCCTTCGCCGTCGGCTTCATCAAAGGCAATGGTGAATTTAAGAGGGGTGTTTGACATGGGCCCAACACAACACCGTTGACTAAAAGAGTCAATTCCGCCAGAAGAAAATCCTGAGGAAAGGCTAACCCCGTGAAAGATCTGAAAATCTTCAATCGCGACGACTTCCCAAAGTACCTGCCGAAGCTCAATTCGCTATACGACGATCTGTTTTCCAGCGGCAAAGGGTTTCGCTCGAAGCTGATCCAAATGATCGGCAAACATTTGGGTTTGAGCGAACGACAGGAACTGCTGCTCGCGCAGACGATTGAGTTTATTCACAATGCTTCATTGTTACACGATGATTTGATCGATCGCTCGGCCCTTCGTCGTAGTAAAACGGCGGCGTGGTTGAAGTACTCGCCCGAGTACGCAGTCTTGGCCGGAGACTATTTACTCGCGCGCGTGATGGTGAATCTTTCGCGTTATGGAAATCTGCAATTGATCCAGTACACGGCGGAAATGATTTCGGATCTGCTCGAAGGCGAATGGATTCAAGACTCATTGATTCGCGATTGGAATGTGAAATTGGTGCAGCTCGATCAAGTGCACGATTTAAAAACTGCGTCGCTTTTTAAATGGTGCTTACGTGCACCGTTTATAGCCAAAGAAAATAACGGTGTGCAATTGCATCAGACGCTGGCCGAAATGGGCACGCTTCTTGGGCTGCTCTTTCAGCGGGGTGATGACTTACTTGATTTTGATATTCGCAATGATGAAGATAAAGCGTTGCTCGGGGATTTAAAATCCGGATACTTGAATTCTTTCGCCGCATTTTTATCGCGACGGTTTACGGAAAGTGAAAAACAGAAACTCAAAGGTTGTCAGACCCTGGATGAAGTAAAAGCTTTGGTGGGCGCAGCGAATTTTAGCCATACAGTTCAAGAATTCGATGAGATGAACCAACAGGTGATTGAACTCTTCGAGCACAAGGCGCGCTCGCTTGAAACGTTGCTTGGGCCGACTGAGCGTGGATTGATTGCTGATTTGATTGGACTCCCAGGCTTACTCTACTTCCGTCGAAAGAAATGAGTATGGAGTTTATCACTCTGACCAAAGACGACCCCGAATTCGAGCCCTACCTTCAAGGTACTTTTTCCGAAACTCATCGTGCGCTTCCGGTAGAGACCTATCACGCGCAAACCGCCCGTGAGCGAGTCACCTTTCGCGTGATTCCTATTGAGAAAATCGAAACCCCAGCTTGGTGGAAAATTTATTTCCGGTCCTGTCGACCGGAACTTTTGGTGTTGACGATGGGGCCGTCGATCGCGGCGTGGCTGAATCATCGCGGAGCGATCGCCGAATGGACGCGCTGGCCATCGTGGTTTGCATTGGTTGGAATTTTCTTTTTGCATACGGCCGTTTTTTTGGTGAACGACGTTCAGGATCACCTGAAGGGATTCGATCGCCTCAATCGTCGGCGCGGTTCACAGGTGATTCAAAAGGGCTGGGTCTCGGCGGCGGGCATGCAACACTGGGCCTATTTGAACTTGGCTTTGGCGATCCTATTCGGAGTGCCTGCTTTTTTTAATGCGCCGGGAGAGCTGTCGGTCATTTGTGGTGCCGCACTAGTCGCGCTTTGCACAGTTTTACTTAATAGGCTGGCTCGCTGGGGCGTTGTCGATCTCGCTCTTCTTCTTCTCTTTGGCCCGCTTTTAACGTGCGGAATTGCGTTGGCGAGTTTCGGTACCACAGATCTTCGCGACGCCATTTTGGGCTTTGCATTTGGCGCGCTGACCATTTGGGTTTTGCAAACACGGCAGCTTGAAAATCTTTTTCGCTCGAAGCCTGAGGGTTTTCGCACCTTTCTTGGTTTTGCCGATTTTGATCGGGCGCGAGTGATTTGTATTCTCGAAGGACTGTTACTTCTGATCGTCCAACCTGCGGCGGCTCTTGCACTCAATATCGACCTCAGACTGATTGCGCTTCTGCCGTTGGTGAGCATTCCGATGATTTTGTTGATGGGACGCCTATGGCGCGCGGCTTCGCCGCTGTCGTCGAGCCTGCTTCACTCGGATCGTTGGGCCATTGGTGCGCACCTGGCATGGACAAGTTGGTGGATATTGGCGCTAGGAGTAACGTGGCTTTAGTTTGCGTTGAACCGTTAGACGAGTCGGCGATTCCACGTGCGCAACAATGGGCTGAGTTATGGAATGTCCCATTGAGTTCTGCATACAAAGGCCCTTTGAAGGGCTTGAAAGTCGTGGTTTCCGATTTGGCGATCGGACTTGGCTTTATGGATAAATCCAAAGGCAAACCGTATTACGTCGATTTCCTAAGTCGTGCATGGCGCACCCGTTTGGCTTCGGGCTTGCCGAAGAGTCATATTTTTAGGCGAGCCATCGGTTACAAAAATATCCCTCTACGTTTGATCGACGCGACGGCGGGCTTTGGTCAGGATGCGATCTTGGCACTGTGCCTTGGCTGTGAAGTCATCGCGGTTGAGAAATCGAGCGTGGTGGTGACCGTTCTGCGCAATGGAGTTTTGCGCGCACTTCGCGAAGACGAATCGATCCGCGAGAGATTTGAAAACTTAAGCGTGGTCGAGGCTGACGCGAGTGTTTTCTTAAGCCAAGTGGATGCGGCTGATGTCGTCTATCTGGATCCAATGTTCGACAAGCCCAAAAAATCCGCGAAAAGCCCTAAAGAAATGCAGCTTCTACAAGACCTCCTACCGACGCTACCCACGCTCGACGAAGAGGAGACGTTGTTTAGAGTCGCTTTCGCAAATGCTAAACAACGTGTCGTCGTGAAACGGCCGCTGAAAGGACGAGCGTTGGTGCCAACGCCCACCCACTCGTTCAAGGGGCAAAGTATTCGCTACGACGTATACGTCAAGGCGTAGATCCAGTCGGGAATGGATTTGGGTTTGACCAATATTTAATTCGTATCTAAAGTATTTAAATGTTTAATCTCACATTCGGTTTTTTTGCCGTCGCCTTCTTCTCGTCGGCTCCTATTCTTCGGCAGCGGCGAAGGGCTTCCAAGGGCAATTCAAGCTTGCGGATGGCCCCAAGGCCTGTGCCGATAAAATTTTGGCTCGCGTCGATGGTAAAAAACTTTCGATCACCGAGGTGGGTGGAAATAAAATCGATTTACAGGGGCAATGTGCAAACAGCATGTCGCGAGAAAAACATGAAAGCTATGGCATTCAAGAAAATCCGAAGGGTACTCTCAGCGGAGCCTCAATCACTGTGGAGAGCAACTGCCCCGGCAGCCGCGAGAAATGGGTTTACGAACTCTCTCTTGATCGAAAACGAAATAGAAATGAGCTCCGCTATGAATTCACGGGTGGGACAGAGCTGATCAATTGTCGTTATCAAGAATCAACAAAGTAAATTTAGACAAGGGAGAGATTTTATGAAAGCAATCGGAGCCGGAGTAGTTTTGTTTTTTGGATTACTTCTGGTTGGATGCGCGAGTTCCCCGGTCCCAGAGGCGCAAGCGAAACATGAATATTGGTGGCAGAGGCGATCTCCTGCGCGGGATTTGAAGTCGATCGGCCAGCCAACTCCGCTGACAGGAAAGCGAATCATTGCGCGACAGACGATCATCGTAGATAAGGACATGTCCCTTCTTAACATGGTTGTTATTCAAGCAGGGGCGGTTATGCATGGTGCGGCTTTGGTTAACCTTATCGACAATGACGTCGCCGTGCCGGGGACGTCGTTCTGCATGTTCGACCTTGTTACGGGTCTGTCGCCCGGCGAGACTCTAATCTCCAAAGGTCAAGAGTTCACGTTAGTCGATGCGGATTCGAGTGGAGCAATGGGATATGTTTATAGTCTATTGCCCTCTGACAAAATGATCTCCTTTGGCTGCTATAAAATGAGTCGAGCGGCAAAATCTGAGGTAAATGAAAAGGCGATCCAAAAAGAAATCGATGGACTCTTCGAAATTCGCTAAGGCCTGCGCCAAGCTGGTCGAACCAGCGGGGCTCAGCATCTTAAGAGAATACAAAATCCCCTGGAAAAAGCAAAACCTTGACGTCGCGAAGCTGCCGTGACGGGCCAGCTTAAATCGGCCACTATGAAAATGGCTGAGATGGCGGTCGAGGCTCAGCAACATCAGGAAAGGATGATACCCTTGACTTACATATTTATGTAAGTTATATTCCTAATAGGAGCGTGAATGGCTTGGAAAGTCGATTATGAGGCGAATGTAAAGGTCGAGATTAAAACTCAGCTCGATGACGGCGTCTTAACTATGGATGATCTAAAGGCGCTCGCCAAGTGGGTGGATGAAATTGAGTCCCATGGTCTGGATCATGTCCAGACCGACTATTGGAACGATCATCCACTGGAAGCGGAATGGACCGGGCTACGATCTGCGAGCTTTTCTCTGCGTGGTCGGATCATTTACCGTGTTGAAGATGGCCGCTTAATCATCATGGTGGTTCGGGTCACAGCAACGCATAACTATCGCAAATGAGGAGGCAGTATGCCGTCACTTAGAAAATTACTGGAAGATCTAGGGGCTGGGGATGACACCCCGAACGAGACGGTTCGAACGTTCCGCAAGGGCCTTGGGATGACGCTAAAAGAGGTCGAAGATGTCACCGGCATCCGGGAGTCTCACCTCAGCGCCGTAGAAAACGGCAAGATTGAAATGACCCAGCACTATGCGGAGGTGTTTGCGGCGGCCTTTGGCCTCCACCCCACTGCGTTTCTCTATCCCAGAGGCGAGTTCAAAAAATCAAAGGATCTTGAGTCCATCGAGCGTCGAGCCAAGAAATATATTGAGCGGGCCCGGCCCGAAATGAAGACCAAGAAGAAGGAACGGGCTGGCTGATTTGCACGGAAAGGCAGAAAATCGCCTCCGCAAATCTTGGCGTTCGAATTCGATATATTTAGACAGGAAATGCAAGCCCAAGGCCGATAGCCTGGGGTGAATGTTCCGAAATCAGCCAAAATGGCCTCGCGTCAGGAATGCGAGCTTTCCTGCTCAGCCCATAAAAGCCAGCAAAGAAGCCAAGTTGTCGGTCGTTCGCGTAATTAATGCAGGAATTCTGCCGGATGACGTGACGGAGGTTCCGGTGCGCTTTCGAGCTCTAGCCAGGCCTGTTGAATCTCTGAAGGCGCGTGGACTTTTTCTACGAATGAAAAATAGCGTTTCAGATCGCAAAGCGCATCGCGGGTAAAGCCAAGTCGCTGGCGCAACAAAGCGCGCTGACCTAGAACTGCAGTGTTGGTGTCATCCATTTGCAAAATTAAATTAT
Organism: Pseudobdellovibrionaceae bacterium; assembly: GCA_043757545.1. Taxonomy (GTDB): domain Bacteria; phylum Bdellovibrionota; class Bdellovibrionia; order Bdellovibrionales; family UBA1609; genus JALHOQ01. Next base: position 33,995 of record JAYVPG010000011.1, read on the forward strand.
AGACGATGTGCAGCTGATTTAAGCTTTGCGAGCGTTCGAATGCGCTTAAGAGCAGTTCTAAATATTGACCTATCAACTGCTTCGCACTCCACACTTCAAGATTGGACGAGGAGCGATTGAGCACTTGCACGATCTCTTGATCGTTTAAGGCACGACCGTCATTGTACAAATCCAAGTAAATGGTTTTTCCCGAGCGCACCCACTTGAGCAGAAAGTGATGACGGGCTTGTAAAAGCGCCATCGGCAATTCCAAAACATGAGCCAAATGCAAAAGTAAAAAAACGATCGGTAGCGGATGACCAATTCGCTTGTCTAAAACGGAGCGGATCAAAAGTTCGCTTTCGCCGACCTCATTGGGGCGACCCGAAGAAATTTGAAAGCCGTTTTCGCTAAATAAAAACTCACGCAAGATTTCCCAGCGCTCGCCCTCTTCTTTTCCATCGCAAGATTTTTGGATTTCAAAGCCCATGAACTGCATTTGGCGAAAGCAGGTTTCAACGCCTTCTTTGGGCCACAGTAAACTCTGGATGCCGATACACAGCGGCACCAGGTTTCCGAAGTCTTCATTGCGCAAGAGTTTCAGCTCAATCACGAGCTTTTCCCATGTAAAACGGGTGTCAAATGTCATACCGGCACAGTTAACCTAGTCTCTGTAAATACTTCAACCAGAAGGGCATGGACTGGCCGTTTTTTTGAACGCGCTGTGTTGCATGCGTTACACGCCAGATTTTGACAACTCGGGTCGTGGGTCTGAACATGAGCAGATGTCGACTCTTACGCGCGAACAACAACTCATGGAACGCATTGCTGAACTCGAGTCCGAAGTGCAGGAACGGCAAGCGGATCTCAAGCGTTTTCGCGACGAGCTTGGGCGCGCCAATCAGCGTTTGGAAGTGCTGATTGAGCAGCTCAATCAAGAGGTCAAACTGGTTCACGTTGTGCAAAAGATTTTGGTGCCGACGGAGTTTCCGCATATTTCGGGATTTGAATTCTCCACCAAATTTTTCCCCAGTCATATTTCCGGCGGTGATTACTTCGACATTTTCGAACATCAGGATCGCTTTCGCTTTGGGGTGATTGTTTCGAGTGCGTCTGGGCATGCGATGTCCGCTTTGCTGCTCAGTGTCCTGTTGAAAATGACCGGTCAGCTCGAGTCGCGTAAGGGCTCTGACCCCCACCAGGTGCTCGAGGATATGCACACACAGCTTAAAGCTCATATGACCGAGAAAGACCAAGCGGACATATTTTACGCTCTGGTGGACCGGCGCAACTACGAGATGAAGTACGTGCGGGCCGGTCAGGTGATCGTTCTGCATCAGAGTTTTACGACGGGGGAAGTGCAGACCCTCGACTCTGGTCTCGGCCCTGTGGCGCCCGATTTTCACAGTCCGTTAGAGTCAGGGGTTCTCTCTCTGAATCCGCGCGATCGTTTGGTGTTATGTACTCGAGGCGTCATCGAGGCCCGCAATTTAAAGGGTGAGGCCTATGGAATGGAGCGGGTGACTCGCAGTTTCTTAACCGGGCCTAAACGGGGAGTGCATGAGCTGCGCAATCATATCCTCTATGAAGTGCAGAATTTCGCTCAGGGCACCGAGCCCATCCGCGACCAAACTCTGGTCGTTATCGAAGTGAAAGATAAAGTCATAAAATTGGCCAAGTCCTAACAGGGATAGCGTGACGAAATCACGACTCTCGATTACCCTGTCTAAGTCTTATTGAAAGGATTTTCCATGCCAGAAGCAGCACCCATTTATGCCGGAGCCGTTGATAAGGGATTAGAGGGCGTGGTCGCTTGTACCACTGCGATTTCTTTTATCGTCGACGCGACTTTGATTTATCGCGGATACACGATCGAAGATTTAGCCGCAAATTCGACCTTTGAAGAGACCGTGTATTTGCTTTGGGAAGGTCGCATGCCCAATGCGGGAGAGCTTCAGGCTTTTAAGAAAACCATCGGCGAGAATATGAATCTGACTGCCGATCAATTGAAACAGTTGAAGGCGATGCCGACCAAAGGTGTTCATCCGATGGCGTGGCTACGTACGGCAGTGAGTATGTTGGCTCTTTGGGATCCTGAGAGTCAGAGCACCGACCCCGCTGCGCAAAAACGCGTCGCTGTTCGCTTAACCGCTAAAATGGGTTCGCTAGTGACGCTGTTTGATCGCACTCGCAATGGAAAAGATTTTGTAGCGCCGAAGGCTGATAAGTCAGTGGCATGGAATTTTTTGTACATGCTCAAAGGCGAAGAGCCCGATGCGCAAATGGCGAAGGATTTCGATACCTGTTTGATTTTACATGCCGATCACGAGTTAAATTGCTCGGCCTTTGCTGCGCGTGTGACCGCGTCGTCGTTGAGTGATATGTATTCGGCGATTACCAGTGCGATTTCGGCACTGAAAGGCCCGTTGCATGGCGGAGCCAATGAGCAAGTGATGTTGATGCTCAAAGAGATTGGTACGATGGACGCGGCAAAAGAGTGGATCAAAGAGGCCTTGGCCGATAAGAAAAAAGTGATGGGTTTTGGCCATCGCGTATATAAAAACGGTGATCCTCGCGCGAAAATTTTGTCGCAGCTGAGTGAGAGTCTGACCAAACGTGCGGGAATGCCGCATTGGTTTCAAATGTCGAAGGCGATCGACGATGTGATGCAGAGTGAAAAGCATCTTCTGCCGAATGTGGATTTTTATTCAGCGACGGTTTACTACGCAATGGGCATTCCCATAGATATTTTTACTCCCATTTTCGCAGTCTCGCGCGTCGGCGGCTGGCTTGCGCATATCTTCGAGCAATACTCAAAGAACCGCATCTACCGCCCGCGTGGCGAGTGGATCGGGAAATCGGGCCTCAAGCGTTAGTGTCAACCAGGTAGAATTAGCGCACACCTTTAAATGATGGCTGTTGTTCTGGAGGCGCATTTCCGACGCCTGTGTGTGCACATTGAATTTTTGCGACGTCGAACGTTTTTCGCTCGCCATTTTGGGTCGCAGTGAAATGGAATGGGACACTCTCGCCGGTCCACGCAATTTCGCGGAGCCATTCGGCTGCTGTAGAGCCGGGAAGCTTCTGAACACTCCAATGTAAGTGGCGATGCCCGGCCATTCCCGTCCATCCCTCGACGCCGATCGCCTCGCCCCTGTGAATTTTATCGCCGGTTTTCACCAATGCGTGATCCAGATGTACATAAAAACTATAGTAGCCATCTTGATGTAGGATTTTAATATGATTGCCCCAGGAGTCTCCGCAGATTGAGCCCTTCGCCTTTGCTGGTGAGCCTGCCGGTTCTGGGCAAAGGTTTCCATCTTCACCATAGAATACATAGGCGACTCCATCGGCCGAGGCGTGGATAACCGCAGCGGGCTCATCATAGCGATTTGCTAAATCCAAAGCAAAGTACGCATCTTTACCGGAGTGACTTCCTGAGCCTGACGAATGCGTGCAGAAAACTTCTGTATTTACGTCGAACGGGAGCTGCAGCCCTTTGATCGGTGCAAAATTTGGCTGAGGGACGCAAATAGCGCCTTTCTGCGAAAAACTGTTCATGCAGATTTCGGTCTGTGCGCAAGGCGACTTGCACTCGGTGCTCTCAATCGATGAGGGGAGTCTGGACTCGAAGGAATTGCGCGAACGAGAGGCGCAGCCTACCGAAAAAATGCAGATTAAGGAGGCGACAAGGGTTGGTCGTTGGTACATCTTTTGAGGATAACATATCAGACCACCGTACAGCCGTGTTCGGGCGGATTGGCGCGTCCCGCCGCTGCAAATAATCGCTACACTTTGCCGTAGACTTGGGACAGACTGCCGCAAACTTTTCGTGAGGAGTTCCTATATGCTGAGACTAATTTTGGCCGCTGCTCTTTTGGGTTCGAGCCCTTTTGCAATGGCTGCCGGACCGACGTTTGTTGTAAAGCAATTGCAATTGGCCCGTCAGCGGGTTGTGGTTGAGTCGAGTGCCGAGATCGAACCTGGAACCGAGCTGATTGCGACGTTTAGAAACGGTTCGCAGTGCACTTTGCGTATAACAGCAGCTCAAGGTCATTTGGCGAATGCAGATGTCTCCGAATGTGCCTCGGCCCAATCCATGGTCGCCGGCCAACAGCTTGAGCGCTCACTTTTTGTCGAAGAGAATCCCCGCCCGCGCCCGCCGAAAAATTCGGGTATGAACAATCCTTCGGCGCCCGCTTCGCCTAAATGGACTCCGCATGCTGCTCCTCCGCGTGGGCTCACCGATCTTCAGTACATGCCCCGTGCTGGACAGTTTGCTTTGGGCGTTGGACTGGGATTTAACCAGAAGAAAACTTCGATTTCATTGAGTCCTGGCAATGATAAGGTCACGGACACCACGGTCGAATCGTATACCACCTCGGCTGAATTTATTTATGCGCCCGTCGATCGTTTTGCATTTGGTGTAGTCACGAGCTATTTGGTTGGCTCAACTTCGAATACCAGCTTTGGCCCGGGTTCAGCTGCTGACGGAACCAAATTAAAAACCAAAGCCGACGGTCTGCAAGATCCTACGATCAAAGCCATCTACCGCTTAACTGAACAAGATACTGTCCCAGTCATCGTGGATTTCACCGGCGCCTACTCACCCAACTCAGGTAAACAAAAAGTTGGTAACACCACCAGTCGAGGCACCGGCTACCGCGGAAGTGATTTGTTTAGCCTGGGCGTAGAATTGGGAACTAAGTATCCCAGCTACTCGATTGCAGGTGGATTGAATTTAAGCTTCTATGGAACAGGCAATGCCGTCGAAGCCACCTCTGGCGTCGGAACTCCGCGCTCGGGAATGAATGTCTACACCTTGCATATTGATGGACAAGTGGAGGTGGGAGAACGCCTTTTTCTGCGCGGTAAGTTGGAGCGCATCATGATGGGCGAGTACTCATATAATGATGGGCAAGAGGCCACTGTGGACTCTGTTACTGCGACTCAGTTTACGGCGACCCTTGTGAAGGAAATGAGTCCCGATCATTTTGCTATGGAATTCTCGGTTTCCAAGCAGCTGGCGGCGGACTTTTCGAGCAAGCAAGGTACCAACACAAGCAACTACACCACCGAGGCCCTTGGCGTAGGTGTAGCGGCTAACTTCGCGTTTTAGCCATCGCGATGGGGCCGTGGATCGGCCCCACCTTGCAAGAATTTCATAAGCCGCGAAGCCTGTTTGTTTAGAGGTCGGCACCGAGTTTGTAACTGGTCTACCGGCACCTGGATTTGAAAACGATCTTATTACGAAGGAAACGTAAAGTGGCAAAGTTGAATGGGTTGATGTTCGCGTTGGTTTTAAGTTTGGCTGTGACGGCATGTACAAGTGACAAGGGTGGCGGGTCAGCGGCTGTCCCCAAGGACGTCAGCGACTACTCCAAATTGACCTCGGAAAAATCTTGGATGAGGTATTTGGACGCGCGCGAGTCGGAATTTCGCGAGCTTTGCCCGGGTGAATCCTACTCCAGCTATTACTGCAATTCGAACTCTGTTCCCGTTTCACTTTTAAATAAACGTCTTGCCGCACTCGATCGCTATTTGAAGGCCGTTAAGGCCGCCAAAGTGTCGGGACGGGTCGAGCAGCGAACCAAAACCAGCCTTGAATACAAAGTGAAATATATTGAACGTGGAGTCGTCTCGCTGCGTGCAGATTTGAAGCAAGGCCTTGAGCGCAAAGCCAAGCAAGACGTAGTGATCGCGCAAGTCAATGCGCAAACGAGTTGCAAGATTTCTCGTGATGAAGCAAGCGACACCAACGAACTCGTTTTCGCGGACTGCAATCTCTTGGTGAATTCTACAGACTCTGCGCTCACCACGGGATTGCTCGACAAACTTTCTCAGACCGCGGTCGACGCCGATAGAGATCCGATTCGCACTTTGGTCGATCGCTACAAGCGTACGGGAGCTCAGGTCGAGAAAATTGCAAGCATCCAAAAAAGCTTGATAAATAAAGGTCAACTCACCTTCGGTGACAGCCAAACGATTCAGATCAGTGGCCCGGGAAATCCCTTTGGCGGATTCTACGACACGGCTGAGCTCGCTTCTTATGCAACGGCAGTGAATGACCTTTCGGTTATTTTAGGTATCGGCGTTGACAGTTGCCCGGCTCCGGCCTGTAACCAGGCTCTTTTCTCTGCAGCAAAGTCAATCAAGGCCAATTACACGCCCGGTTCTTGCGGTGGCGGTGGCTACGCAACAAGTCCGAGTTCAGAGCATTTAAATACTTGGCGCAAGTCGACTCCCCCGTCGGTGCTTAAAACTTTGGGCATTGATTTTAGCGCGGCCAGTGCGGATTTGGATTCAAATCTTGATCGGGACATTCTCAGCTTTTCAAATTTGTTTTCTTATAAAAATATCGTGATGAGCGTTTCGCCTTGGCGTATCGCTTCGAATTGTCCGGAGGCCGCTCCGTTATATTATGCTTTTCAAGAGACGCGAGCGATCGTGAATCTGCTGAGTCGCCTGGGCACCGCCAACAGCAAAGAAGTGCGTGAGATTCGTTTCACCGTTTCGAATTCCGATTCGACCGGCCACGTGACGGCGAGCCGTATGGGCAGTGGTATTCGACTCGAGATCCCGGCATTGGAAACATATATTACTGGTCGTAACGTCGAATCGGTCCGCGACGAGGTTCTGAATCAGATCCCAGGCGCATTAGCTGGAGTTGCTGCAAGCTCTAACTAACGGTCGTTTAGGCTTTGGCATTCAATAAACTATATCTGTCTCATTCTGAGATTTCGATTTTATGTCGAAATTTTGGTGACTAAAATTTTGCACATATAATCAACATTCAATGGACTTAGGCCAAGTGCCGATAGAGCTACTGTAGAGGGGGATTGACCATGCAACGACTCCTGCTGAGCTGTAAGTCTGCTGACGATGCGCGATTTTTGAAGAACTACATCGAGTCGGAACTTCCTTATGAGGTGTTCCTGGCCTATGACACCACCGAAATTGCCACCTCGCTTCGTGGTAAGAACATCCATCTTCTTATGCTGCAGACGGGGAATCTGGCTCAGCAAGATTTAGCCTATGCGCTGAAACTTCGCGCCGATGGCTACAACTATCCGATCTTGATGATCACTGACGCTGTTGGGAATACGAATATTGAAGAGGTTCACGATAAGCATCGAGTGTTTTTTATCGAGCGACCCTTTGAACTCAAAACCCTCAAGGGTCTGGCGCGTAAGTTGATGAATTCGAAGACTGTTCCCCAGCAAATCTTTCGACGCTATCGCACCAATTTGGCCGCGACGCTTGAGACCTTTGTATCCGGCGATAAATTGATGACTCATATGTTTAATCTCTCGCGTGGTGGTGCGTACTTTGAATTGCCGAAGAAGCCAGGTGTGGCGATTGGCGATCTTCTGCGTTTGAAAGTGCATTTGAGCGACGTTGAGCGCGAGCATCATATCCATGGTCGAGTGGTATGGATGACCCATAAAGGTCATGCGGCGGGTGGATACGGACTCGGCGTGAAATTTATGAAGACCAGCGATATCTATCGCAATCTTCTAGATAAAGTATAATCTGCGGCAGATGTCCTTTTTTGAAGTCCGCGAAACCGCATCTTTCTTGCATTTTGAATTTTCGGCTCCCGACTCTGGGAACGCGTTTGGCTTAGAGGTCGCACGCGAATTGAGCCGTTTACAAAAACAGTTTAAAAAATGGGAGCGGGCGGTGATTGTCACCGCCGCGCATCCGACTCTTTTTTGTTCCGGTGGAAATCTTTCGGACTATAAGAAACTGAAAACGAAGGCCTCGGGCCTGAATGTGAATCGTGAAGTCACAAAACACCTAAATGATTTCGGCGCGTGGCCAGTCGTGAAATTGGCTTTGCTTGAGGGTGACGTTTTGGGTGGTGGCCTGGAATGGCTGGCGCGTTTTGATTTTCGCTGGAGCACTCCGTACGCGCTTCTCAGTTTTTGGCAAAAGCGAATTGGTCTTTCACCTGGATGGGGCGGCGGCAGGGCGTGGTCGGGGATTTTGGGAGAAGCAAAATTGCGGACTTTGCTGATCGAGGCTGAACTACTCAGCGCCGAGCGGGCCTTGAATTTGGGAATCGTCGATCGAGTGGTGAGCGGCTGGAAGATTCGGCACGAGGCGGAGGATTGGGCAGCTAAGCTCGACCCACTCTCGCAGCTGCACAAATGGAGTGTGGCCCGTGAGGCCGCTATATTTTCCTCACTGTGGCACGGGCCTCAGCATAAATCAGTACTCAAACGCTGGAAATCTTAGGTCGACTGGTGGGCGGCAGTTCTGACGGCGCTTCGACGTCCGTGGCTTGAGCGATATTTTTGCGCATACGCACGGTTTTGTTCTCAGTCGAATAAATCTCGTATCCACAACGATGATAGAGTGCAAGAGCTGGAAAATTTGAAGCTTGGGTGTTCAAAAGCATCGTGTGGACTCCGAGTGTCGCGATGGCGATCTCTTCGGCCAATGCAATCATCTTATCACTCAGGCCGTGGCCCCGCACTTTGGGATGCAAATAGACAAAGCCCAAAGTGACCTCGCCATCTTTAGGACGCAAAAAAGCGAAATGACCAATTTCAGTAGTTCCTTGATAAACAAAAAAAGACATAGCTCCGGTTTTGGGATTTAGTTTTTCGGCCCATTGTCCGCTGTCGAAAGGCACAAAGGCATTTGGCATGAGCAAGCAGAGTTCTTCGGGGTCGGCCACAAGGCTATCAATACGCCAAACATCGAGGGGTAAATTCAAACCGACGGATAAATTCTGATCGATCATTACGCCATCTCCACAAGTTCCCGGATGGCTTTGCGCACACCCGTATAAATTTGAAAAGGTTTTGCATTTTCGTACATATAGGCCGGAGTGCTAATCACGCGGTGTTCACGGTCGGTGACAAAATCATCGACGGTGCAATTCTCGTGAATGGCTCCGGTCTTCGCGATCTCTGCCGCAGTTTCGCGGTCGTTGCCAATCGTCAGCGTGACTCGGTTTCCGCCGAGTACCTTTGCGATCAGAGCGGGAGCGATACAGATGGCGGCGATTGGCTTTTGCGCGGAATAGAATTCGCGGATGACTCGTTCGGCGTCTGGGTTCACTGTGCAGGCGGCGCCCTGCTGAGCCCAAGAGCAGAGGTGTAGAGCGGCTCCAAAGCCCCCCGGAAATGCAACGGCATCGAAATCTCCGGCCTGCAGGTCCGAGAGTGGGCGCACATGGCCACGTGATATACGTGCCGACTCCGTGAATGTGTTGCGCGATTCCATCGTGGGCTGCGAGTCGATCGGGTCCGTTACTTTAAAATTTACACTGGGAGCAAAGACTTCAAATTTGGCATTCAATTCACTGAGCGCGATCAGAGTGCTCACCGCTTCGGTGATTTCGGACCCATCTTTATGTCCGCAGCCGGAAAGGACGACCGCGACGCGTTTAATTTGAGACATTTTGCTCCTCCAAGCTCAATTTAACAAAACGAGCTTGGATTTGTCACTTAGTGAAATCTTCTAGAGCGAGGCAATCACGCACATAAACCGTGCGGCCCTGAACCGGCACATAAGTGCTGCGGCAGTCGGTAATGAGGATGCCGCTAACAGCCGTAAAGTAGGTCGATCCGAATGGGAGGTGTGGTGTTTTTGAACTGAACGCAAAGTCGAAGTTGATCTTCTGATAGTCTTCGCCGTGCCACAAAACCATTTCGAATTGTAGGAAACGCACGGGGAGTTTACAGGGACTTAGACCTCCACAGTCGGCGCGGGCTTTGACGGGAGTCGGCGGGTCCATTTCTGAATCGGTCACTTTTAAATGGTGAAAGGTAATTTTATCCGGCTTGTCCGTGGCCGCTGCGGTGGAATGGACCAATGAAGCCACACTTAAAGTTCGTTCAGTGTCTGCATTCTGAGAAATCATTTCGACGGATGCGACTGTGGGCTTTTTTACGTCCAAGGATTCTTCACTGTAGGTCGTCTCAAAGACATTGTCGCCCGTGCGCTCCGAATTGGTGATGCGCAGAGTGAATCGCGTGTATTTGTGATCGTCACTTTCCTTTGCATCAATCACTTCAATGGAGCGGTCGCCTAGAAGTGTGGCAGTCTCTTCGCTCTCAAGTCTGCGAGTGTCGGAGAAGACGAGCTTTTGGCCAACAGCCAATGCAGTTTTGTTTCCCATCGACGCCGCTTTGTCGAGCTCGATATTGATCGCGTCGCTCGAAACTTCGGGACCCAGATCGGCGCGTTTAGCTTTGGCCTTTTTGCAACCAATCATCACGCTTAAAAATAATGGAAGGCTTAAAGCGAGTAAAAGATGAAGGCCGTGGATGAACCAATCGGAGCGAAATAAATATTTTTTCATACGGAGTCCCAACCCCAGATCCACATGGAGATCGGGAAAACCTTTTCAAAAACCTGGGCGGTCTCTTTGTCAAACCCGTGCAACTGTGAGGCCTTGAGTGGGCCAAATATCAGGCGCACCAAGTCCGATTCGGTGTCCGTTTGAAATATTTCCTGTTTATATCCCATGTAGAATTTGCCTTCACGGGGCTCAAGGACCAAGTCGTCGATCCCCATCCCGCGGACGTATTTTTTAATCTTCTGTAGAAAAGAAGTCGGATTGAGAATTTTGATCATCCCGAGCACGCCGCTGGTTTCTTTGGCGCCAGCGAGAGTCAGTTGACGAATCAAGTTGGCAGAGTGGGCCGGTGCGATCAAGGTCAACGCTTGACCACGTTCTTTGATGGCGTAGCTGAGCAGCGGAAGTATTTTCGAAACCCCTCCACCCCATTCGTGGATATAGCTATCAAAGTCGGCTCCCTTGCCTTCGACTGCATAGGCTTGAAGACGATTTTGCTCATCCCATGCGGTGAAGACATGAGAGTTTGGAATCTGTAGAAAGCGGCGGACCTCGTCGACCGTACGAATACTCCCTGTGGTGTGCTGGGCGTAGAGGCGAAGAACCGCTTCGGGATCGACCTTTGCCGAATGCATAAAACGAAGCTTGTCGGCACCTTCGTTGAACTTAAAGTTTTGCGGAATCTCGAGTGCGATTTCGGTTCCTGCCAATTCAAAACCCATCTTGCGATAAAAATCGAAAAGGTTGGTCCACAGAATAGCGAAGTCGCAGCCGTGATCGCTGGCGGCGATCAAGCAGTCGTCGAGAATTTGCCGAGAGAGACCTCGATTGCGGTGCTCGGGCGCCGTCACGACGCTTCCTATCGCCGCGACTTTGAATAGGCCGGCTGGCGATTTCACAATGATCGGCTTCATGACTGCCGCAGAGACGAAACAATTGGCGTCTTTGATCACGCGAACGTTGTTCAGATTGGCATCGTGAATTGCGAGTGGGTATTCGTCAGCGATCGACCATTTCTGATCGGGGCGAAGTTGGTTCGACAGAAAAGTGACGAACTCTGGGAGCTCATGTTCGAACAGTGGTCGTGGTCCTTCCATGGGCCTCCCTTGCTGGCTTTATCATTGTAATGCGAGTTGAAATTCCCACTGAGTCGAGAAAGTCTTTTCTCGACATCGGTCGTAGGCTTGTTCTAAACAGCTGATCTATGAAAGAGAGTCTTGAAAACCGTAAGATCCGGACTGCGACGATCATCCAGAAGCTGAATCGCTACTACCCCGACGCGCACTGTGCGCTTGATCATAGCAATCCTTTGGAGCTTTTAATGGCGACGATTCTGAGCGCGCAATGCACAGACGTCAGGGTCAATCTTGTGACGAAAGACTTGTTTGCACGCTACGCGACTGCGGCGGACTATGCCCACGCGCCACTGAGCGACCTCGAGGAGCTGATTCGGCCAACGGGATTCTTTCGCTCGAAAGCAAAAAGTCTAAAAGGCAGCGGTCGTAAAATCAGTGATGAGTTTGGTGGCGAAGTTCCGCGTGAGCTGGAGCTGCTTATTCAGCTGCCCGGAGTAGGTCGCAAAACAGCCAATGTGGTTCTGGGTAACGCCTTTGGTCTGGTGACTGGAATCGTGGTCGATACCCATGTCAAACGTCTGGCTTATCGCTTGGGCCTGACCGGTGCCAAAGATCCGGGCAAGGTGGAGGTCGATCTTCTGCGCATTGTGCCGCGCAAGCATTGGATTCAGTTTTCACATTGGTTGATCTCGCACGGCCGCTCGCTTTGTAAGGCCCGGCGGCCGGCTTGCGAAAAGTGCCCATTGGAGGGCGTTTGCCCGAAGCGCGGCGTGAAGCGCATTCATTGACCTCGTCTATGGGATGAAGCAAGATGTCAGCATGCTAGTCGCCTATCTTGAAAGTGTAAAATATGTCGGCCATCTGTTTCCTCTCGCGCTCTTGCGCATTTATTTGGGCTGGTCATTTTTAACCACGGCTTGGCAACGCTATCAGGGCGATTATCTTTCGCAGCCGCGCATCGCTGCGACGATTACAGAATGGGCTCCGACCTCCACTGCACCTGATTGGTATAAAGATTTTTTGGATCATGTTGTGGTTCCGAACTGGCAGGTGTTTGCGTACTGTGTGGTTTATTTTGGATTTTTGGTGGGCATCAGTTTTATTTTGGGCTTCTTCGTCCGTCCGGTCGCACTCATCGCCGCTGTTTTGACATTAAATTTTGTTTACAATAGTGGTCCCGAGATCGTCGAACTGCATAAATTGCATTTGGTTTTGTTTTTAATGCTCGCATGGCTGGGAGCTGGTCGCTGCATGGGTATGGATTATTTTTTCTACAAACGTGACCGCGGCATGTGGTGGTGATGTGCGTGCCAAGCTTAGCGTTTTTATTTTGCTCGGCGTGGGATTGGTGTTCGGCTTATTGTTTGGGCGCCAAGCCTATTTAAGTCGCGGGCTGCCACGGGCTCAGTTTGAAAATAAAAAAATACGTATTTTAACTTACTCCACGTTTGTCGGCTCGTCGGGGCCCGGCCATGAAATCGTTGATCGATTTAAGAAAGAGTTTGGCTGCGATGTCGAGATTCTCACCGCGGGGGATGCCGGACTTTTGCTGGAGCGCTTAAAGCTTGCGCAAGCCAACTTGCCGTTTGATGTGGTCATTGGCTTAGATCAGTTGTTACTTGAAGAAGCTAAGACACAAGGCGAATGGCGCCCGATCACTATGGATTCAAAAAATTGGAATTCTGAAAGCCTTAGCTATGGAGTGTCCCCATTTGTACCCTTTGATTGGAGCCCGCTGACTTTTGTGTATCGCCAGGGTGAAGGCGATACTCCGCATAAATTTACGGACTTAGTTCTGCCGCGATTTCGCGGGCAATTTGCCTTGCAGGATCCACGTTCTAGTTCTCCGGGCTTGCAGTTTTACAACTGGGTAAAACAAATCGAGGGCGAATTGACCGGGGAGTTCCTCACTCAGCTAAAGCCTAATATCCAAAGCATTTCTCCCTCGTGGGCTTTTTCCTATGGTCTATTTAAAAAGAATCAAGCGAAGTTCGTTTTTTCTTACCTCACCTCGCTGGCTTTTCATTGGGGCCTTGAAAAGGACCATAGTTATCAGGTGATTTCATTTCCGGAGGGGCATCCGATTCAGATCGAGTATGTGGCGGTACCGGCAAGTTGTCGAGAGTGTGAATTGGCCGAAAAATTTGTTCACACGATGCTCGAGCCTTGGGCGCAGAAATTGATCATGGAGAAGAATTATATGCTTCCGGTTTTAATGGGTATCGAGAGCGGAACGATTTTTTCGGAGCTGCCGCATCTCAAGATTTTAACTGGTGGTCAACTCAACCGTAAAGACCTTAGTGACTGGGACAAAGTTTTTCAACGCTGAATTTTATTTGCGCGCGGGATTGCGGGTGGGCATCGGCCTGCTCATGCTCTCGCCTTATCTGATTTGGCTCGTCTGGGTTCCCGAATGGCGTGGGCCGTCGGTCGGTGAGTGGTATCCGGCTTTGTTCACGGCGTTTGCTCAAGCATTTTGGAGCGCGGCATTTTCGTTGATCGCTGGATTCATTTTGTTCGGCGCCTCTCAGGCGTGGACAGAACCACGAGTGCGGCGCCTGAGTGAACTTTCGTTGCTGTTGCCAAATATGATTCCTCCAATATTTTTAGTTTTAAGCATGCTATCGTGGGTCACGCCGTTCATAGCTTTTCCTTACGGAACCGGAGCGGTGATTGTGGCTCACGTCTTGCTGAATGCAGGTCTGGTGGCGGTCGCTCTTGATCGATTGGTACATAGTAAAATCGGCGGTATGGCCGAGACCGCGTGGACGCTGGGAGCCTCACGGTCTGTCTTTTGGTATCGCGTGGCGTGGCCGTTTCTTAAAGGCGACGTTGCCTGCATATTTCTTTTTGTATTCGGTTTATGCTTCACCAGTTTTTCGATTCCGCTTCTGCTGGCGGGTTCTCGGCAGGTCACGCTTGAAGTGGCGATCTATGATGCAATCCGAATGGATGGTCGGTGGGACAAAGCGGTGATTCTGGCGGGCTGCCAATCGTTCGTTTTGCTTTTACTCGCTTGGGGTTTGCCGCATTCGTTTTGGCCGGCTCGACCGTCCCGACAAACGATTCCCTATTTGGCGTTGCGCGGAGTGCGCCTTGTTGTTTTTCTGCCGTCACTGATTTTATTGGCGGGCTGGCTCTTCGGAGTGGCCCAGGCGCTTAAAAATCAGCAGCCAGAATATTTGCCGTTGGTCGAGGCGGCATTGACCACTTTGACTATCGGACTTGCCGTAGGACTTTTGCATTTATTTTTATTTCTGGTGGTAGCGTATGTGTCTCCACATAACCGGCTCAATCGCTTTCTCAATGGCTACCTGGCGCCGAGTTCTGCAATTACTGGATTTGGCATGCTTTTGCTTCCGGGAGAAGGCGACATTTTGAGTTTTATGAAACTCGTTTTCGCGCTGACCCTACTTTCGTTTCCGCTGCTCTACCGTTGGGTGGTGCACTCCGCGCTTTCGGCTCTGCGCAGTCAGGTGACAGTGGCGCGGACCCTGGGTGCGAGTTGGGTCAGTATTTTATTTGAAGTGGTTTGGCCCCAGTGTGCGACGGAGTTGATGCGGGCGTCGGGTCTTGCGGCGCTTTGGGCGTGTGGGGATTTTGCGTTGACGGGTATTGTGGCCGGCGAATTCAATACGGTTCCGATCTTGATGGAAGACTTGATGGGAAACTATCGCATTGAGTCCGCTCAGTTGTTGATGTTTCCGCTGTTGTTTATCGGCTTGGGACTATATTGTCTTTTTGTAGGAGCTACCCGTTATGTCAGTCGTTAAAAATCTGATTCGTAAATACGATGGGTTTAAAATCGACATTCCCCATTGGGAAATTCCCGATCGCGGGATCACCGCGCTGTGTGGCCCCTCCGGATCTGGTAAAACCACCGTGTTTCGCCTGCTGATTGGGTTAGAGCCTTGTTTAAGTTTAGAATGGAAGTTTGCAGACGTGGACTTGGCGAAACTTGCACCTCCCGAGCGCAAATTGGGCGTCGTCTTTCAATCACTCGAACTTTTTCCGCATATGACGGCGGAGGAAAATATATTTTTTGCCGCGCGCGCTCGACAAATGGCGCCGAAGGAGATGAGCCAACGTTTAGGTGAATTGGTGGACGACCTACGCTTGCAGAATTGCTTGCATCGGCGTGCCTCAGTTCTATCTGGCGGCGAAGCTCAGCGAGTGGCGCTGGCTCGCGCGGTGATTGCTCAACCCAGATTTCTTTTTCTCGATGAGCCATTCTCAGCTTTGGATAGTGAATTGAAAAGTGAGGCGCGTAGCCTGGTCAAACGGGTGATTGAAAAGTTGCAGATTCCCACCCTATTGATCACTCACGATGCGGAGGACTTACGCGCGATCGCTCAGCAAGTCGTACAGATTCGCGACGGTCGTATTCTGCGATAATTTTTAAGAGAGCTTGGTCGGCCAAACTTTTTGGCGCTTGGCCAGTGGAATAAAACTATGTTCTGCACCGATCTGCGCACATTTGTCCAGATCGCTGTCGCTCATGCCAATAATGTCGCGCGCCACTCGGTACTCTCGATTCATATTGGTATTGAAGATCCCTGGATCGTCAGTATTGACCGTAGTTAGAATTCCGAATTGAAATAGTTTTTTAAGCGGATGATCTTTTAAATTGGGAACTGCATTAGTGAGCATATTGCTGGTCGGGCACAGTTCGAAAACGATTTTCTGATCCCGCATCTTGGTCATAATCGATTCATCACGATAGATTTGTACACCGTGGCCAATGCGTTGTGCGCCCAAAACTTCGACCGCGTCGACAACCCAAGTCGCCGCTTTTGGATGGGGCGCTTCCCCGCTGTGGATGGTGATTCCAAGACCAGCCTTGCGCGCTTTGATAAACAAAGGCGCAAAGGGTTTGCTGTCGAAGCCTTCTTCATTGTCGGCAAGATCTAAGCCGACAAAAGAATCCTTATTGGCGATTGCAAAATCCACGACGCGTTCAGCGTCCTTCACTGGGAGAATGCGCTGAATGATGCAAATCAATCCGACGGCGATCGGATATTCAATTTCGGCACGACTGATGCCGGAGACGATGGCCTCGTGAATTTCCTCGAAAGTCATATTGTGGCCTTGTTGAATAAAAGTCGGAGCGTAACGTAACTCGAGAATGCGGATACCTTCGTTGACGTAGGCGTCGATGCAGGCTTCATAGGCCAAGCGCTCGAGAATCGGCGGAGTGGCCAGCAGCTTTTGCGTGTCGAGAAATTTGTTGAGTACGGCGCCCAGATCCTTCATCGGTTCCAAAATCAAAAAGCGATTCTGGAAATCCATTTGCGATTTTATATCGATTCCGAATTGAGGTGCGAGCTCCCAGATCGTATCGGGACGCATGCATAACTCAAGATGGCGGTGCAATTCAGCTTTTGGAAAACGATCTTTTACAGTCATGTCCTAGGATAGAGTCTTCGACGTAATGCGCTCAAGGGGATTCTGTTGACGCAAAGTCTAAAGCGTTGATAGAAAAGTGCGGTGAATCACCCTATAAAACCTCTGGATAAGCCGTTAAAGCTTGCAGGTACGCCTGCACGTGACCCTCAATTTGCCATATCTGTGAAATTATCTTCGAATGAGGCCGCTCAATTCGTCGATCCCATGGCCACACGGGCCCTGATCGCGCTGATGGATATGAATGCAGTGATGGGCGGCGCGGCCAGTCACTGGGGTGGCCCGTCTGCCTTTGCGGAATTGATGTCGGCGACCCACGGCCTGATGTTTCATGAGTCGAAGAAGACCGGGAAAGCTTGGCATGATTTGTTCTTGTTTGTGAATGACGGTGGCCATTGTGAAAATGGGCTTTATGCGCTCAAAGCCAATTGCGGGTTTGATTCGATGACCGTCAACGACCTTAAAAAGTTTCGCTCGATCGAGAGTCGCCTGACCGGTCACGGGGAATCGCATCTGTTTCCCGAGGGTGTGTTGATGAGTAACGGTCCACTGGGCTCCGCCATTCCGCAATCGCAAGGCTTAGCCTATGCGGACGCTTTGGCCGGTAAAAAACGCGTGACGATCACGGCGATCACCGATGGTGCGTGCATGGAGGGCGAAGCGCGCGAGGCTATGGCGGCGATTCCTGGTCTTGCAGCCAACGGAAAAATGGCTCCCTATATTTTAATTATTTCGGACAACAACACCAAACTCACCGGCCGCATCGACGAGGAATCTTTTTCGATGGCACCGACCTTTCAGTCGTTGAAAACTTTGGGTTGGGACGTCGTAGATCTTTTTGAAGGTCACGATTTGCAAAAATGCACGTCCGTGATTGAGTCGGCGATTCAACGCGCCCGCGAAAATCCGCGCAAGCCGATTGCGATTCACGCTCGCACAGTCAAAGGTTACGGAGTCAAAAAAACAGCGGACTCGAGCAGCGGCGGGCATGGCTTTCCGTTGAAACATCCGTCTGAGCTTGGTGGGTTTTTATCTGAAATTTATCAAGGTGGCACAGTTCCGAAAGTTTTTACGGAATGGGCCGAAGAACTTGTTGTGGCGGCGGCGAGTAAAAAGTCGGGTGAGAAGCCGGCGGTTCCCGAACAAAAAGTTCAAATCGGGGTGAGCAAAGCCCTGGTGCAAAAAACCAAAGAGGGCTTTCCGATATTTTCAATTTCGGCCGACTTGCCGGGTTCGACAGGTATGGCGGATTTCCAAAAAACATTTCCACAGAACACTCAAGACATTGGCGTGGCCGAAAGTAACATGGTTAGCATGGCGGCTGGTGCATCGAAGCTCGGATACATTCCGGTAGTCGACACGTTTGCGCAATTTGGTGTGACAAAGGGCGCGTTGCCATTGACGATGGCCGCTCTGTCGCAAGCGCCGATGATTTGCATTTTCTCGCACGTGGGCTTTCAAGATGCGGCCGATGGAGCTTCTCATCAGGCGCTCTGCTATTTTTCAATGCTCGCGGGGATTCCGCACACTCGACTCTTTGCTCTCTCATGCAGCGATGAAGCCGAAGCTCTGGTCGGCCAAGCGGTCGATCAGTTCGCCGCGCGCGTGAAGACCGGCAAGACTCCAGACTCCTATGTATTTTTCTTAGGCCGCGAAAATTTCCCAGCTGGTTACGGCGCAAAATCCTACACTCTCGATCAAGCCCAAGTATTGCGCGACTCGAGTAAACCCGCAGTTGTGATTGCCGCGGCCGGTGCGATGGTCGGTCAAGCGTTGCAAGCCGCTGAGAAGTTGGCGGCGGCGGGGACAGAATCTGTAGTGATCAATCCGTCCGTCATCAATCATCCCGATTTGAAAACATTTAAAACTTATCTTGAAAAAGCCGCTGGTCGTTTGGTCACGGTGGAAGATCATCAAGTCATTGGTGGGATGGGTGCGATGCTCACTCACGCGCTCTTGCAAGACGGTGTTGCCCTGAAAGTTCGCTCACTGGGAGTGCATGGAGAATTTGGTCAGAGTGCCTACAACGCCATCGATCTCTATCGCAAGCACGGGATGGATTCCGAAGCGATCGTCAAAGCGGTTCGCTCGCTTCTTTAGTTAAGATTTATCGTGATGATCGTCTTCAATACGCTTCACTGAATCGGTGACGTCGATGTCTTCTTCGCCTTTGAGCGCCTTTTTAAAATTTCGTGCGCTCTCTCCGAGAGTGCGACCCAGATCAGGTAATTTTGTCTTTCCGAAGAGCAACAAGAGTACCACGGCAATCAAGAGCAGGTGAGTGAGTGACAACATGGTTAAGACTCCACTTTCATATCCGAACTCTCGGCCTCGCGTTTTTCGCCACCCCCACCGCCTGCGCCTTTGCCGCGCGGACGGCGAGGGCGTCGACGTTTACGTGGACCGCTGGCGATCGGAGTTTGTTCGCGCAGAAGCGCGTAACGCTCCTGCCAATACAGCAAATCTTCTCCACCTAAAAAATAGTCATGCATAGCAAAACGTAGAGCGAGCGGAAAAGCTTCGTTAGTGAGGAGGGCCCGCTGACGGCGCTCGCCTTTTTTCTGAAACTCTTTGCGACGAGCGAGCAGTGGCTCGACATGCAGCGCTTTTACGGTCAAAGTTTGCTCGTGCTTAAACATGCCGAGCTCATCGTGCATCCAAGCTTGTACTTTCTCAGCTTCGAATATTGCTCGCGAGTGGGAGCCGCCCTCGGGATCTTTTTGCAAGAAGGCGCGCGCGAAGGCCAAGACCAAGAGGCCAAACAGTTCACCCGGTCCCAAAGACTCCGAAGATGGAATTTGCCGCAGGTAGGTATAAAAGATATCGGCGCCGTCGCCGTTCAAGGCTTCGTCGAGTGTCGGTGTAATATGTTTTAAAATCCCCAGATCGTGGGCTTCGTGAAAAGCCAAGTCTGGATTTTTTAAACGCAGCCATTTTAAAATCTCTTCGCGGCGACGAGGCAAGGCCGTGAGTGGTAACGTCGAAGCATGCTCTTGCATCGCTCGGCGCAACTCGGGCTCGAGCATAAAACCGATCATATGTTTTAAGCGAAGTGCGCGCATGATGCGAATTGGGTCTTCGGCTAACCGCACGGTGGGATCCCCGATCATACGGACCCAGCGATGTTCTAGATCGGGCAGTCCCTCTGCAAAATCAATTAGCCGATCGTTGATTGGATCGTAGAAGAGGCCATTGATCGTGAAATCTCTGCGACGCGCGTCTTCCTCGACTGTTCCGAAAAGATTGTCGCCGGCGGGAGCCTCTTCGCTCTTTTCATCTTCACGAATCTCACGTCGAAAGGTGGCAACCTCGAACTGCGTTTCCTCACGGCGAACCAAAACCAGGCGGAAGCGTTTGCCGATAATGTAGGAGCGATGAATGGCCGACTTGACCTGCTCTGGACGCGCGGTGGTGGCGATATCAAAATCTTTGGGATGGATGCCCAGCAGCAGATCGCGCACGCAACCGCCGACCAAGTAGGTCTCATGTCCCTTTTTTTGCAAAGCGCGCACGATTCCCACGGCATGGGGATCAATCCAGTCTTGATGCAAGTGCGGCTTTTCGGTAACGTTCATCGGCGGGTCATTTCAAGGTTAGGCATGAACTACTTAGATAACTTTCACTATCAAATAACAGGGAATCCACAAGGACACAAATTGGTGTTTTTGCATGGCCTAATGGGGTCGGCCGCCAACTGGCGCCGCATCGCTACCGCGTTTGAGAGTGAGTTTCATATCCTCACTTTCGATCAACGCGGCCATGGCCGGAGCTTTCATCCGACCGACGGCTATCATCCGCGCGATTTCGCCCACGATCTCAAACTCATTTTGGAGGAACTGGGCTGGAACTCAACATCTTTGGTCGGACATTCGATGGGCGGACGAAATGCCTTGGAATTCGCCGCGCATTTTTCGCGCATCGTCAAAGTGTTGGTGATTGAGGATATTGGTCCGGAGGCGAATGTCGCCGCCGCCGACCGGATCGAGCGTCTTTTGCAACTGGTCCCGACTCCGTTTGCCACCCGCACCGAGGCTCGGGACTTCTTTGAGAATCAATACGTCGCGAAGATTTCATTCTACCCGGAGCCTGCGGTGATGAGTCGCTTTCTCCTCTCAAATATCGAACAAAAGCCCGATGGTCAGATGGATTGGCGCTTTGCTAAAGAAGCGATTCTGAAGAGTATGCGCGAGGGGCGAAAAGAGGATCACTGGGATGTGTTTGCCAATTTGAAAATGCCCGTTCTGATCGTTCGCGGAGAGAAATCCACTGACCTTTCCCGTCCGGTATTTGAACGGATGCTTGCGATTTTACCCCGCGCCAAGGGTGTCGAGATTCCGGGTGCCGGACACTGGGTGCACTTTGAGCAGCCGGATGCATTTGTACGGACTCTGAAGGAGTTTTTTCACACGAATTTGGGGACCAACCTTTGACTTAAAGTTGTGACTCCGTATACTACATTTAAATAAGAAGTTTGACCACGTGAGTCATCGTTCTCGCCCTGAGCGGGATCGTATTAGGAAAAAAATCGTGAAGTTTTCTGAAATTCAACTGCATCCGCTGCTCCAAGCCAACCTCGACAAAGTTAAGTTTATCGAGTGCACTCCGATCCAAGATCAAGCCATTCCACTGCTCCGCAAGGGCAAAGATATTTCCGGACTCGCACAAACGGGAACTGGAAAAACGGGCGCGTTTTTGATTCCCCTGATCGACCGGATCCTTAAAGGCACAAACCCGGATCCATCCGTGGCGGACAGTGATACGGTTCCTTTTGTCGACTGGAAGAAAAAGCAATTTATTTTGGTTTTGGTACCGACTCGCGAATTGGCCGAACAGGTGCAAGAGAACGCGATGATGTTTTTGGAAGGCACGGGGATGTCCAGTGTTTCCATTTACGGAGGCACCACCTATGAAAAACAGATCGCAGGTTTGAAGCAGGGTGTGGAGTTTGTTATCGCCACTCCGGGCCGCTTTATTGATTTATACAAAGAGCATGTTGCAGATCTTGGCTTAGTGCGTGCCGTGGTTTTTGATGAAGCCGATCGTATGTTTGATATGGGCTTTAAAGACGATATGAAATTTGTTTTGAAACGGATGCCGCGTGACCGCCAGTTCTTGGTTTTCAGCGCGACGTTGAATTTTGAAGTTTTGAATGTGGCCTATGAGCATGGCGCGGAACCGGTTGAGATCAATATTAGTCGTGACCAAGCTAAAGCCGATAACGTCAAAGATTTTATGGCGCATGTTGGGCAACAAGATAAACCACGCATTTTGCTTTCGCTGATTAAGAAATATAATCCGCGACAGGCGATTATTTTTAGCAATTTTAAACACAACGTTGAGCGTATCGCGACCTTCCTGACTAACAACGGCGTGCCTGCGATGGGTATTTCGAGTTTGCTCACGCAGGCCCAGCGCAATCGAGTGATGGCGCAGTTCAAAGCTGAAAACGACCGCAATATTCTCGTCGCCACGGATGTGGCCGCGCGAGGATTGGATATTTTAGGCGTCGACGTGGTGATCAATTTTGATTTACCTGATGATGCGGAAAATTATGTGCATCGGATTGGCCGAACGGGCCGCGCGGGTCAGACGGGCCAAGCGTTTAGCATGGTTGGTGACCGCGACGTGGATGCTCTTCAGCGTGTCGAAGAATTTTTGGGTAACAAGATCGAAGTTTTATGGTTGGATGATGCGGAGATTGTGACTGAAATGAAGCCTTTCCCGCGCGACGAACATCGCGGTCCGCCCAAGCGCCCAAGTGGTGGTGGCGGCGGAAGGTTTGATAAACGTGATGATCGTCCGCGTGGCGGTGGAGGCGAAGGTCGTGGCCCGCGTCCACCGCGCAATGAAGGAAAAGGTCCGCGTCCCGATCGCCCACGTGATGATCGTCCGCGCGACGACCGTCCGCGTGGCGACCGCCCCCGAGGTCCCGGTGGTCCGAATGATCGTCCAGCCGGAGATCGTCCACAGCAGGCGCGTAGCGGGGGTAGTGACCGTGGTCCGCGCCGTGATCAACATCGTGACCGAAATTCGGGACGTCATCGAGATCCAAATGCACCCGTTGAAAATCAGCAATCCGGAAATGCCCAAGCCCGTCCAAATCAAGGCGGACATCCTCCGCGTCGCGATCAACCGCGAGGCGGACAACCACGCAATCGCCAAGGTGGATCACGTTCCGATTCTCGTCGGCATCAACAATCCGGTCAGCGACCGCAAGGCGGGGGCTCGACCTCGCGCCCGATTCCACGCAGTGCAGGTGCGCAGGGCGGAGCTAACAAAGGCATCGCTGGAAAAGTCAGCGGGCTGTTCAAAAAAATATTCGGTAAATAGAGCTACTGGGACCACTCGAAGGTTTTCATGATTTCGTTGCAGTCGACGACTGTTTTGGCGAATGAATCGCGACCATCTCGGCAAGTCAGAATGACTGCGGTTTTGTCTTTAACGAAGACCACTTGGCGCAGTTGCTTTTGGGTTTCGCGACTGATGATATCGAGCAAGAAAGCCTGATTCTCGCGGATTTTGATTGGCTTTGCGGTGAGCACTTCGAAGCCGAAGCGGTTGTAATCTTTCATCCATTTTTTAACGTAGGATTTTAATCCCTGATTGGCACGAATTTCGTCGACTCGCACGGTGAGTGCGGGCTGTTGGCCATTTTGTACTACGGGGGCTTTGTAAATGGTGACGAGAGATGGAATATGCTTCGGTGGTGCGCTCTGGATCCAAGCGGTTTGCGCGCTGTTGATGCTGAAACCTTTTGGCGAAAAAAAGAGACCCGGTTTGTCCGAGACCAAGGACGAGGTGCTGGTCCCCGGAATCGGGGCCGCCCAAATGTTCAAGGATGTGAAAAGCAAACAGGTCAGCAGTTTCATTCACTCAGAATAGAACTCAAAGTGGCGCGGGACAAGGTCCAGTCGGCGGAGAAAACGCGGCTCGTGCAATTCTAGACCTTTCTTTGTGTAGCATGGTGTAAGTGAGCCACTTCATATCCGGAGAAACCGTCGGGTCGCGGCGCTCGTCATCGATGGCGGTGGTGAGAGGGCGCGCGCACATTGTCGCCAATTCAAGCGCCCAAAGATTGTAAACTGGTTTCACCGCATCTTTTTGTGACCACAAAAGCCACTTTGAGTCCGCTGTAAAACTCAAATCGGTTTTCGCCACGATATTTTCCGTTCCGACATCAACGGCGGGGCCTTTGCCTTTGAGCACATGTAAACGTGAAACACCAAAGCTCTCGCCCCACTCGATCCACGCCGAGGCCTTGCCATCGGGCGCGATCACATATTCCGTAGGGTTGACTCCAAGTCCTTTGATCGGTCGGACGACGCGACTGTTGCGACTCATGCTCACGACCTCTGTGCCCTGGTCGTGTACGCGGGTCCAACGAATTTCTTTTCCGTCGTTTGAAATCCACGCCTCGCCATCGAAGCCGGGATGATTGGTCACGCGCGTAATCTCGAGAGCTTTTAGCGAGTGCAGATAGACGTCGAGTGGCTCTTGATAAGGGAACGACAATTTTGACACGACTGAGTTTGGATTGAGTAGTGGCGGATTTTCTTTCAGCTCATCGGTTGAGCTGGAGTAAATAATCATATTTTCTTTTGGGTGGTAGCGCGGTGAAAAAGTAGATCCATTTTGAAAAGTAATGCGTCTCTCGATTCCGCTATTCAAATCCTTTTCGTAAACTTGCGCTTGGCGATGTGCGCGGCGATCGCGGCTGACGAATAAAAGTTTGTCTCCAGCCGGAGAGTATACGGCCTGCGAGCTCTCGCCCTCTTCGACAATATACTGTTGCAAACCCTCTTTATTTTCGGGGAGTGGCCCGAGCTTTGGCGTGTGTTGGCAACCGGCCCATATCAACGGGATGGTCAGAGGCAGCCACAACCAATGCTTTTTGAACCAGAGAGGCAGGAACATATTGGCGGATCTCCTTGAGTGCAACCCACTTGTCATCCGCGCTTATTTTACGAACTGCGGGCTTCACCGTCACGAAGATATCATGATGAGTGATGCTGTGTCGGTAATGAAATGAGGTCGGCTTGCGCAAAACTCTCCGCGCTTTCCCGGGGAGCAGCCATTGGCCACGCAAAAATGGCACGGGCTGATCTTTGCGTAACAGGATCCGTTCGCGTTGAACCGTCACCTCGGGCTCCCAAACCCACAGTTCGCGTTCGCGTCGCGGCTTGAATTTCGGTCGTTCCGCGACCGAGTCGCTCTTAAAGCTGAGGCAAACGACGCGCAGTGGGCAGAGTAAGCAGCTCGGCGATTTGGGCGTGCAAATCGTTCGCCCGAGCTCCATGAGTGCTTGATTCATCTCAAAACTTGGAACATGCATGACCCATGCATCGGCGCGTTCTTGGATTTCGGCGCGAACTTTGCCTTTCCACCACTCCCAATCTTGCGCTTCCACCCGAGCCAGGACACGAATCACATTCCCATCGACCACACCGACCGATTCATCAAAGGCCAGACTCGCTACCGATCGTGCGGTGTAGGGGCCAAAACCAGGGTACTCGAGCAAATCTTTGTAGGATTGCGGAAAGCTCCCATGAGAATGGAGCGCTTTAGCGGCTTTGTGTAAATTGCGTGCGCGACTATAGTAGCCAAGGCCGGCCCAAGCCTCCATCACTTTTCCGCTATCGGCTTCAGCCAATGATTGGAGCGACGGGAACATTTCAAGAAAGCGTTCGAAATAGGGAATGACCGCGGTGGTGGTCGTTTGCTGCAACATGGTCTCTGAGATCCAGATGGAATAGGGATCGCGATTGGCGCGCCAGGGCAACTCGCGTCGATTTTCGCGATACCATTCGAGCAATCTGAGCTGAGACGGGCTTGGGCGCATAAGTTTTTTAGTCGTAGCACGCATTAAAGATGGCATCAATCCTTGTGGGGCGGCCGACTGGAGTTTAAGCTTTTAGGGGTGAAGGTTTATTTACTCTTACTCCTATTTCCATTTCTGACTTTTGCCCGGGCCAAGCCCGAGAAACTCAATTGCACGGCAAACGAGATTGCACGCCAAGATTGTCGATTGATGTCAGGCAGCTACAATATTCGCTTATTGGCGAAAACGGTGGCGTGGAACGACGGCACTTGGCATACGGTCGATCCGATGCCGTTGGGTGGCGAGGCTGTTGCCTGGGAGCGCGCGCATTTTCAATTTATGAATGGTTGGCCCATTTTGCAACTGTGGCTGTGGGAAAAGGGAACCAGTGAAACGGAAGTGCAGTCGTTGCGTTGGTATTCGGCCGACGCCGAGAAGCCTAAGCTAACGATTTTGAGTGAAGGCGTTGTTCGCCGTCGAAGAATTGAGGCTGTCGAACCTCCTGCGGAGGAGCCGGTTGTGATCCCAGCGAAAGGCGCGAAAAAAGCGCCGGTTCCGGTGAAAAAGCCGGTGGTTCAACGTGGACCTGTCTACATCTATGATGGATGGGAACCGCATGGTCTGAAGCTTTTGAAAAATGGGAATTTAGAGTGGTGGATCAGCGCACAGAGAAAAACTTTTGAGAATAAAAATAAGGATCAGGTGAAACATGGAATTTAAACCGTTGAGTGGCCGTGAGTTTCCACGCTTTTCGTCGATCAAAACTTTTTTTCGCCTGCCGCTTGCGGATATTAAAGAGGACTTTGACGTTGCGATTGTGGGAGTGCCATTTGACGGTGCCGTGTCTTATCGCCCGGGTGCACGCTTTGCTCCGTCGAAAGTTCGCGATGTGAGCTCCCTGGGTCGTGGTTACAATTGGGCGCGGGGCGAGGACGTTTTTAAAAAACTGCGGGTGGCCGATGCGGGCGACTGTTCCACTGTTCCCATCGACCTCACGATCACTCATCAGAAGATTGAAAAGCATTTCACTGAAGTTTTGAAGTCGGGGAAAAAGTTCTTGGCTGTGGGTGGGGATCACTCGATCACTTTGCCCTTGTTGCGTTCGGTGTATAAACATGTCGGACAGAAAATTTCATTGATACATTTCGACGCGCATTTGGACACCTATCCGGCGGCTTGGGGACAAGAGTATCATCATGGCGCTTTTGCGCGCCACGCGGTCGAAGAGGGTTTGATCGACGCGAAGAAAAGCATGCAGATTGGCCTGCGCGGTCCGTTGGCCAGCGGCGAGGATTTGGATTTCGTAAAGAAGCACGGCCTGCGCAGCACCACGATCGACGATATCCGGATCCGTGGTCTGGAAGCGTTTCTGCACGATCTTCCGGTATTCGACGGTCCGACTTACATCACCTATGACATTGACTGTCTGGATCCGGCTTTTGCGCCGGGAACCGGAACTCCGGTCCCCGGAGGTCTGACGACTTACGAAGCGCAGCGGATATTTCGTGCGCTGAAAATTAAAAATCTGGTGGCGTGTGACGTTGTGGAGTTATGTCCGGCGTATGATCCGTCGGATATTACCGCGATGGCCGTACTCGACGCGATGTTTGAAATGCTTTGTTTGTTCTAAAGTGAACAAATATCTCGATCGTGATCGTTTTGCCATTAGATTGGTCCGACCGATTTGCGGACGTGGCGCGTCGGTAAATCTAGAGTGTTACGGTGAATTGATCAGCTTGAAACAATCGTTACCTTTAGAGCGTCTTGACTTAATTCCGACCTGCGCCTTCAATATACTACGTTCAATAATTCTTTTAGGGGGAAATAAAATGTTACGTATTCTAACGGTTCTTTCGGCTGCGTTCTCTGTTCAGGCGTTTGCTTGTCCCAATCTCACCGGCAACTTCACCTGCTCGATGCCCGATGGTTCGACCCAAGTTATGGATATATCGAGTCGTATGGAAGGCGCTGTGACTTACTACAAAGTGAGCGGCGACGAATTTCCAGCGGACGGCAGCGTGTTGAAACTCGCAGATAGCCAAGAGTTAAAAAATGGAACTTTCTCTGCGACTTGCATGGCCGACACCACTTTGAGCACCAACATTAAAGGTGAATATTTCAACAGCGGCAAGGACTACGGTCCGTTGGACTTGAACATCAACTACTCAATGGCGGGCGAAAACCTTCAGTTTGTAACGGATGGAACGTTGAATGCCAAAACGATCCCTGCTCAAACTGTAACTTGCAACAAAAACTAAATCTCGTTTGATTCCGCGCCGCTCGGTTCTTCACCGTAGCGGCGCAATCTCCACGGTTTTAATTACAAGGTTACTCCATCAGTGTTTGCAATTTTTCGCGGGCCTTTGCCAACTGGTCGCGTGATGGAACAGCACCTTGAGCGAAATCGGGCCGGCCGCCACCTTTTCCGCCGAGAGTGAGTGCGACCTCGCCTAGAATTTTCCCGGCATTTAGTTTGCCGGCTAACGATTTACTCACGCTAACGATCACGGGATGTGAGCCATCCCCTTGACCGACGATGACTACGACCCCGTCCTTCAAGCGATCTTGTAAACGGTCAGAAAGATCACTCAGCACTTTGCGGTCATCCATCGGGATATCGGCGAAAATATATCTTCCGACAACGCCCGCGCTCGAAATGCTTTTCGCCGATTGTACGAGTGAGTCGACGTCGACGCCTTTGCCCTTGAGCGATTGAATTTCGCGCGCCAACGCTTTGGCACTATTTTGCGTCTCTTCAATCCAAGACGGTAGGCGAGCGCCTTCGCCTTCCAAATACTTTTGCCAATTCAATGTTAAGCCCGCTTGAGCTCGCGCTTGC
This sequence comes from Pseudobdellovibrionaceae bacterium, assembly GCA_043757545.1. Classification (GTDB taxonomy): domain Bacteria; phylum Bdellovibrionota; class Bdellovibrionia; order Bdellovibrionales; family UBA1609; genus JALHOQ01. The sequence continues at coordinate 62,425 of JAYVPG010000011.1, forward strand.
AATGCTTCACGCGAAAGTGCGGATAGATAATCGGCGGCGCGGTCGCCGGTGATCGCTTCAATACGTCGAACTCCGGCGCTGACCCCGCCCTCACTGACGATTTTGAAAAAGCGAATTTGACTGGTGTTGCCGACGTGAATGCCTCCGCAGAGTTCCATAGAGAAGTCGCCCATCTGAATCACCCGCACTTCATTGCCATATTTTTCACCGAAGAGAGCCATCGCGCCCTTGTCGATGGCAGCTTGGTGACTCATGGTCGCCGATTGAACGGGAATGGACTTAGAGATCTCGGCCATAACCAAAGTTTCGATCTGTTCGATTTCAGAAGGGGACAGTGGTTGACCGTGAGTGAAGTCAAACCGCAAACGATCCGGCTCCACGAGCGAGCCCGCTTGCTGAACATGAGTGCCGAGCACTTGGCGAAGTGCCGCGTGCATCAAATGTGTTGCCGAGTGATTGTTCGCAGTGTTGCGACGCTCAACAGACTGCACGATAAGTTGAGCCGGATCGCCGACTTTTAAAACTCCGTCCGTCACCCGTACGTGATGCAGAAAGACTCCATTTTGTTTTACGGTATCTAAGACTTCCGCCTCACCGCCAGGGCCGCGCACCAATCCGCGGTCGCCGATTTGTCCGCCGCCTTCGGCATAAAAGCACGTCTTGTCGGTGATCACGATTCCGGTTTGCTCACTCTTCAGTTCACTCGCCGCCGCTTTGCCATCGCTGAGTGCAATGACCTTTGCGTCAGGCTCTTGAGCCGAATCGTAGCCCGTGAATTTCGTTTCGCCGAACTTTTTGAAAATTTGCTGAGTGTACTGCACAAGATGCGTTTGATCCCCGCCCAGGGCTTTGCCCTTCCACGAGCTGCGCGCTTTCTCTTTTGCCGAAGTGAGATGCTGTTCAAATCCTGCCTCATCGATTTTAAAACCCTGTTCCTGGGCCATAATGCGGGTCAAATCGACCGGAAATCCAAAGGTGTCATAGAGTTTAAATAAAATATCGCCACCGAGAGTGCCGCCGCCCTTTAACTTTGACAATTCCTGGGTCAAAACATGTGTCCCTTGATCCAAGGTCGTAAGAAAACGTTTTTCTTCATCTTGCACGGTCCGCGAGATCAAAGTCTGCTGCTGTTTCAGCTCGCCATAGAAGCCACTCATTTTTTTGATCACCGCATCGACGACCGATGGAAGTAGCGATTTCTCTTCTGAGAGTTGGCGCCCATAGCGAATTCCACGCCGCATAATTCGGCGCAAGACATAACCGCGTCCTTCGTTCGAAGGCAAAACTCCATCGGCAATTAAAAATGCAGAGGCGCGTGCATGATCGGCCAATACGCGAAGTGCAACGTTGATCTGCTCTTGTTTGAGCAAAGCGGGGCCACGTAAAGACTTCGCCGATTTCGCATATTCGTGGCCACTCATCTTGCTCGCGACTTGAATCAGTTCCTGAAATAGATCGGTGTCGTAGTTGCTGATCTGACCTTGCAAAATATTGGTCATGCGTTCAAGGCCCATGCCTGTATCGACGGAGGGCTTGGGAAGGGGCGTGCGCCCACCTTTGCCGTCTTCGAAAAATTGCATGAACACAAGATTCCAGAACTCCATGTAACGGTCGCCATTGCCGCCCATGACATTCTCTTTGGGGTCGCCGCCAACCTCGGGACCCAGATCGTAAAAGATCTCAGAACAGGGGCCGCACGGTCCACTGTCGCCCATACGCCAGAAATTATCTTTCTCGCCGAAACGGTAGATGCGATCGCGCGGCACGCCCTCTTGTTTATGCCAAATGTCGGCGGCTTCGTCGTCATCTTGAAAAACGGAAACGTACAAACGATTTTTGTCGATCGCATAGTCTTTGGTGATCAATTCCCACGCAAAATGGATGGCGTCTTTTTTAAAGTAGTCGCCGAACGAAAAATTTCCCATCATTTCAAAAAACGTGTGGTGACGAGCGGTCAAGCCAACATTTTCCAGATCGTTATGTTTACCGCCGGCGCGCACGCATTTTTGAGCGGTGACGGCACGTTTGTAGTCGCGTTGTTCAAGACCAACAAAAACATTTTTAAATTGATTCATTCCCGCATTGGTGAAGAGCAGAGTGGGATCGTTTTCGGGAATCAGGCGTGAGCTAGAGACCGCTTGATGCCCGTTCTTCGCGAAGTAATCGATAAAGCCTTGGCGGACACCCTCACTGGGGCGGTCTTCATTCTTTCCCATTCAACACCTTCTGAATTGTTGCACCGTCAAAGCCACGGTAACTCAAATAGCGATAGGCTTTGCCCTTATCTTCATAGCTGAGGCCAGTGACTTGGCCAAACTTTTTCTCAAGCAAAGCGCGCACGCCATCGGCTTCTTTTTCAGAATCTCGCGCGGGTACGGGGAGTCGTCGCTTTTTCAATTGTCCTTCGATGTAGCGGCGACTCTTCAAGCGGCGTTGATAGGCCAGGGCGGTCCGCTGCGCGATGACTTCTTCGCTGGGAATCCAACCGGATTCATCCGCGTCGGTCATGACCCGCTCGATCAGTTCGGTTTCGAAGCGGCGGCTCAATTTTTGGCGGAGCTCAAAACGGGAGTGATCGCGTAAAGCCAAATAGCGGGTCACCAGGTCCAGTGCCCTCGCGTATTCAGTTTTAGTCGTCCTCGTCTTCATGTTTTTTCTTACGCTTCTTCATTTCGGTGGGGATTACGATTTCCACCTCTGTGATATTGTTCCACTTGTCGTCCACTTTTTTATCATACATGGGCGTCTCGGACCATTTTTTCCCGTCCATCGCGGTAATGCCCTCGTAACGAATACGGAAATTCTCCGGACGGGCGCAGTGCAGCAGAGCTTCGTCGTAGGTGATCAGGTCGCGATTTAAGAGAGACATCAAGCTTTGGTCAAAGGAACTCATCGACCACGCCGCCTGACCCTCTTCGATCGCCACCTCGATCTCTTGCGTCTTCGCTGGGTCTTCGATCAACTCACGCACCCGTGGATTGTTAATCAGGACCTCGCAGGCCGGAACCATCCCTTGCCCATCTTTGCGTCGACACAGGCGTTGCGAGATAACGGCTTTCAAGATCGCGGCCAACTGCATACGCACCTGATTTTGTTGTGTGCCATCAAACGCGGCCAGAATCCGGTTGATTGTCTCTGTGGCGTCCAAAGTGTGTAGAGTCGATAGCACCAAGTGACCAGTCTCTGCCGCGAGCAGTGCGTTCTCAATGGTCTCGCGGTCGCGCATCTCTCCGATTAAAATAATATCGGGGTCTTGGCGCAGACCGGCCCTGAGCGCGCGCGCGAAAGAGGTCGAATCAATTCCGATCTCGCGTTGGGTGATCAGACTTTTGCGATCGCGGATTAAATATTCGATCGGATCTTCAATAGTCAAAATATGTTTATTCTCACGTTTGTTGATATCGTCGATGATCGCGGCGAGGGTCGAAGACTTTCCGGAGCCTGCCACTCCGGTCACTAAGATAAGTCCGCGCTCAGTCTGGGCGATTTTTTCTAGAATCGGAGGCAGATTGAGCTCGGTGAAGCTTGGAACTTTGAATGGAATATTACGAATCACCATGCGCGTGGTGCCGCGCTGTTTGAAAATGGAAATACGAAAACGGCCGAGGCCGGAGATTCCATAACCGAGATCCAGTTCGCGGAACTCGTCGTAGTGGGCTCGCTGTTTTTCGTCCATTAGGCCACCGGCAATAAATTCGATCTCGTCGCCGGTCATTGGCACGGCGGTCGGAGAAATAGGACGCAAAGTGCCGTGACGCCGGATGACTGGCATCACTCCCGCTTTTAGGTGCACGTCGGTGGCGCCTTTTTGTAGCGCCTGTCGCAAAATCTCTTCGAGAGTCATAGGCTTTATTTTAGTAAGACTGTGGCAATACCACTAGGCCAGCATCGCGAAACACGACTCTACCGACACACGTCTTTGGACTGGCCACTCGGCCGCGGACTATGGTAGCTCAGATCATTGAGGGAAAAAGGCGTGAAAACTGGACAAAATTTGGAAGAGCGAGCGACGATTATTTTAGCGACGTGGTTTGGCTGTGGAAAAGTTCCGCGCATTCCGGGCACCGTCGGCACGCTGGGTGCGGTTCCACTGCTGTTCCTTTTTAGCTTTTTCGCACCTCTGCAATATATGCTGGCCACGCTGGTTTTCACTGTCCTCGCGATTTTCGTGTCGCATCTGCATGAGAGCTTCAGCGGAAAACATGACAGCCAAGAGATTGTGATCGACGAGGTCGCGGGTCTTTTGGTGACCATGACTTGGGTTCCGTTCACCTGGCCCTATGTCGTAGCTGGATTTTTGCTATTTCGTTTCTTCGACATGCTGAAACCTTGGCCGATTTCTTACCTGGACAAACGCGTGGGCGGCGGTGTGGGCACGGTGGCCGACGATTTACTTGCTGGAATTTTAAGCAACATAATTTTACAAGTTATTATGCAAAAAGGATGGCTCTGATGACTCCCGAAGTCGTGGAGCGCGTCGCTGAACTTGAAAAAATCTGTCGAGCGCGAGGATGGACCGTCGGTCTGGCGGAAAGCTGCACTGGTGGATTGTTGTCGAGTTGGATTGCCTCGCAACCCGGCGTCTCGAGCTTCTACAATGGTTCTGTGGTCTCGTATGCGCGGGCGGTCAAAGAGAATGTCCTCGGAATTCCAAGATCTTTGCTCCAAACCCACGGTGAGGTCAGCCCGGTGGTCGCTAAAGCGATGGCTTCGGGTGCGCGAAAGGCTTTGGCTTGCACCTGGTCAGTGAGTGTAACCGGAGTTGCCGGTCCGAATGGCGGAAGTGTTGAGAAACCTGTGGGCTTTGTGTGTTTCGCAGCCGTTGGCCCGGCCTTTGAAATAGCCTCCAGCAAACAGTTTGCGGCTCGCGGCGGCCGACAAGACATTCAGCGACAAGCCGCTCTTTTTGCTTTCGATTTCCTGTTAAGTGCGATGAGATAGGATCGCAATGTCGGGGAAAGTTGGGAGACGTTGCTGGGTAACACATAAGGAGTAAAGAACAATGGCAATAGGTAACGTCAGCATGAACTCTTCATCGAGTAAGCAGACTGGTGAAAAGGGTGGCGACAAAGCCAAAGCGCTCGAACTTGCAATTCAATCCATTGAAAAGCAATTCGGCAAAGGCTCCATCATGAAACTCGGAGGCGAACGCAGCCTCTATGAAAATGTTCCGGTGTACAGCACGGGAGCGTTGAGTCTGGACATCGGACTCGGTATCGGTGGCCTACCAAAAGGTCGCATCGTAGAAATTTACGGACCAGAGAGTTCAGGTAAAACCACTCTCGCACTCAGCACTGTTGCACAGGCGCAAAAAGTCGGTGGCAGCGTCGCTTACGTGGATGCAGAGCATGCACTGGACGTCTCATATGCGCGCAAACTCGGCGTGAATGTGGAAGACATGCTGATCTCGCAACCCGATACGGGCGAGCAAGCGTTGGAGATCGTCGAAACTTTGGTTCGCTCAGGCGCAGTCGATGTGCTGGTGGTGGATTCAGTGGCGGCATTGACTCCGCGTGCAGAGATTGAAGGCGAGATGGGCGATAGTCACATGGGCTTGCAAGCTCGTTTGATGTCGCAAGCCTTGCGAAAATTGACCGCGGCGATTTCGCGCAGTCAAACGCTGGTCATCTTCATCAATCAAATCCGTATGAAAATCGGTGTAATGTTTGGTAACCCTGAGACGACCACGGGTGGAAACGCTTTGAAGTTCTACGCTTCGGTTCGTTTGGATGTTCGCCGCATTGGCGCGATTCAAGCGGGTGAAGAGGTTGTGGGCAATCGCACGGCAGTGAAAGTCGTGAAGAACAAAATGGCGCCTCCGTTTGCCAAAGTGGAATTCGATCTTTTGTACGGAGAAGGCATTTCGGCTGAAGGCGACGTTCTTGATCTCGCGGTGAAAAAAGAGTTCGTGGAGAAGTCCGGAGCTTGGTATTCACACAAAGGTGAGCGCATGGGACAAGGTCGCGATCAGGCGAAGCAATGGCTCAAAGAGAATCCTGCTGTGATGGCGGCATTGCGTGAGCAGATTCTTACAGCTTACAATATTGGTCCGAAAGCGACGGCACAAAAAACTGAAGCGGTTGGAGCATTGGTTGATAAAGCGGGTGAGATGAGCACGAAGCCGATGGAGAAAACGGCCACTGAAAAGCCGATAGCGAAAACGCCAGAGCGACCGACGGATAAGAAAGCGCCGACTCGTAAGTAGATCGTAGTTATATTATTGGAATTCGAAAGCCTCCTTGCAAGGGAGGCTTTTTTTATTTTGGGGGGCCGGGTACTCAAACGCGACTTTACAATCAAATGAAAACCACTATCCTAGAATTATGAAAATATTAATATCGCTTTTATTTTGTATCGGAATGTCGACAACGGCTCTTGGGCAACAAGAGTCCGTCAAAGGCGCTGAGCCAGAGACTCCGCGCTCAGCAAAACATGACGATTCTGTACCTGCTGTGAAATGTTTAAAAAGTGGACCCGGCTGGAACTCTGGGACGTCTGAACAAGATAAGTTCCTAGGTGAAAATGAAATTTCTGACGAAGAGCTTATTGCACGTGTTGCTTACGCAGAAGTCCATGGCGCGAACGGGCCCGGCGCAGATACAAGTAGCCAGATTGAGGATGCAAAAGGCATTGCTGAAACTATTCTCAATAGAAGTTTGGTTTACTACAAGCAAACAGGAAAATCTTTGCCTGAGATGATCTACAAGAGAAATGTATACTTCGCAATTCAGGGTAAGAACAATAAGCCGAGTCCCGATTTTCTTTGCCCAAAAGATATGAAGCTTTGGAATGCCATTCGTAAGCACGCTCATGGAATCTATGAGGATGGTTCGATCCGCGTCCTTTCGGGTGACGCTACGGCTTTCTATTTGGGCAACGGCAAGACACCACCACCCAAATGGGCTGTTCCTGCAAAGCAGGTTCTCCCCAAAGGGGCGACACAAGCTAAGCGCCTTAAATTTTACAAGGTCAATCCCTAGAAGCTGGTTCCCCAACCTAGATCAACGAATGCAGCGCTCTTACCGCATTCTCGCGGCTGTCCGGCGCAATGAAGACCGTCATAGAATGCGGCGAAAGAATATATTTTTCCGCCGAGATTCCGTGATGACTTAAAATTTGCAGCGCGCGGTGGGGGAGATCCGATGTGACCCCACCATAGCAAGTGACTGTCACTGAACTTAACGTTGGACGATGTTTACTCAAGCCACCGCCTTTGCCGAGACTGTGCAAAAAGGCATCCAGAAATTCCGCATCGCCCGTGAGCATGATTCGGCATTTTCCGTCGTCGAAGGCTGAGGCCAAAAGTTGCGGCCAGGCGAGCCCGTGTTGTTTCAAGTGAGTGGCCAGTTTACTAAATCCGAGATTCAGATCCGGCGATTCGATTTCAACATGTTCGACGCGGGCGAGTGAATTGACCGATAGAACTTTTCCGCTCTCCATACCTTTTACCTCTTTGTGCACGTGAGTGCTGGCCGAAGCCTCACCCCATTTCTTGATCACCAACGGAATATTTTGACTCAATGCCAGTTCGACGGATCGATAGTGCAAAACTTTTGCACCCCAAAAACACATTTCAGCAAGGCTTGCGAAATTTAATTCTTTGATTGAGCGTGCACTGGGAACGATGCGCGGATCGGCTGTGCAGACACCATCCACCTCTTTGATAATTTCACAACGTTCGGCTTTTAAAACAGCGGCCATGGCGACGGCCGTTGTGTCGCTGCCGCCTCGACCAAGAGTGGTAATTTCTTTGTTGGCGGGGTTCACACCTTGAAATCCTGCCAGTACGACAACCCGCCCACGCTCGAGCTCTTCACGTACACGGATCGGACGCACATCGAGAATGCGTGCGGAGGAATGCGATTCATCGGTCAACACTCCGGCTTGGCTTCCGGTAAAACTAATTGCCGCCAAACCCAGGTCAGAGAGAGCCATGCTCATCAGCGACATGCTGATGCGCTCACCGGCGGAAAGTAACATGTCGAGTTCGCGGCGATTGGGGTGCGGTGAAATCTGATAGGCCATTTTGACCAATTCGTCAGTCGTTTTTCCCATTGCGGAAACGATCACCACAAGGCGATGACCAAGAGAGTGCAATTCACTGAGAGATTTGGCAACGGCGCGGACTTTCTCTGGAGTCTCAAGGCAGGCTCCGCCATATTTTTGCACGATGATCGAGGGCTTGGCGTTCATATAGCCGGACAATACCACTAGAGCTGGGCACGCACAAACTGGGAAACACGTGGCTGGAGTCCCTTGGGAATGCGAATGCGATGAGTGCGCACAAAAGTCGGCACAAAGCCTTTGACCAGTTCGGGGTTCAGCCGGGTCAACTGCTCGCCGCTCACGCCAATGTAGCGCGCGAGATTGTAGAGGTCCGTGCCCCCGGGGACCGCAAAATAATCATAGCTATAGGGTTCCTGCGCTTTGATTTCGTGAAAGCCGTAAAGCTTCGGGGCCTTAGCGATCAGCATGGCTGCTAAGAGTTTGGGGATATAGCTCTTGGTCTCTTCCGGAAAATCAGGGCGCTTGGAAAGTATCCAGTAATTGTGCGTATGGTATTTCGTCACCAGCTTTTGCATGCGGCCTTCGCCCATATTGTAGGCAGCAGCGGTTAAGTACCAAGAGCCAAACTGACGAAAGAGATCGCCAAGATAGCGTGAAGCAGCCGTTGTACTTTTGGTAAAGTCGCGTCGCTCATCGAGCCACCATGACGTCGCTAGGCCATAGCGATTGGCCGTAGGCGTGATAAATTGCCAGTAGCCAACGGCCTCTGCGGTGCTCGTGGCTTGTGAGGAAAATCCGCTCTCGATCATCGCGACATAGGCCAGATCCTGCGGCATCCCTTTGTCGGCGAGCACTCGCTGCATTTGCGGCATATAGGCGTGCGAACGTTCAAGCCAGGTGCGAAACCATTTGCGACCTGAAGTTTGAAAATAATTTATCCACCATTTTACTTTAGTGTTGTAGGTGATCGGAATATCAAAAAACGGAGATGTGTCCACGGGCGTAAAAGTGGTGGGAGCCGTGGCCTGTGCGGTAAAAGAAAATAAAAGTGCGGTAAGCACGAGTGTCCGTGCGAGAGAGGCTCTCTTCATGTTCTCTTAGTATGTGCTGAATAGGGTTCTGCGGTCGAGTCCAACTGTCATGGAAGTCCCGCTCGACCGTCGGATTCATGACGCTAAAAATTTACTCTTACACCGACTTAGGTCGCGAATGTGAATAACTTTTCGGCGGGTTTTCACCTCTACTTAATGTTTTCTAGACTTCCATTCGGTCTAGATTTCACTGGCACAACGCTTGCTCAATTTGAATATGAACGAAGGATCTTTTAATGCCTTCGTCTGGTCAGGTCGAGGGGGCAACGATGAGTTCAAAGGGAATTTATTCTGCGGTAAGCGGCGCCATGGCGCAGAGCTCGCGGCTCGATACGATCGCCAATAACTTGGCCAACGTGAACACCGACTCTTTCAAGAAAGATCGCCAGGTGTTCAGTGAGTATCTTTCGGCCTATGAAAAACCTGCGGATTTGATTCGAGTTCCCAAAGTTCCCGCGTCGATCGAAAGTTTTTACGATATGAATGGCGGCGACAATGCGTACGTCAATTCGGCAGGAACCTACACTAGCTTTTCTCAAGGTGGACTTCGTCCCACCGGCTCAAGTCTAGACCTGGCGTTGGACGGAAAAGGATTTTTTGAAGTTGGGACACCACAAGGCGTGCGCTGGACGCGCAACGGGAACCTTCAGGTCGATTCACAAGGTCGTCTGGTCAATAAGGACGGCTTTCCTATTTTGAAAGAAGGCCAAGGCGATCTCGAGCAACGCGCGATCACTGTGACTTCGAGCAATGTGACGGTTTCGGCGAAGGGTGAAATTTTTGATGGCGGTAATCTGGTTGGAAAACTGGCGGTCGTGGATTTCGCCAAGCTTGATGATTTACAAAAAGTTGGCAACAGCAATTACACCTTGAAATCAAATGCACTCTCCAAACCGATGGCGTCGGATGAGACCCGGATACAGCAGGGCTATACCGAGGCCAGTAACGTGAATGTCGTCGAGGAGATGACAGACATGATCACCGCCAACCGCGTCTTCGAGGCCGCACAGCACGCGGTGAAAGCAAATGATCAATTGGACGACAAGCTAATCAACACGGTAGGTAAAGTATGATTCGCTCACTGAATACGGCCGCAACAGGCATGAAGGCGCAACAGCAAGAGATGGATGTGCGCGCCAATAATATTGCCAATACCAGCACGACGGGATTTAAAAAGTCCCGCGCCGAATTTGAAGATCTCATGTATCAAACGGTCGTTGAACCCGGAGCTGCGACAGGTCTTAATTCCGTCAATCCGACGGGCGTGCAAATCGGCCTCGGCGTCAAAACCGGAGCGGTGGCGAAAGATTTCGAACAGGGTTCAGCGAAAGTCACCAATGGCGCCTTTGATTTGGAAATTGAGGGATCTGGATTTTTTCCGGTACAAATGAAAAATGGGCAAATTGGGTACACTCGCGACGGTTCGTTTAAAAAAGGTCCGGATGGCCGCGTACAAGATAAGAACGGAAATATTTTACAGCCCGAGATCACCATTCCGCCAAATGCGACGGGTGTTGAATTTGGCGCCAATGGACAAGTGCAAATCGTTGTCGAAGCGCAAACTCAACCGCAAAGTATCGGTCAGATTCAGCTCGTCGGTTTCGTCAATCCGGCGGGCTTGAAGAGCCTTGGTGGAAACCTCTTCGTGCCGACCAATGCCAGCGGCCTTCCGCAACAGGGTCAGCCGGGACAAAATGGACTGGGCTCAGTGGCTCAGGGTCAGTTGGAAGCTAGCAACGTAAACATCGTCGACGAAATGGTCGGCATGATCACCACACAGCGCGCTTATGAAACAAATTCGAAAGTGATTCAGGCCTCGGATCAAATGCTCCAGGCCATCAATAACATGAGGTAACCGATGAAGATTTTAGCGATGATCTTCACATTCATATTATGTGTTCAGGCGGGCGCCGAGGCCATGTTGCGCGTTCGCCCTCATATCATCGCCGCTCCCGGCTCTGTGGTTAAACTCTCGCAATTGATTGATAGTCAGGGTCTGTCGAATGAAATGAAAGCGAAGTTAGAGGCTGTGTCGATATCTGTCGCTCCCGCTTACGGTGAAAAACAAGAGATCGCCAACGCAGCTATCACTTCGATCTTACGTCCGTTGATTCAAGAAGAGCGTGATCGCACGCAATCAAAATTGCATCTGGTGATTCCGAAGATGGTGGTGATCGACACCACGAAGCGCGAGCTGGATGCTGAGATGGTGCGCGGTGAGATCTTAACCACCTGGCAACCCCTGTGTCCCGATTGCCAATTGGAAGTCGAGGCGTTGAGCTTGCCACGCATCGAAGGAATACATGATTGGACTTTGCATTTGAAAGCCGAACTTCCGCGTGGCAGCTTTTCAATTCCTGTGGATTTGGTTCGCCAAGATGGCTCTATGACCTCCGCGTGGGTCAGTGGACGTCTGGTGACAAAACGAAAAGTTCCCGTTGCAAAACGTATGATAAATATGAACGAACGAGTGACGGCTCAGGATTTTACTTGGGAATTTCGCGACACCTCATTTTCAGTTGATGGCGTTCCGACCTCTGATGAATTTGTCGGTAAACGTATGAAGCAGGGATTGCGCGCGAATGAAGTTCTATGGGCCGGGATGCTAGTGCGTGAAGTGGCTGTTCGCCGCGGGGATTTGGTGCAACTCAAATCGAGCGAAGGTGCGTGGGAAGTGACAGTTGCAGCGGTCGCTCAGCAAGATGCATTTGTTGGCGACGTGATCGGTTTGAAAAATCCTAAAACGAACACCATCTTTATGGGACACGTGGTTGGTCAGGGCGAGGTAGAGCTAAGATGAAAATATACGAGTGGTTTCTAATTTGTTTTCTTTTGATATTTGGTCTGACTCAGGGGGGTTGTGCCAGCTTCAATCGGAAGTTGAAGAACATGCTGGGCGGGGGTTCGTCGACCGCGGTCGAGCAGAAAGCCGCTTCAACAACTCCCAAGTTTTCAGAGTCGCCGGATGTTTCTCCGCGCGTGAAACGTCAATACAAACGCACCACCAAAGAATCGTTGAGCGAAGAGTCGGCGCTGGATTCGAAGGCCGGTTCCCTCTGGGTTATGGAGGGGCAGGGCGCTTATCTCTTCTCGCAAAATGTGGTTCGTCTGGTCGGCGACCCGTTGGCGATTTCGTTGGAGGGTGATCCTCGCGATCAGATCCAATCTAAGGCGACCATCATTAAAAAGTTGCTCGTAAAAATTGAAGAGCGACAAAAAGCTCGGCTGAGAAACCCGGCCTCTGAGGACGGAACTCCCGTCGAGCCAGAAAAAGAGAAGTCGACTAAGGATAGTAAGAACGACAAAGACAAAAAAGATAAGAGCGCTCAAGCACAACAGGCGCCGCCGCCTCCACAGGAAATCGCGGCCGAGCTTGCGGTCAAGGTTGTGCCGACTCGAATTGTCGAGCGCACCCTCGAGGGAAATTACCGGGTCAAGGGAACGCAGCCGTTTATGATTGGACAACGTGAATATAAAATTATCGTGACTGGAATTGTGCGCGCCGAAGACTTCAACGAAGAAGGAATCAGCGCGACGAAGTTGCTTGACCCTAAGTTTGATATCGTCAGCGCACGCCGCAAGGAGATCGAATGAAACTACGTGCGGCACTTTATCTCTTAGTTCTCTGCGCGGTCAGCTCCTCGGATGCGGCTCGCCTAAAAGACATTGCCAATATCCGCGGTGTGCGTGGGAATCAGCTCGTTGGCTACGGGGTAGTTGTTGGCTTGAATGGGACGGGCGATAGTAAATCTGAATTTACCAATAAAAGCATTGAGCGCATGCTCGATCGTTTGGGAGTAAAGGTCCAGGGTAAGGATATCTCGAGTAAAAGTGTCGCCGCGGTGATCGTGACCGCAACACTTCCGCCATTCGCTAGATCCGGCAATAAAATCGATGTGACGGTGAGTACGCTGGGTGATGCGTCGAGCTTGAAAGGTGGAACTCTTGTACAGACTCCGCTTAGGGCCGCGGATCAGCAGGTTTATTCAGTCGCCCAAGGTTCACTGCTGATCGGGTCTTCGGGATCGGGAGTGCACGAAACCGTGGCCAGATTGCCCAACGGAGGCATGATCGAACGGGACATAGGGCAAGAGTTTGCTAGTCGAAAGATGTTTAGGATGACCTTACATAACCCGGACTTCACAACGGCCGCGCGAGTGGTCAAAGTTATAAATAGAGAGCTTGCGGGCAAATTTGCGACGGCGTTGGATGCGGGGACGATTGATGTGGTATCGCCTCCGCCTTATGAAGGCAAAGGCGTTGAGTTACTGGCCATGATCGAGACGTTGGATATCAATCCCGATCAAGCCGCAGTTGTGGTTGTAAATGAAAAGACTGGAACGGTTGTGATCGGTCAAGGTGTTCGAGTGTCGCGGGTTGCAATCAGTCACGGCGATCTCACGGTGAGAGTGGGCGGTGACAGTGGCAGCAAGAAAGACGGCGACAAAGTGATGGTGATGGATGAGTCCGCAAATGTCGGTGACATCGTAAAGGCGATGAATCGACTGGGCGTGACGCCAAAGGATTTGATTACGATTCTCCAGAGCATCAAGGCGGCAGGCGCCTTACATGGGGAGCTTGAGATTTTATAAAAGGTTTTGATTTAATGAGCGAGGACAGGATGTCTTCGTTCCGGGGGTTAGTGAGTTAGAGTCTATAGGACCAGGATGGTTCAAAGAGGTTTGTTTTTTCTTTCGCAGGAAACGGTAAACCGAATTCAATGCGAGCCAAGGATTGGCTCTCGACTTGAGTTGCTCGAAAAAGCGCAGGATGCGCGAAGTGGTCTGACTCACTTCCCCTTTTTTTGTTTTCTTCCATGGAAGGAAGGCGCCAGTGAAAATCCAACAGGGCATCTCCTTAAAGCCGCTCTCCAAAGATGCGAAGGCCGCTAGCCAAGAAGCCCATCTTAAAGATGCCGCGCAAATGTACGAAAATCATTTTCTCAATCAGATGGTCAAAGCGATGCGTTCGACAGTCGGTCAAGAGGACGGACTGGTGAAGAAAAATATGGCCGAGAAAATATTCAGCGAGCAACTCGATCAGCAGTATGTTGAAGGTTGGGCAAAAAAGGGCGGTGTGGGTTTGGCCGACATGATTTACACTCAGATCAAAGAAAAATATTACGGCTCAACCGACAAGCAGATTCGCGGTTTGAATCATATGCTGCCTATCTCACCCAAAAAAGAGCCGCATGGTCTGTCTTCTCCGGACTCGATTAAAATGAAAATGATTCCGCCCGCAAACGGCGCGAAACTCGGCTATCGTTTCGAGGTCGAAAACCCTTCGAGTGGGGGCTTTGAGGTCCAGGCACCGATGCCTGGAAAAGTCTCGCAAATTGATCGCCTGGATCATGGTTGGAACACTCTGAAACTAGACCATGGCCAAGGATTGACATCGGAACTGACATTTCCCGGCCAGATGACGGAATTAGGCCTGGACAGTGAGGTTGAGACTGGACAAAGGTTGGGAGTATTGGATTCCAGCCGCCCGGCCTTGGCCTGGAATTTGGATTGGACATAGTGGTAAGGACTGGACAAGACTCCGGAAATTTGCGGCGCCCTGTCTCAATATGATACGATCTAAGAATGTACGAAGGAGTTTTTGCACATGAAAGTTAGCAATAATAAAGTCGGCGGACCACAGGGAAAAATCGATTCGGCGAAGCTGGGCAAAACAGATAGTGCTCAGGCTCCGAAAAAAGATATGCGTGCCGGCCTTCTTCAAGCGCGAGATATGAAAGAGTCGGCTAGCGTCGATGTTTCGGAACGCGCCCAAATGATGCAAAAAGCAAAAGGTATTGCCGGTGATTTCTCAGTCGACGAAGCCAAGGTCGCGCGCCTGCAAAAGATGATTGATGAAGGTAAGTACAATGTCGATGCGGAAAAGATCGCCGATAAACTCGTGGATGATCATTTACTCATTCCAGATTAAAGGATGTTTTGCGTGGGGGAAAATCAAACAGTTCGGCCATTGGTAGACGCTCTTGTCGTGGTTCTAGAGGACCAGATACGCGTCTATCGTCATTTGCTAGAGACTGTGCGCAAAGAGAAAGACATTCTCATCTCGGCAAATCTTGACGATCTCAACGAAAACAATCGTAGCAAAGAAGCGATGCTGATTAAAATTCGCGCCCTCGAAACGCAGCGTTTAGCTGCCGCCGGCGAGGTTTATCAAGCCCTTGGGTTGACCGGAGAATATCCGCGTCTGCTCGAAATGGCGCGCCAGCTCGACACCGAGTCGTCGGATAAGCTGCGCAATATTCATTCGGTTTTAGAACTTTTGCTGAAGCGTGTACAAGAGTACAACAAGCAAAACGAAGCTCTGGTGCAAGCGGCACTTACAACTGTCACAGGTGCAATGAATTCAATCAAAGGCACATTGGCAGAGAAGCCGACGTATCAGAAAAAAGGCGAAGTGGAAGGTCATACAGCCGCAGGGCAGTTGGTCAGCCGCGAAGCCTAAGCTCGTTTCCTAGGATGGGAAGCGGCTAGAGGGAAGACAGTATGTCGAGAATCTGGTCCATGATGGACGTAGGTCGACGCTCTTTGGCGAACAGCCAAACGGCTTTGCAGACTACTGCCCACAACGTCGCCAATCGATCCACCGAAGGATATTCTCGTCAGCGTGTCGACTTCGTCACCAATGAACCCATTGGCGAAGGTAAGTTACGCATCGGCATGGGCGCACGCGCCGGCGCGGTCACCCGTACAAATAACGAATATCTTGAAAAGCAAATCGAGCGCGAGGGCAATACTCTCGGCTACTACAACACTCGCCAAGAAATGCTCGGTCGAGTCGAGCAGGTCTATAACGAACAAGTGAACGAAGGTTTGAATCACTCGCTCGGAAATTTCTTTAATTCCTTTCGTGAGCTTTCGAACAATCCAGAAAGTCTAGCCACGCGTACTCAAGTGAAAGAGTCCGCGGATTATCTTGCTAAGGACTTTCAGCACGTCAACACGCAGCTGCGAGAGATCCAAGGCGACGCTGACTTTCGCATCGCCACCAAGGTTCAAGAGATCAATCAGATGACTCGTGAAATATCTAAGTTAAATGAAAAAGTTCAATCCGTTGAACTCACTGGTAGTCCCGCCAACGACGAACGCGATCGTCGAGATTTGTTGGTTAAACAACTGAGCGAAAAAGTAAATATACGCTACGCCACTAGTAAAGACGGCGGAGCGATCACCATTACGGCGGGAAATACGGCCGTGCTGGTCTCTGGAAATTCATTTCGCGAACTGACGGCACAGGCGACGCCCGATGCGCCTGGTAAGAAAGAGGGCAACCTCGAAATCTTCTACAAGGCGACGGAAGAGGGAACTCCTGTCAATGTGACCAAGCAATTATCGGGTGGAGAAATCGGTGGTTTGATCAAAGTGCGTGACGAAGTGATCAACGACTTCGTCGGCAATATGGATCAAGTGGCTTACAAGTTGGCTTTAGAGGTCAACAAAGCCCATGTGCAGGGCTTCGATCGTTATGGCAAGAATGGCAATCTCTTGTTTGAAATGCCTGATCAAGTGGAAGGCGCTGCTGAAAACATGGCGGTTGATAAAAATCTTTTAGAGGATATCGGACGCTTGGCCACTGCGGCAGTACCCAATGCTCCGGGCGACAATCGCGTCGCCAATGTGTTATCGAGCTTGCAGTACAAACATACGATGAACGAGGGCACGTCGACCTTTGACGACTTTTACAACTCGATGGTTGGAAAAATCGGTATAGAAGCTCAGCGCGCGAACTCGGCGCAACAGTCGCAAAGCGACAGTGTGGCCCAGTTAAAGAACTTGCGAGAGAGCATCAGCGGAGTCAGTCTTGACGAAGAAACCACGAAAATGATCGAGTTCCAAAAATCATTCGATGCCTCGGCGCGCTTGGTGCGTACTGCGGACGAGATGATGGACACGGTCTTACAACTGAAGCGACTGTAGGATAGAGAATGCGTATTGCTGACAAAATGCAATTCGAACAGGTTAAGGGAAACATTGCGAAGAATCGTTCGCAGATGTCGGACTTACAAAACCAGGCGGCCACGCAAAAGCGTGTGACCAAGCCGAGCGATGATCCGCTCTCGGCGTCACGTGTACTTGCCAACCGCATCGATTTGCAGGGCAACAAGCAATACTCGAACAGCCTTTCCTACGCGAAATCATTCTTAGAGTACACGGATCAATCACTGGGCGAGTTGGGCGAAGTCATCATGCGTGCTAAAGAGCTCGCGATCAATCAGGCCAACGATGGTTCCAGCAACGAAGATACTCGTCGCGTGGTGGCCACTGAGGTCGAACAACTTTACAATCAAATGGTCGCCATCGGAAATCGCAAACTCGGCGATCGCTTTATCTTCGGCGGATTCCACACTCAACAAACGCCGTTTGACGAAAACGGTGAGTACGCCGGCGACCAAGGCGAAATGATGATTCACATTGATAAGGAAACATTTCTCCCGATGAACGTGCCGGGCGGTCGAGTCTTCCTAGGTCTCGACACTGGACCGGATGGATTGGTCAAAAGCGGTCCCCCCCAAGCCAAAACAATCGAAGAACTATTGAGCCGCGAGCAACAAGAACAGCAAGAGAAGTTGCAGGGCCCTCAGCCCGCTGAAAAAACCGGTATCCGCGGCCCCGCCAGCGTCGACAGTGCTTTAGAAGGTGAAGCGGAGCCTGAGCGTGGAGTGAATCTATTCAACGTTCTCAAAGGTTTCTCGATCGCACTTAAGACAAACGACAAAGGCGGAGTGCAAGACACTCTCGAGATCCTCGACTCCGCTCTCAATCAAGTCATCCTCACCCGTGCCCAAGTCGGCTCCCGAGGCATGGCCGTCGACAACTACACTCAGACGATGGAAAAACAAAAAGTTGGAAACAAGATCTCAATCTCGCAACTCGAAGACGCCGACGTGTTTTCTACAGTGAGCGATATCAACAAAACTCAGACGACGTTGCAAGCAACGCTTGAAACTTCAGGCAAGATGATTCAGCCGAGTCTTTTGCAATTCCTACGCTAGCTTCCGATAAATTTCGCGGCTTCGATCTCGCGCGCTTACACATATCCAAGTGGGTGAAGTTCGATTCCTTTCGCGGGGGACTCGGGCTCCTTGCCCTCGCCGGCATCGCGCCTGGTGGCGCGAACGCGTCACGCTTGCCGGAGGTCCCCCGCGAAAGGAATCGAACTTCACCAACTCGGATAGGGTCAGTGGTGAGAAGCGAAGCGGGGGAATTATCGTTCGTGATCAGATTGTCAAAGCGAGCGATATTTTAGAAAGAGGTTTGGAATCGTAGAGATTGTTCTTGAAGTGAACTATGACAAATCGTCATTCAGGATCACCAATCCAATAGCTCGCAAGTGGTCAATTCGCGGATCGCGTCGGTCGTAACTAAGTCTAAGTTTCAAAAGTCAGAAACACATTTCGCCGTCGATGATCGTGCTGACGCTTGCCAGAGCTCCCCCGCAGTGCGAGCGAAATTTAGTGACCAGCGTGAGTTCATTCTTGGTAATTTTGGAGAATGCCCGAAGGAATGTGTTTCTTAGCGCCTGAAAATTATCAACCTCGCTTGAAGCAACTGTACGACAAACTTGCGGCAAAGGTGTCGGTGAATTTGCCGGAAGCAGAGGTTGAGCATATTGGTTCATCGGCGATCAAAGGCGCCTATTCAAAAGGAGATCTGGATGTACTTGTCCGCGTCTCAAAAGATAAATTCTTGCCTTCCGTAAAGATCATTGAATCTCTTGGTTTTTCAATCAAAAAGGGAACGCTCAGGACGGAATCCCTCTGTATGCTTGAGGGTAAAGATGACGTCGCCATTCAATTGATCGAAGCAGGTTCGCAGTTCGAAAACTTTGTTCATTTTCGCAACAAGATGAATCGGCGGCCGGATCTCGTGGAGCAATACAATCAGTTGAAGTTGAACTGCACTGGCTTAACTGCAGAGGAATACCGCGCTCGAAAGTCCAAATTTATTGGAGCTATTCTTGTTGAAGATTAATAAGTTTCTCGACGGTCGAGAAGTCAGCGCTCAAGCGCCAGTTTGCTCGTCAACAAACAAGAGTCATTTGACCGCTCTCAACTTAAGCTTTCGCCATGTGAAGATTAAAATGTTTGCAATGAATATTATAACGAGAAAACTGAAAGCAAATCCTGCAATCGGGATCGATATGCTGTCGGGTATCGAACCATCCGAATTTGGTGGAATCGGATTATTTGAAATGTACCAGCGTATCCAGAAAGTGTAGAGGACGACACCACCGATCCAAATCAACGAACTTAAAATAACTGATTTCAAAAGCTTCATTTCTGAACGATACCGTTGGGATTCATCGTGTCCATCAGACTAATCCTTCAGGCTTATCGCATCGCTAAATCGCACTACCTTTCGAACTGCCATGTAGCGCCCCAATAGAAAAACGTCCAACTCACATTCTACGGTTTCTGCATCCCAGGCTTTCGTTCCCTCCCTCGTGTCCGCCTCAATGGGATTCTTCCTTCGCGACGGGGACCTCCGGCAAGCGTGACGCGTTCGCGTCACCAGACGCGATGCCGGCGAGGGCAAGGAGCCCGAGTCCCCGTCGTGACGGAAGAATCCCATTGAGGCGGCCCCTCGAAGGAAGCCTGGGATGGAGAAAACCCAAGTGAATTCCCACCCTTTCTTGACTTTAGCCGAGCGAGCGAATAGCTAAAGCTTCTTCGGGAATCTGCCGTAGAGAGATTCGCTTAGGGCTGAGTTGCTACATCCGTTTGCGGCCTTGAAGCGTAGCTTTGACTAGGATGTTGAAGGAGTAATAGCCATGCTGGTCCTTACGCGTAAGCTCGGTGAGAGTATCGCCATAGACGATCACATTAAAATTCGCGTGGTCCAGATCAAGGGCAAACAAGTCCGTCTAGGTATTGAAGCGCCCAAAGACACCAAAATTCATCGTGAAGAAGTCTATCTTGCCATACAGAATCAAAATGTAGAGTCGGCAACGACAACCTCGGACAGCACAAAGGCCGTTGCTGAACTGCTGAAGACCAAATAACTCCCTCGTCCAGCGCGTGTTTCCCAGTATTTCGGGGCGCGTTATTAACCCTTATTTCGTCTTGAGTTGTCACCCTTGTTAGGGGCATCCTAATTTCGAGAGGGGGGAATGGATGACAGTACACACCAGTCGTTTTGGCGTTATTTCTATCAATAACGAAGACGTTATTCATTTTCCTGAGGGCCTTTTGGGCTTCAATGAGCTACATCGCTTTGTCCTTCTCGACGATCCCTCAGATGAAATTTTTGCCTGGCTACAGAGCTGCCAAGAACCCGGTATTGCTTTTCCCGTGCTCGAGCCCGAATTATTCTCGGCCGGGTACAAGGTCCAGTTAACCAAACACGATTTAGAAATTTTGAAGCTCACGACCAGTGAAGGCACACGCAGCTTTTCAATCATCACGATTCCCGCTGATCCCACGCAAATGACCGCCAACTTGAAAGCTCCGATTGTAATCAACGTAGCGAATCGTGTGGGCCGTCAGTGCGTGTTGCAAGATAACTCGCTCGCCATTCGCCAGCCGATTTTTACCCTACTACAACAGCGCGTGGTGCAGAACCCAACGCTGACAATCAAGAGCCAGACACTCAATCACGGTGGCTTCGCGATTAAGCTGAATCGTCCACCTGAAGTTGAAAGCTAACGCTTCTAAACATTCGACTGAACTCTGGACTTGTCCCTCTGACTCAAACTCGCCAAAATTAGAGTATTCTTAAACGGGGGATACTTAATATGTTTTCATCTTTGCTGCGCTCGACATTTGTTGTTTTAGGTTTACTTGGCTCTGCACAATCGTGGGCCACGATGTCCGGAGGCAATTACTCGCTGGGAATCAACATCGGGATTGTGAACTCGAGTCAAACGCAGATGAATGAACTTATTAAAACTGCGAATGCGGGTGCCAACGGGCCAGTCTCAACGGGCCAGCTGAATCAAGCCTATGAAGCCGCACCATTTATCGGTTACCGTTTTTCGGGAACAATTTTCGCGATGCAATTTCGCCCTTCCTATTTTTATCAAAAAGAAGATGGAACGGGAACTGACGGCGGCTACTCCTACTCGGTGACCGGCTTTACGGCGTTTCCCATTTTGCGCCTTTATCCTTTGGAAAATGATTTCATGAAATTTTATATGCAGTTCGGACTGGGCTACGGACAGATGAAGGGTGAGATCAATGAAGGCGCGGGCAACAGCGTGAAGTTTGGCGGCGGCGCTTTCGGAACGACATTTGGTTTAGGTGCCGAATTTTGTTTTTCGCCAAACCACTGCCTGCAACTCGAAGGCGACTACCGATATTTAAGTTTCGAACGTAATGTTGTCGATAGTTCAAGCGGCTCGGGTGGTGGGCTTTCCCAATTTGGTAAAGGCCAGGAGATTGAGGTCAATGGATCCGACTTGTCCGTACGAATGGGTGGGTTGATGTTTCTTATGGGATACACGATGTACTTGTAGTTACTTGGCTTCGACCGTGCCGTTTTGAAAATCTGCGCGGACTTGGTTTGTGTCTTTGCTGACAATTACGTTTAAATCTGAATAGCCGGAATGTTTTAGGGTCAATAGCGTTGGCTGATCGAGCGTCAAATTGAGTTCGTGAGAGCCTCGACTTGCGGTGAATTGATTGTCGACTAGAATGACTTGGGCTTCTGGTGTTGCGCGAATTTTAATTGAGTATGTTGAGGCGCCTGGTTTACTTGTCGGCATTCGGGTTGCCTTCGTGGGCGAATCCGTGGCTTCAAGGCCGATCAAATCGAGTGGGGAATTGAAAGCAAGATGATGGACATATTGAATGGAGAGCCAAGTTCCGGATGAGCCCCACGCTCGAGCTAGATTTGGTACATTCACGAGAGCGAGTAGCAGGACCGCAGCCTCAAAGGCAAAGATGAAGCGGAATGGCTTGAGGAATGGCCAAAGGGCGCGCCAGGTTCGGCGTTGCAGTTGAGTGGAAAATATTTTGCGGAAATCGAAGTTGAATTTCTTTGGCCATGCGCGCGCGGCGGCGAGCGGAGCTTTTGCTTTTTCCTTGAGTTGCCCTTTGAATTTTTCGAACGTCGCGAGGTACTGCGATCGGTCTTCCGCGTTCACGCGAATTCGATCTGCGAACAGCGTGCTCATGTAGGTTTTTAGCGTTGCATTCAGATCACTGGCACCGTACGAATTTAAAATTTCCACAATTTCACCATGTGCGTCGCAAACTTCGTGGTAGCCGCTGAAGGCCTGAGTATTCAAACATTTTCGCACGACGGATTCGACGTTTTTGGAAACTGTGACCTGAGCAAGCCGGGTGTCGAGGATTTGAAAATTAGAGATATTTTTAAAAATTTCCTCCCGGGTGTATCCGGACCAAAAGTTTTCACCGACGAACAATTCCCAAGCAATCATACCTAGTGCAAAAATATCGTCGGCGATCGAGAGACGATTGTGCAAAATTCGATCGGGCGAACTGTAGCGCACGTTGAGCCATTCAACAGTTTCTGAAGGTGAAAACGCGCCTTTTGCAAACCGTGAAATTCCAAGATCAATCAGGCGAACCTTGCCGTCGAATCCGATCATAATATTTTGTGGACTCAGATCACCGTGCAACAACTGATTTGCTCCGCCCAACTCAGGGTCGACAAGTTCGTGAAGGCTGGTCAATCCGCAGGCGATCTCAGACGCAATGTACGCGGCGAGGTCAGGAGGGAGCTTAATCTCGGCCGCTTTCGTGCAAATGATCAGCTCGGCGAGCGAAACGCCCTCAATGTACTCCTTAGCAATAAAATCTTTGCCCTCGTCGCTTCCCATCTCAAAGATTTTTTCAATCTGTGGTTTAAATATTTTTGAAAGAATCCAGCCTTCATGACGAATGCTCTCGGAGGTCCCGGTTGTATTTGAAACTTTCAGCGCCACAGCCTGCGCTCGACCATCGGGGCGCAATCGATACGCAAGATAAACCTGACCCATCCCGCCCTTACCGAGCTGGCTCATAATCAAATAACGCCCAAGCCTTTTCGGCCGCCCCTTGTCCATACCCTTCTTATCGGAACTGCCTCAGAGAACTGTGAACCGAAATCCGCCCCCAGCCTCGACCAGTTCTAGGCCATCGTCCCGCGCCGACAATTCAAGTCCCGGCAATTTTTTCCCGATTAGAGACATGAACACAAGGATGGTTCTCAAATGGTCTCAAAGATGAAGTACCTATTGCTCATGCTCTTGCCGCTCAACGTGTGGGCGGATCTCACCATCATCGATGTGCGCAAAAACCTTCCGATGTCGGATAGTGATCCGGTGTACCGCGATTTTTATATTAATGGCGGGTCGGATGCAGGGTTGAGCACGGGAATGGTGCTGACCGTGCAACGACGTTTACCTCTTTATGACAATTATCAAAATCATTCAGCAGGTGATCTGCAGTTGAAAGTTGCGAAAATTAAATTGATTCAAGTGCAGCGCGGTCTCGCGGTCGGACGTCTGCACTCCGAATTTACGCGCGAGGGTGCACCCTTGCTCGAGGATCCTTTTATTATGGTCGGCGATCAAATCGATCTGTCCTCAGCTTCCAGTGACAAGAAGGCCGATGCGTCTGGCGAGAATTCAAAACCGATCGCAGCCGCCTCAGAGGATTCGGCGCCCGAACCTGAGCCCTCGTCGGCTCCTGCGGAGCCCGCGACTCGCCAGTCGGCCGCGCAAATCGTTGTGAACAGTGTGGAATTGCCCGCAACACAAGCTCATGGCAAGCCCGCGGAGCCCTCCTTGCCGCCAAAAATCGAAGCCTCGGCTTTGCAATAATCGCTTTCTAAGGCTTGACCAGGATACATAGCATTGCTAGGTATCCTGGGCATGCAAATCAGTCTCGACAATTGGAAGGTGCAAGTGAAGAAGGGCTACCTTGAGCTCTGTCTTCTTGTTCTTATTCGCACCAAGAAACGCATGTATGGGCTTGAGCTTCTCGAGAAGCTCGCGCATTTGGATCTGCCGATCAAAGAAGGCACGCTCTATCCGCTGCTCAGTCGTCTGACCGAAGAGGGCCTTTTGACCTCGATGTGGGAGACGCAAAACGTCAAAGGTCATCCGCGCAAATTTTATTCTCTGACTAAAAAGGGCGTGAAGGCCGCGGATGAAATGGAAGAAGAGTTTAATAAAATGATCGACATTCTAGCGACGCTGCAAAAATAGAAAAGGATGTGAATGGTGAACAGCAAAGAACTCAGAATTGAACACTATCTTTTGCAACTGGATCGCGAGCTCCGACCACTCACGGTCAGTCAGCGCGCGGAGATCATCACCGAAATCAAATCTCATATTACGGGAGTGCTTGAGAAGGATCCGACGCGCGACATTGAAAATATATTGAATGGCCTGGGCGCGCCCAAAGCTGTCGCTGAACCGTATCTGACCAGCAAGGGTTTGAAATCGGCGAGTCCTCCGCGAACCGGTCGTTGGCTCAAATGGTTGGCGGTGGGCACGGTCGCGTTCTTCGCATTTATATTTATCGCGGGGCTGTCAGCGATCTGGTATTTGAGTCCGCTGGTGCAAGTTGACGAATCCCAAGGTCGCATTCGCTTGTTGGGCGGCATGATCGACGTGAATGAAAAGCTAGGTCACGTAAAGCTCGGCGGTCTTGAAATCAACGACGCGATGAAAGTTGGTTTTGAAACCGGTGGGGAAGAGGATCTAACCAATCAAGAAATCAAAATGATTAAAATTCCATTCAACACCGCTCGGCTGAATATTGAGCCTGACCCAGGCAAGCTGATGCGTTGGAAGTGCAGCGCCTCGACCAAGCAAAGTCCTAAGGCCGAAGTTGTGGCGGGAGTGCTGAGTTTAAATTTGGATGCGCTCGACTTGGCGAAATGCACGATCGCTTTGCCACGTGGAATCGCTTCGGACTTTAAGGGAGTGAACGGTCAGATGGAGATCAGCGTTCCCGGTGACCCAATGAATATTTCTTTGGTCAACGGCAAGGTAAATATCCGCCTGGATCCCAATCTGATTTACGACTTCCAAGTGAAGGTTAAAAATGGACTGCAGGATTTCTTTCCTCGGTCAGTCAAAGCGAACGCCATCAAGATGAAAGTCGATGTTGTGAATGGATTGGTAAAAAAAGAATGACCGAGAGCGATTATTTTGTTCTGAACATTCAAAATCTGAAAAACTCCGGCGAGGATCGGCTGAGCCAACAAGCGTTTGCGGCAGGCGCACTCGGTATCAGTGAGGTTCTACCTTTCGTTCAGCCCGAGGGTGAAGAAGAGGTCTTTACTAAGATTCCAGAGCGCCGCTCGCTCGATGTCTATTTTCAACAAGCGCCGGGACGGGAATTTCTCGACGGTCTTGCGGTCGGTTTCCCCGACGCGAAGATTTCTGTGCGCGGTGAAGCCGATCGCGATTGGTTGGCGGAATGGAAGAAGGGGTTTAAGCCCTTTGCGTTAGTGGGCGGCCACTGGGTGGTGCCCTCGTGGTGCGAAGCTCCCGCGCAAGCGAAACATAAAATTTGGATCGATCCGGGGATGGCGTTTGGGACCGGCACCCATGAGACCACGCAACTCGTGGCCGAAGCGTTGCTGGCGCAAATTCAAAAATCGTCGGTGAACTCTTGTCTGGACGTGGGAACGGGAACTGGAATTTTAGCGATTCTTGCGCGCCAACTTGGAATTGCAAAAGTTTGCGCGACCGAAATCGAAGCCGATTCGCGTCGTGTGGCAAATGAAAACTTCGCCGCCAATGATTGCACCACGATTGCCCTGACCGAGAAACAGGTCGAAAGCTTGAGTGAAAAATTCGATATCGTGATGGCCAATATCATCGATGGAGTTTTGGTGCGTATTCAAGATGCACTTAAAGCTCGCGTCGCGCCCGGTGGCTGCCTGATTGTCTCGGGAATTATCCTTGAGCGCGAACAAGACTTTCTAAATGGATTTAACCTCCCGAACGGCGTCGACTGGTCGGTGCGCTTGCAGCGCGGCGATTGGCTGCTTTACGCGGTCAGGCTTT
Source organism: Pseudobdellovibrionaceae bacterium (assembly GCA_043757545.1). Lineage (GTDB taxonomy): Bacteria > Bdellovibrionota > Bdellovibrionia > Bdellovibrionales > UBA1609 > JALHOQ01. The sequence goes on from JAYVPG010000011.1 coordinate 88,509, forward strand.
AACCCGTGGCACTGCGGCGCTTTTACATCGACAAGGAAAATATCACCGCGGAAGGCGTGCGTCTGCGCGGCGATATGTTCCATCATATTCGCGATGTTTGTCGTTTTGGGGTTGGCGATCAGTTTGAAGTTTTGACTGGCGATGGTTTTGCCCAGCTCGTAGAGATCTCCTCACTCAGTAACAAAGAGCTCTTGGCAAATGTCCTCTCGCAGCGGGCAATTATGGCGTTGAGTAAGCCGCTGATTACACTTTGTCTGTCGATTCCGAAGCTACCCAAAGTGGATTGGATTGTGGAAAAGTCAGTTGAGCTTGGGGTTTATGAGATCCGTCCGTTTGTTTCTGATTTTAGTTTTTTACGTAAAGTTTCGGAAATTTCCCCCAATCGCGTGCAGCGATGGGAAAAATTAGCGCAAGGGGCCACTCAGCAGTCGGGCCGAGGGGAACTTATGCGCATTGGCGAGGCCACAACGCTTAAAAATCTTCTCAGCGAATTTAACCGTTTGGATGCCACCGGTGGTCTATTCCCTTACGAGGGAGAGGCTCGCACCGGCCTTAAAGGCGCTCTCGCGGAAATAAAAAATTCAAAACTGGACCACCTGTGGGTATTTGTGGGCAGTGAGGGCGGGTTCTCTGCCGGAGAAGTGCAGATGTTTGCGGATTCTGGTTTAAATTCGGTGTCTTTGGGGGATCAAATACTCCGCGTCGAAACGGCTTGCGTGGCCCTCGTCAGCGTCATAAAGTATGAACTTGGAGCGGGGTAAAC
>JAYVPG010000012.1:0-34894 GCA_043757545.1 Pseudobdellovibrionaceae bacterium
ATTCGAAAAATTTATGGACCGAAACTACCTCTCTTACTTTCACGATTTTAAAGGTCGACCCACCCCACGCGTGGATCTCTGCGAAATGAAAAACGATCCTAATCTGCAGTTGGCGCGCTTGCTGCTTTTCCGGGTGGATCTTTCAATGAACCAAGGCCGCTTGATCGTGAACGAGGTCAAGGGTCGCAAAATCGTTATCGGCGGAAAAACCAACGACGATCTGGCCTTTTTAGAATTCGAAGTGGCCGACGCCCTTCGCCGCGCGGGAATTCGCTGGGACGATTCGGACGACGGAAAAATCGATAAGGATGACCTCGCCAAATACCTTAAAATCCTTAAGGCTGCCTCCAGCCTAGAGGGCTCGCGTCTGAATCAAGTTTTGCTTCTCGACAAGCCTACGGCTGTGGCAGATTTGAACCTGAAAAAACTGATCCTGAAGCATTTTGCGGAATTGGACTGTGAGCACGCTCTGGATCGCAATTAGGAGTCCTTCCGGTGAAATACAATAATATTCTAGAAGTGATCGGCCGCACCCCTTTGGTTCGCCTCAACAGCCTCAGTAAAGGTTACGAGTGCACGCTTTGGGCAAAGTGTGAATTCTTAAATCCCGGCGGTTCCGTCAAAGATCGCATCGGCTACAATATGGTGCTTGAGGCGCAGAAATCCGGTCGCATCAAACCTGGCGACACTTTGATCGAACCCACCAGCGGCAACACCGGCATCGGCATCGCTTTGGCTGGAGCCGTTTTCGGCTACCGTGTGATCATCACTCTGCCAGAAAAAATGAGCCGTGAAAAACAAGTGATGCTCGAGGCTCTAGGTGCAGAAATCATCCGCACGCCCACCGAAGCCCCGTCGCATTCGCCAGAAAGTCACATTGGTGTCGCAATCAAATTGCAAAAAGAATTGCCGCGCGCACATATCCTTGATCAGTACTCCAATCCTGCCAATCCCGATGCCCACTACCACGGCACCGGCGCCGAGATTCTCACCGATCTCAATAACCAAGTGGACATGGTTGTCGTTTCTGCCGGGACCGGAGGCACGATAACCGGTGTCGCCAAACGCATCAAAGAAACTGCAAAATCTTGCATCGTCGTCGGGGTCGATCCAGTGGGCTCGATTCTTGGCGGTGGTAATGACGTCGGCAGTTATTTGGTGGAGGGCATCGGCTACGATTTTTTCCCCGAAGTCCTGGATCTTAAATTGATCGACACTTGGGTAAAGACCAAAGACAAAGAGTCATTCCTAATGGCGCGACGCTTGATTCGCGAAGAGGGCATGTTCGTCGGAGGCTCCAGCGGATCCACCATGATCGGCGCTCTGCAAGAGGCCAAACGTCTGAAGAAGGGACAAAACTGCGTGATCGTGCTCTCCGATGGCGTGCGTAATTACATGAGCAAATTCGTCGATGACAATTGGATGAAGAAAAACGGATTTCTCTAGTGCCGACCCTCTTTCGTCCTTCGGGCGGAGTGTTCTATCACTGGCGAGGCCTGCGTCGGCGCAAACTCTGGCGCAGTTTTTCCACTTCGCTCGCCGCGTGGCTCGAGAGCTGGAATATTCCGCCGAGTGAACTTTTATTGATTAGTCCCAGCGGAGGCTACACCCTTCCCCACGCTTGGCTTAAAAAATTCACCAAAATTCAAGCTTTTGACCTGGATCCACTGGCGCCCTGGCTATTCCGTATGCGGCATCGAGGACTCAACATAAATTTTGTTTGTACGGATATGTTTTGGCAAAACGACCGACTGAATTTGGCGGCGTTGCGCAAGGCTCTTCATGATCACCCCAAGGCCGCGGTCTTATTTTGTAACGTTTTGGGGCAATTGCCACTTGAGGGCACGCTTACTGAGGCCGCTTGGACAGGCTATCTTGACGAGCTACGTGAGCTTATGGCCACGCGACACTGGGCGACCTATCACGACCTCTATACGATTGAGAATCTGCCTCGGACCGAACACGCCGTCACGGTCGAGCGGCTCGCGCAAGCCGCGACCATCGAAGCCGCACTCGCCTTTTCTGGATCGCCTGGAAAATTAGAAGTGATCGATCATTTGCTGCACGGAAGCTGGAGCCAAGGCCTTGAGAGTCAGCTCATGGCCTGGTCGCTCAGTGATAGATGTTTGCACGTCATTGAAGGCTTAAGGCATTAGTTAAAACAACTGCGCGCGATGAAACCTTTTTTCCCGTCGGGAGTCGGAAACGAAACCCATTTGTTTTCGCTTTGACCTTTGATCGCGGTTCCCGCATTTTTCGTCCCCAGAACTTTCGAATTCATTTCCGGCTTCTCGTGAATATTGCAGTCCCGAGTCAGGGTCAGGTGGGAACCGCCGTGCGACGGGAGTGGTGAAATCCCAGAGTCCGACGCCACTTTACGTGACAGCTGCACCGTTACTGAACCCCTATTACTCGCGGCAATCCCGCGATTCAGAGATTGTTCGGCGCGCGCTTGATCGATCTTTAATTTGGCCTCTTGGGTCTCGCGCTCACGCGAACTCAATTTGCTATTCGCCGCATGTTTGCGTTTACTCAGCTCCGTCTCTTTGACTTCAACGCGTGAGCGGACATCCGCTAAGCGCTCTTTGGCGTCTTCCATACGCGAATCCGACTGCTGAACTTCACTCTCGGCCACCTTGGTTTCGTCTTCTAATTTCTGCAACTTGCGCCGCAGCTGACGAATTTCTTCTTCCATCGCCGCGCTCTTGTCTTTGCTCTCTTTAAAGCGAGCCTTGTGTTGATTCAGCTGACTCTCGATGGAAGCTTTCTTTTGCGCGGCCTCCACTTTTGCCGCTTCCAGTTTTTTCGCCGCTTGCTTCTCTTCGTCTCGGGTCTTTTCAAATTCCTGCTTCGCTTGATTCAGCTGATTGCTGGCTTCTGTCGTACTCTGTTTCACTTCTTCGATTTTTTTCTGTAACCCAGAAAGCTTTGCCGCATTCTCCTCACTCATTTGGCGAAGCGCTTTGGTTTCGCCGGTGATTTTCTCGAGTTTCTTTTGGCTCGTTTGGATCTTGAGTTCGCTCGCCGCGATGTTGGCGTTTTGCTTTTTGATTTCTTTGTTCAGTTTCGTCTGCTCGACTTTGTGCAGCTGAATTTCTTTGTCATTCACCTTGATTTGGTCGTGCGCCACTTCCCGCTTGGCTTCGGCATCGTGGCGCGACTTCTCCGCCTGCTTTTTCATGGTTGCAGTTTCCTGGCCTTCTTTGATCGCACGCAGTTTGGCTTGCTTTGCTTCGGCCCTCGCCCCCTCGGAATCCGAGATCGACTCTTCGACATCGGCGTCTACATCGGACAGATCATCCGCCGCCCAGACGACTTTGCCATGTATCATCAAACCTACAATACCGACCAAAAGAAGCGAAATTCGCATAAATCCCCCGGATTTCAGAACCTAAAGGTCTCATCGGTCAGACCTAGGTCTAGGGTGACTGGAAAAATCAAAGCAGATTTTTCACGCTCAACCCCAATTTAGAACCCCCTTATCGGGTGCTGTTTCAAATCGTGACACTAAAAGTTAAGCACTCTCATTCCAATAAGTTAAATCCAGAACCTATGGACTCGAATTTCGCGATTGAAAAAATGCCCTCAGTAGAAATTTCTATAACCGATTGTTTTAACAGAGCAAAGTCGAACGTATGTGGCGCTCGCGGTGGAAAGTGTTGGCACTGTGCTTGCTAAGTATTCAAGCTTCCCCCTATGGCGGCCTGGTACCCCCCCCTTTTATTCCAGGTCGCTGTTTTTTTCTCTCCCTTAAAAAACCAAAATTAAAAATCGGAACCCGGCTCTTGGGGCCGACTCAATCTCTTTGTCTGTCTGTCTTGGGACTCGGGCTTCCTGCCCTCGCCGGCATCGCGCCTGGTGGCGCGAACGCTTCACGCTTGCCGGAGGTCCCAAGACAGACGGACAAAGAGATTGAGTCGGACACATGGGCGGGTTGTGAATTTTAAAATGGAATTTTGTGGTGGGGAAAATTTAGCTGGATGGACGAAGGTGGGGGCTTGAATTGGTCGGGTCATATGTTGTTGGTGGATGGGCCGATATAAAATAGGTAATGTTGATATTTGCAAAAATGCGTCGTCCCGCTCTTTCCTCACTCTCTGTCACTTTCACTTACTCTGTGCTCTGTCTCTGTGGGGCGCTCTTGGGTTTCTCAACCGCTTCCGCTTCGCCTCTTGTTGTGATGATTGATCCTGGGCATGGGGGGCGTGATCATGGGACTGTTCGCCGCGGCGTGAATGAGGCGGATATTACTTTGGCTGTGAGTCAGCGGCTGAGGGAGAAATTGAAGAAGGATAAACGGTTTCAGACGCAAATCACTCGGGTGGAGGATATTTCGCTGAGTTTGTTTGCGCGGGCGCGGATGGCGAAGGCGAAGAAGGCTGATGTCTTTTTGAGTATTCACGTGAATTCGTCGCCGGATGCGAAGGCGAAGGGTGCTGAGTTTTATTTTCAGAATCAGTTGCCTCCGGATCAAGAGTCGATGTTTCTCGCGCATAAGGAAAATATCGCCGAGATTGGCGAAGACGTGCAGCCCCTCACTTATGATTTTCTCGATAAGAACACCTATCCCACTGAGGTCTCAACGATCCTTGGCGATCTGCTCGACGGCGACCGTGTTCTGCGCAGTGCAAGCTTAAGCAAATCGCTCAAACTCGGATGGCGTGGGTCGCGTAAAAGCAAAAACAATAGCGTGCGCCAAGCGCCGTTTTATGTACTCAATCAAATGCGCACTCCTTCCTCACTTGTGGAACTTGGTTTTCTGACCAACGATGACGATTACACGGAGCTCACCTCCGCAAGCACACAGGACAAGATGGCTGAAGATCTTTATCGAGGTCTGATCAGTTACAAAGAATCATTGGACAAAAGTTTGCAAAGCCCCTAAGACTTTTAGTCTATGCGTTTAGACAATCGAAAATTAGATGAGTTGCGTGCGGTTCAAATTCGTCCTGAGGTGATTCGTCATGCCGAGGGCAGTGTCGAGATTCGTATGGGTCACACCCATGTGATCTGCACCGCCTCGATCGAGCCGACGGTCCCCAAATGGCTCTCTGGAACCGGCTCCGGCTGGATCAGTGCCGAATACGGAATGCTCCCGCGCTCCACTCACACACGCATGAACCGCGAAAAAGCGGCCTCGAGCGGGCGCACGCAAGAGATCTCACGCCTGATCGGTCGTAGCCTTCGTGCGGCCGTTGATCTGAAAGCGCTCGGCGAACGCAGCATTCAAGTCGATTGCGATGTGATCCAAGCTGATGGGGGCACGCGGACGGCCTCGGTCACTGGTGGATTCGTGGCTCTCGCGCTCGCCCTTAAATTTATGCACAATCAAGGTTCTATTCTTACGATTCCGCTGAAAAGTTACGTCGCCGCGGTGAGCGTCGGCTTGTTGAATGACAGTGTCTTGCTCGATTTAAATTATGAGGAAGATGCCGCCTGCGGCACCGATATGAACTTTGTCCTCACCGACAAAGAAGAGTTTATTGAACTGCAAGGCACCGCCGAGGGCGCGCCATTTAGCAAAAAGCAAATGGATCAGATGGTGATTTCGGCCACTCACGGCTGCAAACAGCTTTTTGCCAAACAAGCTGAAATCATCGGAACATTTTTTCCCATAAAGTTGGCATGACACAGCTGTGGATTTCGACAACCAATCAAAACAAGCTCAGCGAGTTTAAAAATATTCTCGGTAGCCAGGTCGAAATTCACTCAGTGAGCGAGCTCAGTTTTTACTCCGCTCCACCCGAAACTGGAAAAACCTTCACCGACAACGCACGCATTAAAGCCAAGACGCTAAAAGCCTTAAAACCGGGCACCTGGGTCGTCGCCGACGATTCGGGGTTAGAGGCTGACGGACTTGGCGGTCTTCCCGGCATTCACTCTGCCCGCTACGCTGGGGACAAAGCCGGTGACGGCGAAAATGTGGCGAAGTTGCTGAAGATGATACAGATTCGCAGTGCACAGAATCGCAAGGCCCAAATGATCTGCGTCCTAGTCGCCTATGACCCAATGGGCACCGAGCACGTCGTTCAAGGTGTGATCAAAGGTGAGATCGCGACGACCTCCCGGGGCAAATCTGGCTTTGGCTATGACCCGGTCTTTATACCCGAAGGTCACGACAAGACCTATGCGGAGCTCGGAGCGGCGGTCAAAAATCAAACTTCACATCGCAGCCAAGCGATCCGCGAGCTATTGCGCCTGATTCAGGTGTGACGCCCCAGGTTTTTTTGGACAACGCCCCTAGAGTCCGCTAGAACTTTGAATCCATGCACAGAATGAAAATCTTCTCCGGAAATTCGAATATTGATTTCGCGCGTCTGGTGGCTCAAGCCGCGGGCGTCGAACTAGGGCACTGTGACATTGGCCGCTTCGCCGACGGCGAAGTTCAGGTCGAGATTCACGAGAGTGTTCGCGGTTGCAACGTGTTCCTGATTCAGAGCACGAATCCCCCGGTGAACGAAAATTACATGGAAATGTTTATGATGCTCGACGCGCTCAAGCGGGCGTCTGCCGCCGAGATCACGTTGGTGATGCCTTATTACGGATATGCTCGCCAAGATCGCAAAGTCGCCCCTCGCGCGCCGATTTCCGCCAAATGTGCGGCGGAACTGATCGCTACCGCTGGCGCCAATCGCCTGGTCGTTGTGGATTTACACGCTCCTCAGATTCAAGGCTTCTTCAACGGCCCGGTGGACCATCTTTTCGCCATTCCGACCTTGGCGCGGGCTTGGCGCGATCAAATGGGTCACGGCGACGAATATGTCTGCGTTAGCCCCGATTCGGGCGGCGTCGAGAGGGTTCGCGCCTTCGCCAAACGCATTGATTCGACGATTGCTATCATTGATAAGCGCCGCACCGGCCCCAACGAGGCTAAAGCGTACCATCTGATCGGCGATGTGAAGGGTAAAACTGCCATTATATTGGACGATATGATCGATACGGCCGGAACTCTGGTGCAGGCTGTTGACAGCCTGATCAACAATGGTGCAAAAAAGGTGTTTGCGATTGCTACGCATCCGGTCCTTTCGGGCCCAGCTCTCACCAGACTGCAGGAGAGCGGGGTTGAAAAAGTGTGGGTCACCGACACCATTCCTTTGAAAGAAGCGGCCAAGGCCTCCCCGAAATTTCACGTGATTTCGATGGCCCCAGTGGTGGCTGAAGCGATTCGCAGAATTTATACTTATGACTCAGTCAGTGCGCTTTTCGACAACTGATCAACGCACTCAAAACCTGAGCTAAACTGGAGAGACCATGGCAACGACGCAAACTTTGAAATTGAACGCTGACCCCCGCGCGCCGGGAAAATCAGGTGCACGCGAATTGCGCCGTGGTTGGTATGTTCCCGCCGTTGTTTACGGACCCAAAACCAAACCGATGAATCTTTCGATTCACGTCAACGATGCGATCAAATACGCACGTCGCGGTTTTGAAAACTCGATCTTCACAATTGAATCTAAAGACACCAAGCTCAACGGCCTTAAAGTTCTGCGCAAAAGTTTGGATGTTCACCCGGTCACTCGCCGCCCCACTCACATGGATTTCTTTGCGCCCGATATGACGCAAAAAGTTCGCGTCGACGTGGAAGTGCGAATCACCGGCAAAGCTAAAGGAACTGCTGAAGGCGGTTTGGTGAGCATGGTTCGTCGTAATGTTGAGATCGAATGTTTGCCTCTTGAAATTCCTGAGTACTTTGAACTCGACATCACTGAGCTCGGCTTAAATGAGTCGCTGCACGTTTCAGATATTACTTTCCCAGCCAACACTAAAGTTATGACTAGCACGGACGAAACCATCGTCACTTGCGCAGAGGTCAAAGAGGAAGTTATTGCTCCAGTCGTCACTGCAGAAGCAGCGGCGGGCGCAGTTCCTGCCGATGGTGCTCCTGCGGCTCCGGGTGCGGCTCCTGCAGCTCCGGGCGCGGCTCCTGCGGCTGGTGCCAAGCCTGCAGCTGGTGCGAAACCGGCTGGCGGCGACAAGAAGTAATCAGGCCACGGGAGGAACCGATCTCACATGAAAATGATCGTGGGATTGGGCAACCCTGGACCGAAGTATCAGATCACCCGTCACAATATTGGTTTTTTATTTATCGATGCGCTGGTTGAAGTTTTCGAAGGCCAGCGCCAATTCAAAAATGAATTCAAAGCTGAAACGCAAAAAATAAAAATTCATGGTGAGCAAGTCCTGTTGGTTAAACCTCAGACGTTTATGAATCTATCAGGAGAAGCTGTTCAAGCCCTTTTGGCATTTTACAATTTGCAGGCGAGTGACTTATTGGTCGTGCACGATGAAGTCGATCAGTCCTTTGGCGCATTGAAATTTCAGACCAAACGCGGGCATGGCGGACATAATGGCATTCGTAATATTCACCAAATGCTCGCCACCGAAGACTATGGACGCATGCGCATGGGCGTTGGGCGCCCCCCTGTCTTTGTAAATGACGCTGGGGAAAAGACGCGTTCGACTATGGATGTTGCGGATTGGGTTCTGCAAAATTTCAGTAAAGAAGAGCAACAGAAATTGCCTGACTTTCTAGAGGTCGGGATTCAAGGTGTAGAAGTTTGGGTGGCGAAGGGTCTGGATATGGCGGCCACTCAGTTCAATGTTTCCGCAAAAGATTCGAAATCTTAAAAGAGGAAGTTACCATGGCTATGAAATGTGGAATTGTCGGTTTGCCCAATGTCGGTAAGAGCACGTTGTTCAACGCCGTCACCTCAAGCAAAGCCGAAGCCGCGAACTACCCGTTTTGTACAATTGATCCTAACGTAGGAGTCGTTGCAGTTCCCGATGAACGCATGGGATTGATCTCTCAGTTTGTGAAGCCACAAAACCAAGTTCCCACTGTCATGGAATTTGTCGATATTGCCGGCCTTGTCGCCGGCGCCAGTCAAGGTGAAGGCTTGGGCAATAAATTTCTGATGAACATTCGCGAAACTGACGCCATTTTGCACGTTGTCCGTTGTTTTCAAGATTCCAACGTCGTGCATGTGAGCGGCAACGTGGATCCTTTGCGCGATATTGAAGTGATCAACACCGAGTTGATGCTCTCGGATTTGGATTCGATTGAGAAACGATTTAAGAAAATTGAAAAGTTGGCTAAAACAAGTAAAGACGCAAAAGTATTGTCGGAGTTTAATATTGTTAAAAAACTTTTCGATGCACTGAAAGATGGAAAGCCCGCTCGCATCGTGAAAGTGGAAGAGGATGAAGCGCAGATTTTAAAAGAGATGCATCTTTTAACTTCAAAGCCCGTACTCTACGTTTGCAATGTTTCGGAAGAAGAATTTTTAAATGGCAAAAGTGCAATGGCCGACACGGTTGCAGCTCACGCCAAGAGCGAAAATAACTTAAGTCTTGTGATTTGCAGTCAGATGGAAGCGGAAATCGCCCAGCTGGAACCGAGCGAACGCGGCGAATTTTTGGCCTCGATGGGGATCAAAGAGCCCGGCTTAAACCGTCTGATTCGCGAATCCTATAAACTTTTAAATCTGATCACCTACTTCACCGCGGGTGAAAAAGAAGTTCGCGCATGGACGATCTCCAAAGGCTACAAGGCACCCCAGGCCGCAGGAGTCATTCACACGGATTTTGAGCGTGGATTTATTCGTGCGGAGACCTATCATTGCACTGAATTGTTTGCGTTAAAATCGGAGGCGGCGGTTAAAGAGGCCGGGAAGTATCGCTCAGAGGGCAAGGAGTATGTTGTTCAGGATGGCGATATTATGCTGTTTAGGTTCAACGTTTAAAATTCGGTTCTCAGGTCAGCGGCGCTAAGTTCGCCCGCGCATTTGGGGATCGAATGCATCGCGCAGTCCATCGCCTAGCAGATTGAACGCAAGCATCGCCGCGAAAATAGCAACTCCCGGCGAAATCATTAAGTGAGGATAGCTTCGCAGCGAGCGCCATCCGTCATTTGCCAAAACACCCCAACTGGAAAATGGCGGTTGTAAGCCAAGCCCGAGAAAACTTAAGAAGCTCTCCGCCAAAATATTGGATGGGATTTGGAACGTGAGTAAAACGATAATAGGTCCAAGAATATTGGGCATAATGTGCTGGCTGACGACCCGTAAGCCTGAGGCTCCCATCGAGCGTGCCGCCTCCACGTAGGCCATCTGCTTCACTTGCAGAACTTGTCCCCTCACCACGCGTGCGAGCGAGACCCAACTGACCAGCGAAAGCGCAAGCAGCATTCCGACGACCGCTTTGAGCTCTGGATGCGGAATAATATCAAGCGCATCAAAGACCAGCTTCACCAAAATCAAAAGTACTAGCGATGGAATTGAGTCCAGGATATCCACGACTCGCATCATGGCGCTATCGACGGCCCCGCCGAACCAACCGGCCACCGCCCCGTAAACCGTGCCGATGACTAAAGAGATCATCGCAGTGATCACGCCCACGGCCATTGAAATCCGCGCGCCGTAAATTAAGCGTGAGAGCATGTCGCGGCCAAGACTATCCGTTCCTAGCCAATGATGACGATCGGGGTTGGCCAACACTTGATCCATAAATTGCTCATCAAAGGGATACGGTGCCAGCAGCGGCGCGAGCACCGCCACTGCGCTGACAAAAAGAATCAGGATGGCCGAGCCCACCGCAATTTTATTCTTACGCAATTTTTCCCAGGCTTCGGCCTGCAGACTACGACCTTCTTGCTTCATTACATTTTCACCCTTGGGTCAACGACTGCCATTAAGAGATCAGTCGCTAAATTCGCGAGCACCAACATCACCGAAAATAAAAGCGTAGTGCCCAGAATCAATGGATAGTCGCGATTGCTCACGCTCAACACCAAATGTTTGGCGATTCCCGGAATTGCAAAAATCTGCTCGATAACAAATGATCCCGTTAAAATCGCTGCTGCCAGTGGCCCAGACAGTGAAAGCACAGGGATCAGAGAGTTGCGCAGGACATGCTTAAAAAGAATGGTCCGTGAATCAAGACCTTTGGCCTTGGCTGTACGAATATAGTCCGAGTGAATAACTTCCAGAACACTCGCGCGTGTCAGACGGGCGATGACAGCCGCGGGACGAATTCCCAAAATTACCATGGGCAAAACGTAGTACCCGGGCCCCTCCCACAGAGCGGGCTCAAACCAACCTAAACCGAATGCAAATGTCATAATAAAGATCGGCGCCATCAAAAAGCTGGGAAGCGAGACTCCACTGATCGCCAAAAACATCGCTGAAAAATCGAGCCACGAGCCCTGCTTCCAGCCGGCAATGACTCCCGTCGGAATTCCCAATAGATAAGAAATCAAGAGCGCATAAACACCTAGCTGAATAGAATTCGGCAAAGTCTCAACGATGATCGAAGTGATGTCTCGACCGACATATTTATAGGACTGACCTAAATCTCCGTGTGCCAGATCATTCATATAGTTTAAATATTGTTTATAGAGCGGATCACTCAAGTGATACTTGGTCTCTAAGTTTGCCAATATCTCAGCGGGCAAGGCCTTTTCGGTATCAAACGGACCGCCAGGAAGGATTCGTAACAGTAAAAAGGTCATCGAAGCGATGACCCAGACGACAAAGACCGTTTCGAATAAACGTTTGACGACAAATAAACTCAAGCCTCGAGCCATTGTGAAGGCAATGACCCCACCGAAAAACATAAAAGCTTCGAGCAACCACAGCGCTGTGGGAATATGGTAATTGAAAAAACTCATCAGTATCGTCACTGTGGTCAGGACGAGAACTGAAGTCCCCCAAACGCGTGCGATCACTTAAAGTATACTCCCTTAAGCTCCCAGCGATTGAGCGCATTGATCGGAAATCCCTGAACTCGCTCGGACAACAAGAGTGGGCGGATATCCGAATAAATCGGAATGACCGGAACGTCGACCTCAGTCAAAAGTTTTTGCGCATCCATGTAGATCGCACGACGCTTCTCTTTGTCCAAGGCGCTCGCGCCAGCTTCAACCAGGTCGTCATATTTTTTATTGACCCAGCCCGTGTGATTGTTCTCGGAGTAGCTCGTCATCAATGCCAAGAAATTATCCGGATCTGGGTAATCGGCAATCCATCCCAAGCGATAAATGCTCGGAGTATCCTTCTTCAAACGATTGATATAGACCTTCCACTCTTCGTTTGAGAGTTGAATCTCAACGCCCAAATTCTTTTTGATTTGCGCCTGAAAATTCTCAGCGATGCGCTGATGGTTCTCATTGGTATTAAACCCTAAAGTGATCGACGGAAATTTGCTGCGATCCTTGTAGCCGGCATCGTCCAGCGCTTTTCTCGCGGCTTCTGGATTAAATTTAAGTCCGCGATCATTTTCATAGCCAAACATCCCGGTGGGAATCCAACCCGTCAAAGGACTTTGTCCAGCACCGAGCAGGTCTGTAATCTGCTTACGATCGATAGCCTGAGAGAAGGCTTTGCGTACGTTTAAATTGTTAAACGGCGGCTTACGCATATTGAATCCGTAATAGTAGGAGCTCAAGCCCGGAGCAATATGGAATCCCGGTTTGGTTTTATAGAGCGGCAATTCTTTTAGCGGGATCGTCTCTTGAAAATCCAATTTTCCAGCGTCAAAAAGGTTCACCGCCGTTGAATATTCATTGATCATATAGCCCAGGATATTTTTTATCTTAGCCTTCTCGCCATAATAACCATCGTTGCGCTCAAGAACGACCGCTTTGTCGTGATCCCAAACCTTTAACCGGTAAGCACCAATCGTTTGGATGTTTTCCGGATAAGTCCACTTGTCGCCAAATTTTTCAATAATGTCTTTACGTACCGGTGCGGTTGAATGGTGGGTCAAGAGCAGTGGAAAATAGCTCATCGGCTTTTCCAGCTGAACAACGATCTGCCCTTTGTCGTTGATCTTCGCACCCACTTCTTTGAAGTCTTTAATTTTGCCCGCGTTGTAAGCTTTGGCATTCTTCATCGGAAAGAGAAAATAAGCATAAGACGCCGCAGTCGCCGGATTCAGCAGACGCTCAAAGCCATCGATCACTTGTTGCGGACTGAAGTCCACTCCATCAGACCATTTCACACCTTTGCGTAGAGCAATGGTCCAAGTTTTAGCCCCATCACTAGCTTTCCATTCCGTCGCCAACTGCGGAATCATTGAAAGATCCGGATCGGCCAAATTGTAACCGATAATGGTATCTTGAATCTGATAGAGAACATTCGAAGAGGTCGTGTCCTCCGCTTTCGTCCAATCAATACTCGGCGGCTCAGTCAGCAAATTCATCCGCAGAGTATCTTTGACATCGAGTCCATATTCCAAATGGGCCGAATTCTTCGTACATCCCACAAAAATAGTCAGCATCAAAACCGCAATAAGTCTCATGAGTTACTCCTAAAAAGTATTTGCTAGGTTTTCTCGATATGCACGATTCAAGTCAACAGATTAGAGCCCCAAGATAAATATGGTTATCACATGCGCCTTCAAGCAAATCCCAAAGTTCCAACCCTACAAATTAGACATGCCCAGGTAACTTCATTTACCCTTTCCGCTGAGGGACCTCCGGCAAGCGTGACGCGTTCGCGCAAAGCGCGATGCCGGCGAGGGCAGGAGGCCCGAGTCCCTCAGCGGAAAGGGTAAATGAAGTTACCTGGGCATGCCTAATATGAAAGCGTTTGAAAACTGAGATTTTTGAGGACGCTAGAGGGATTCCCAGCTTTCGCGAGTTGCGGCTCGTGTTGGGATGGGAACTCCGAGGCCCTTGGCAAGGTAGTCAACCGTCTTGAGGTCTTTGGCGTAGAGTCTGCGATAGAGTGTGTGGCTGCGCACTACTTTTTTTACGTAGTTGCGGGTTTCTAGGAAGGGAATGTGCTCGACGAATTCGTCTGTGTCGAGATGGCCGAAGCTGATCAGCCAGCTCTCAACGCGATGTGGGCCCGCGTTGTACGCTGCGGCGACGAGTGGGAGTTGGCCGTTGAATTTCTGGCCTAAGCGGGCCAGGTATTGGCCGCCTAAGCGGATGTTGGTGTCGGAATCGAGAAGGTCTAAATTATCGGGCGTGGCTTCGCCGCTGACGCGGTAGAGGTTGCGTGCGGTGAGTGGCATCAGTTGCATCAGTCCCCGTGCACCCACGGGAGAAATTACGTCCGTCTTGTATAAACTTTCCGTGCGCATGATGGCCCAAATCCATTCCGCACCCACCGAGTACTTCTTGGCGGCGTTGGCCACTTGGTTTTTGTAAGCTTGCGGATACATCAGGGTCCAGATGCCACGCGCGCCGTCCAGGCCGCCCGTTTCACGTTCTTTGCCGAAATTTAATTCCGCAATGCTCGCCGAGCGTTGAAAGGAATTGATGCCTTCGTAGGCCGTCATGAGCATGCGCAAATATTGGCGATTGCGGGTCCGGCGTTCGACCTCGAGCAATTCCCAGCGAGCCAAATCATTCAGTCCCATTTGAATCAACTTTTGCGCGACATCGATTCGTGCACGCAATGCGGGATCTTTAAAGTCAGAGGCTTGAACGACGACTTCCTCGTCCCCACCCTCTTCACTTTGCGCCACGGTGTCTTCCCCCGAGCCCTCAGCCAAATCCTCTTCACTTTCGCTCTCTTGCGACTCGGCTTTGACGGCCACCGTTTCTGGCGGAGGCGTATCCATCGTTTCGCCTTCCATAGGAACCAACTTCATCGACGTTGGAAAGCGTGGGCGAGCGTCTTCAACCTTTGGCTTGATTTGATCCAAGCGAGCTTGAGCGGCGAGTCCGTAGTAGGAGTAGGGATTCTTATCGACGATCATCTGCAGCGAGCGATTCGCATCGAGCCATTCGTTCAAGCGAATATGCGCCATCGCCGACCAATAGAGCAATCGCTCTTGCAAACTGTCGGTGTTCCCGCGGCGAGTCTTCGAGCTCTTGCGCACGAGTTCAAATTTTTCAATCGCACCCTTGTAGTCACTGCGCAAGTACTGTAGCCACGCCAAATGCCATTGAGCATCCTTGGCCAATCCGGAGCGTGGATTGGCTTTGGCAAATTCCTGGAACTTGCGAACTGCCCCATCATAATCTTGAAACTGATAGCTCAGGTAAGCCGCCTGAAAAAGTGCCTCGCGCCCCTTTTTCGTCTTGGAATTTAAACTGTAAGCGCGCTCGTACGCCCCAACCGCCGTTTGATATTCTCCCGAACGAGCCGCAGCTTTCCCCAAGAGGGTCAGATAATTTAAGTTTGATTTTTGCTGAGGATAATAGCGAATCAACAAATTCAGTGCGTCGTCGACGGAACCTTCATTGACCAAGAATCCGGCGAGCACCAAATCCAGTCGCAAGCGATCCTCATCCGGAACTTTAGCTAAGAGATCGGTGAGTTCTTTATGGGCTTTTTCGGATTCACCGGCCCACTGAAGACTACGAATGCGGTCGGCGAAATCATCCTTCTCGGTGTTACAGGCCAAAGTTTTGCCGTCCACTTGCACCAAATGCAAATTGCTTCCCCAATCAATCACCAATGGATGAGACGGAAACTTCGCATAGAGTTTACGGGCGCGTTTACAGGCGTTCGCAGAATTTCCTAAACGCATCTCTGCCGTCATCATGCGATACAAGACTTCAGGAAACCGATAGGAATGGCGCCATTTGCGCTCCAGCGGCTGCAGTCGCGCCACAGAGTCGCGGTATTTTTTCTGGCGCAAAGCCACCTCACCCAAATTGAACTGCGCCTGATATTTCAGTTCGCTGGAGGCTTGTCCCTGGACGACTTTTCCAAACTCAGGCTCAGCCTCTTTGTACTTTCCAAGTTCTAGGTAGGCCTGACCAAGATACCAATGTTTATAAAGCGAGAGATAACCGCCCAGTTCGGGAACCTGTAAAAGGGCCGTCACCGCCGCGTCGAATTGCTTCTTCTGAAACGCCGCAACGCCCTTTTTGAAAGCCTCACGCGCCGTTTCCTCAGGTGCGACTGTTGGTGACGCCGTAAGCAATGGAACAATGGGAGCCAGTGCCGGTTTGGCAGGAAGTTGCGCATTCGCGGAAGCGACGTGGAAACATACGCAGGCCAGCATAATTTTGCTAAAACGGAACCCCAAACCAAAGCCTCCCCTTGCGGTTTCCCCGAACTTAAATTCTAATCCAAAAGCCGGATAAAAAACGAGCCCAGATCGCAGAAAATTCAGCTCCAGGCGGCCCGATCGTTTGCATTCGCTAAGAGCAGAAATGACACGTCCTCACACGGAGTGAAAATGGCCAAAGCAAAAACGGTTTACGTTTGTCAAAATTGCGGTTCAAAGCGCTCCAAATGGGAAGGCCGCTGCAGCGATTGTGGCGAATGGAACACATTTGTTGAAGAAAAGCCGACTATCGAGCGCAAAGGATGGGTTTCCAAGGGCGGCTCAGGGTCTTCCAGCACGGGAACCCTTATGGACGTTTATAATCTTATCGACACGCCGACTTTAGATTCCGGTCAAAGATTTTCCACTGGACTCGGGGAAGTCGATCGCGTTCTAGGCGGAGGCCTGGTCAAAGGCAGCTATATATTGCTAGGCGGCGATCCCGGTATTGGTAAAAGCACGTTGGTGATGCAGATTGCCGGCGCGCTGTCGCGACGAGATGCCCGCGTTTTATACATCAGTGCAGAGGAAAGCGTTCAGCAAACAGCATTGCGCGCCCGTCGCTTAGGCCTAAAAGACGAACGCGTGGATTTAGCTGCTGAGAGTTCGCTCGACAATATTTTAGCGACCGCACTTGAAAGAAAACCCGATGTCTTGATCATTGACTCCATCCAAACAGTGTTCACCAGCGATGTGGAATCCGCACCCGGCTCCGTTTCGCAAGTGCGTGAGTGCGCCGCCCGTCTACTCACGCTTGCGAAAACTAAAACAATCACTGTGATATTGATCGGACATGTCACTAAAGATGGATCGCTCGCAGGTCCACGAGTTTTGGAACATATGGTGGACACGGTTTTGGCTTTTGAAGGCGACAACCATCAGCAATTCCGTATATTGAGGGCGTTAAAAAACCGCTTTGGCGCGACCAACGAACTGGGTGTATTTTCGATGACCGGCGATGGCCTGACCGAAGTGGCCAACCCTTCCGAATTTTTTTTAGAGGAACGGCGAGAAAATCGCTATGGCTCTTCGGTCTTTGCCGCGATGGAAGGCAGCCGACCGGTCCTTTGTGAAATTCAAGCGCTTTGCACAACGACCCATATGCCGACTCCGCGGCGCAATTCGATCGGCCTAGACGTGAACCGCGTCCATATGCTAGCGGCCGTTCTTGAGAAGCATACCTCGTTGACCTTCACCAATCGCGATATCTACGCCAATGTGGTCGGCGGGTTACGAATTAGCGAGCCCGCCGTCGACTTGGCCATGGTCGCGGCCCTGGTGTCCAGTGAACGACAAATCGCACTGCCCGCCAGCAGCTGTTTTTTCGGCGAGGTAGGCCTGACCGGTGAAGTGCGCGGCGCCAATCTGGCGATGGAGCGAATCAAAGAAGCGATCAAACTGGGCTTCAAGCATATTTACCTTCCGGCCTCGAATGAAAAGTACTTGAACGTCAAAGAGTTGGGCAACGCGAAACCCACCTTTCATTGGATCCATGAGGTCAACCAACTCGAAGCAAAGTTTGGCGCGACCGCGGCATCAACCCGAACAACTCGAAAAACCCGCGTGGAAACCCAACAGGACCAGGAATTTTAGCGTGGAAAACTGCGCCGTCTAGGTTCCAAAATTTCCGTTTTTACTTTTGCCCGATCCCTCAACTGTTCGCGTGAGGTCGGCATACTTGGTGCAATAGCTCTTCCGATATGAAGACAATAAAAAATTTCCGATTCGTAGTTTTGTCACTCCTCCTCACTGTCCAAACTGCGAAGGCAGCGGTTTGGGAAAACACTCGCACATGGTCGAGTGATGAAGAAGTGAGCTACTCTCAATGGGTCAAAGCCAACTGGCGCAATGACTTTTTTACTCTGGAAACATTACCCAGTGGTGAAGCCAACCCCTTTAAAGGACTCAGACTCGATTGCGCCGACACGGTCTATTCGATGCGCATCATCTACTCTTATGTGCGTCGCTTACCGTTTGCGATTTTAGACCCCTCGGGCGGCAACCGCTTGATCACCAATCAAATGAAACGCTTCGACCGATTGCCCTCCGAAGCCGAAAAAGCCAGGGCCTTTTTGACCATGATGTTCGATGTAGTTTCCACCCACTCGGTGCCAAATGACACCTTTCCGATCGCACTTTCGCAAACGGCTGTACGCCCGGGGGCTTTGATTCTCACCACCGAGGTCAATCATCACAGCTGGACGATCAAAGATATATTAGATATCGGCGTGCCATTTCTTATTTTCAATTCTACGGTCGGCAGAAGCTCGAGCATAATTTTGCAACAACGGCAGTCCTGGCCAAATGGTGTCTGGGTCTTCGAAGGCAACCACACCCCCGAAGGCAATGCAGGATTTCGCGATTGGCGCCCACTTGAATACCTGCAGCAGCCTGTTTGGACGGTCCCCGGATATAGTGTGGAGCAGTATCAGATCGCCGCAGGCAAATGGTCGACCGAGGGTCAGCGCCGGTTACAAAATCGCAAAGAGGGAACCAGCGCTAAGCTTGTTCGCTTGGCCGGGGCAGCTTGTGAAGATCTTAAGCAGAGAGTTTCGGCTGTTCAAGAGGGTGTTCAGTATTTACGCGACAGCGGCGGCGCGTGCATGAACTTCGCGACTTTCGATCAGTACTCAACACCAAGTCGTGATCACCGTCTGTTTGATTCTTTGGCCGACGTTCGCCGCGCCTTCGTGAAGGCGTCGAAATCAGGTGCACAAAAAATCGACGCCACTGTTTTAAAACAAATGCTTAAGATTTTTCCGCAGCCAGGCGCCTCGGCGCGTGAAGAGTTAAATGGCCAAGACAAAGCCCCGATCGACGCCAACTCGATCTGCGTTGTTAAATACGCTAAGGGTCAATCCATCGACTTGGCAGAAGCGAAGCGCCGTATGTTCTCGGGCCTACTTTCGAGTAGTCCAATGGATGATATGGATTATCGCTGGGGTAATAAGGTTTCCCCTTCTCCCCTGGCCCGCTCGTGTCAGTCCTGGGAATTGTGGACCCCAAATGTCAATGAGGCAAACTAGCCGCGCACTTCTGCTGATCGTCGGGGTTCTTCTCGCCTGGTTCACACTACGAGAAAAAGCCCCAGCTCCAGGCTCTTCCCCGGTCACTGCCTCATCCTCAGATCTCCCCCACTTATCACTGTCGCCGACTCCGACTCCCCCGCTCGCTCCGCCAACACTCTCACCAAATGCCTTCATCACCGAATTCAAAAAATGTTTCCCCAATTCGGAAACGTCTCCCCACTCGCCAGACGAATGGCTCTTACAAGCCGAACAAAACGGAGAGATCGAAAGCCGCCAACTGACCTTACAAAACCTGCATCGACGTGATTCGAGCGGACTTGAACGACGCATGCAGATCGCGCCCACCGAGACCCAAGCCGAGATACGCGAGTTTGACGTAGACGAAGAAGGTCTACCGACTCCCTTGGCCACACCGCTCGTCATCCCGCTTGAGCAGGTGAATCAAGTGCGCGACGATTTTTTACGTCAAGGTGAGAAAATATATGAGCAGCGCAAAGAAAATTTGCGTTTTAAAAATGGTTTACATGGCGTGGTCGAATGGGAAAATCAAAAGACCCGCGACCTGCAGATATTCAATGGTCAGAGGGGTTTTTATTGTCGGTCCAACGAGTGCACCTGCAAAGGCATTCGCTAGCGGAAGTATATATTATTTGTTTATCAATCTGGCTCTAAATACGCCGCACACGCTCAACGGCTTCATGCCACGCCGCTAAATGTCGCGTTCTTTCAACTTTCCCGAGCACTGGCTTAAACTCCTTTTCTAAAGCCCAAACATTCTTTAAATCCGCGACACTCGCCCAATACCCAACGCCAAGACCCGCAAGAAATGCAGCGCCGAGGACCGTTGACTCGGTTTGCGCGGGACGCTCAACCGAAGCTCCTAAAAAGTCGGCTTGCATTTGCATCAATAGATCATCGGCCGCCGCACCGCCATCGACCCGTACGGTGTTCATTTTTCGACCCAGGTCTTTTTCCATCGCGACCAGGATATCTACATTTTGTAAAGCCATGGCTTCAAGAGTGGCGCGTGCCAGGTGAGCGCGACTTGTTCCACGAGTCATCCCAACAATCGCTGCACGCGCTTGGGGATCCCAGTAAGGTGCACCGAGTCCGACAAACGCGGGAACTAAAAATACACCGTCAGTCGAGGCCACCTGCTTGGCCAGCACTTCAATTTCGCTGCTCGATTTAATAAACTGCATTTGATCGCGCAGCCATTGCACAGCCGCGCCACAAATAAATGCGCCGCCCTCGAGTGCATAGGTGAGTTTCTTCTCGCCCTTGAGCTGCCAAGCCACAGTCGTCAACAATCCCGCTTTTGAAACGACCATTTTATTGCCGGTATTCATCAGCAAGAACGATCCCGTTCCAAAAGTGCATTTGACTGAGCCGACGTCGAAACACGCCTGACCAAAAAGCGCGGATTGTTGATCACCTGCGATCCCCGCGATCGGAATACCATCGGGCAATCCAGGTACACCCACGGTTTTTCCGAACTCGCCACTGGAGGGAAGAATTTCCGGCAGAATACCGCGCGGAACTTGAAAAATCTTAAGTAACTCTGGATCCCAATCGCCATTTTGAATATTCATCAGTTGCGTGCGCGAGGCATTGGAAACATCAGTCTTGTGACTTTTTCCTTGAGTCAGTCTCCATAATAAAAAGCTGTCGATTGTCCCCGCTCGCAGCTCACCCTTCGCGGCGCGCGCGCGAGTGCCACTTACATTTTCTAAAAGCCAACGCAATTTGCTCGCTGAAAAATACGGATCCAGAACCAGACCGGTTTTTTTCTTAATCACGCGAGCGTGCTTACCCTTTTTAAGTTTTTCGCAAAACTCAGTCGTGCGACGACATTGCCAAACAATCGCATTGTAAACTGGCTTATGCGTCGCTCTATCCCACAAAACAACAGTCTCGCGCTGATTGGTGATTCCGATCGCGGCAATCTGTGACCCGCTGACCTTGGCTTGGCTCAATACTTGTGCAATTCCATCCACGACCGACTTCCAGATGGCTTCAGGTTCATGCTCGACCCAACCGGGTTTTGGATAAATTTGCGGATGTTCACGATTGACCGACGCCACCATGCGCGCACGTCGATCTAGCAAACATACTGTCGTGCCCGTCGTGCCTTGGTCTAGGGCGAGAATGTACTCAGAGGAATTGGCCATTTAATGCTCCCTGCCGCGGATATTCAGTTCAACGATCTTAGGGTATTGTGTGAAGTGATGAAAGTGAAGCAACTGTTCCGCCTAAAGGCCGAAGATATTTTGGATCAGCTGGTCAATTCCGACCGCGACACGCTTTTATATAAGCTCCTGCCGCATTTTTTTCTAGAGTTAATGAAAACTTATTTTCGCGTGCAAGTCGAAGGCGGCGAAAATCTTCCCAAACGCGGGCGGGCACTGATCACGCCAAATCATTCCGGTGTCTCTGGTTTTGACGCTATGGTTTTACAACATGAAATTACCCGCGCCTCGGGCCGCCCGCCCAGGGTTCTCACTCATCATCTATGGTTTTTGACTAAGACGACCTCTATCCCCGCCAACAAATTGGGTTTTATTGAGGCCACGACCGACAATGGGATCAAGGCACTCAATAAAAATCAATTGGTCGTCCTGTTTCCCGAAGGCGAGTACGGAAATTTTAAGCCCTCTAGCAAGGCCTATCATCTGCAAGAGTTCAAACGTGGCTTTGTGCGCATGGCGCTCGAGACCGGTTCCCCCATTGTTCCCACTCTCATTCTTGGTGCAGAAGAGACTCATGTGAATTTAAGTCGACTTAAATTCACCAAATTTTTACGCGGCGTCGTTCTGCCCTTACCGCTCAATTTGATTCCTTTGCCCTCAAAATGGAAAATTATTTTTATGGAGCCGATCTACCTTCCCTACAAAAAAGAATCGGCAAACGATCGTGAACTGGTGCGCGAACTGGCCGACGATCTGCAAGAAAAGATGCAAGATCGACTCAACGCCGAGCTAGAGAAACGCGATTCAATATTTATTTAGCCGGAGTCGACATCAGGTCATCGGCGGTGTCGCTACCAATGGTTTGAATGATATCAACCCATTTTTTGATCAAGAATCCCGGTCGATCTGCGCTGCGACTTACCATTGTCGACGTAATCAAAACGGCGATTCCGACACCCACCACAAGAAGCAGAACATATTCCACGACGATTTGACCGCGCTGACCGCGCAAGCTAATGTGCTGAGATGAGTTCTTCGTCGCCCAATTCTTCGTCACGCAATCCTTCCCAGGAGCCTTCTCCTAAAAGAACCTATCGCTTGATGGCTGGGATGGCCATTGCCGCGATCATTCTTATCGGTGTCGTGATCTACAGCCTATCGCAGTTGAACACTACCGTCTGGACCAGTTCGCTGAAAGATTTGTCCGTGAAGCCTAATCTTCAACAGAACCTTCCTCATTTTGAATACTCGGACGAAAGTAAGGAGAGGATCCTTAAACCAGAAAGTTTTGCCGGCCATTGGACACTCCTGACCTTTTGGGCCTACTGGTGTGGCCCCTGTCTAGAGGAGATGCCCGCGCTGAATCAATTGGGCCAACAATATCAAGGTTCCGAGTTTGAAATTCTCACAGTGAATGTCGACGATCCAAAATCAGAAAACTTTGAGGCCGCTCGGCGTTTTTTAAGCGAGCAAGACATCGTACTGGCGAGTGTGTTTGACCGCAAAGGTGAACTGAAAAAAGCGTTCGCAGTCGAAGATCTGCCGCAGCATTTTCTAATCAATCCGAAAATGCAGATCGTCTGGAAAGCCAAAGGTGCGTTTAAGTGGAATGAGCCCAAGGCGCGCGATCAACTGATCCGCGCAATGACCGAAGAGATTCAGCCCGAAGACTCTAAAGAAGAGCCATCTCAGGAATCATCGCCGGTGTCTGAGCCTGTAAAATAGTTTGCACCATTTTAAATACTTCTTCGTATTGTCCATCTTCTAAGGGACCGCGCACGCCCAAGACGTAGTCGTCGCCCAGACGCTCGGACAAACAAAGACCTTCAGTTTTCTCATTCGAAAATGAACTCTCGAACGATTCTAGATTTGGATAGAGCATTAAAAAAACAGTGAGCCCGTGCTGCTTAAAAGTTTTGCGAAAAGTCGCGTAGGTCTCTTTCAGTGACTGTTGCAAGCGAAAGTAGACTTGCAGAGCCAGCGCCTCTTGATGTTGCGCAAAGTAGATTCGAATCGGTCCATCAAAAACCGCGGCGTTAAACACCGGAGAATAAAACCGCGATTGGGTCAGATGAATCACTGATTGAGCCATGCTTAGATCTCCTTGATCTGATGCAAAGTTGTAACGTCCCTGTACAACACACCCCTGATAGCTCAAGAGTAGGAAAGAAACTTACAGAAAATCAAAATCTTTTTTTGTTTTTATCGTAAACCTAGATCCGGCGCTGACCCGCTTGAAACACGGATTCTACGGGATGTTGACCCACCGAATAGAAGAGATCTCGCCACGATCCACTTAACATATTGAAATCACACATTTTTCCTACTTCAAGTGAACCGAGCTCTCGGGCTTTTCCAAGTGCAGAGGCGGCTCCTAAGGTGTACGCGACAAGAACCTCGGGCAGAGTCATTTTCATCTCTAAACGTGAGAGCACGCCAATTAAACTCAAATCTTGAGTGGGACTAGTGCCCGGATTGAAATCTGTGCTAATGGCGACTCGCGCGCCGGCATCGATCAATTTTCTGGCCGGAGGGTATTGCATGCGCAGATAAAAATCCGACCCTGGTAGTAGCACCGCAGTCGTTGAGCTCTCCGTGATCTTTCGGATCGTGGCGTCGTTCACAAAAACCAGATGATCCACCGATTGCGGCGCAAATGACAAAGTCAGATCCGTTCCACCCATTTCACTCAATTGTTCAACATGGGCCGCAATCCCCAATCCCAAATCGCGAGCTTTTTGCATATACTTGCGCGCCTGCCCAAGTGTGAAAAAACCCTTTTCAATATAGATATCCACCCTTTCGGCAAGCTTTTCATGGGCTACGCGCGGAAGGACTTTTTCGCACATCATTTCAAGATAGGAATCTAGATCAGGGAAATCTGGGCTTTTCGAGTGTGCACCTAAATAAGTGGCGATGATGCGCGGGCCTTTTAAGCTGCGCGCCACTTTAAGCGACCGCAGCTCGGTCTCAACATCAAGTCCATATCCGCTCTTAGCCTCAAGAGTGGTGACGCCCTGGCGTAGAAAAATATCGGCGCGAGCTTGGGCGTGCTCAAGAAGCTCACTTTCCGAACTCTTGCGCGTTTCATTCACGGTGTAGCGAATGCCACCACCTTTTGCCGAAATCTCTTGATAGGTTTGACCTTGGATCCGCCATTCGAACTCGTGCGCCCGATTGCCCGAGAAAATCAAATGGGTGTGGCACTCAACAAAACTCGGCAAAATCGTTTTCCCATTGAGCGAGACAAACTCAGCCGATTTTTCTCCACCCCAAGAATCTAAAAGTGAAGATTTAAATTCACTACGACTTCCCAACCACACGATTTTCCCATTGAACGAAACTAATACTGCCTCGACGAGGATGCTCAGATCAGCCTCACTCACGCGCCGCGCGTCTTTGTCCGCTGCGCCTTTGAGCGTAAGTATTTCGCCAATTTCAGTGAAGACAGTCAGAGCACTATGCATAAATTTCCAATCGTCCATGCATCATTTCAATTCTTACCCTTGCACGGTATGCACTGTGCGTTAGGGGGTACTCATGAAACGTACAATTACGCTTCTTATTTTCGCTTTCACATCGATCTCAGCCTTAGCGACGGGCACAAATCCAGATCTCGGCAAAATGTTTCCAGTTTTGCAATGTCCCGCGGTTGGTGAAGAGTACGCCTCGATGATCGGCAAACTCGAAACTATCAAGACTTCGATTAAGGACAAAGGCAATTGCAAGAATGTTGAGTTGCAGGTCGACACACTTAAGAAATTACTCGATGACGATCGACAAAAAGTTCTCGATATCGTGGCAAAGGGCAAAGATGTCCCACTTTCCGAAGTCGATTCCGACCTAGTCCGTAAATACGCCGAGAGTTTAACCAAAAAAGTGGCGAGCCTAAACGACCTGTTTTTAAACGGAAACCAATGTTTCAGCGAAGACGCTTCGGGTAAACAGTTGGGAGCCCTGGCCGGCTTCGTCGGCGAAGCTTCTACTTTGATCGGCTCAGTCGCTGGCCCCTATGGAGTGCCGATTGCGCTGGCGGGGAATGTCATCGCTGGGTTTCTGACTGGCCTTGATCAGGTTTTGAAATCACGTGCAGGTTTTGATTTTTCCAAACGCGATCAGTGGCAAAGCTACGTTCAGAATCTTTGCACGTACAATAGTTTCCGCGGACAGATCGATCATCTGCTCGATCCCGGCACCCGAATTGAAAAGCTAAAAGTGTTACGCACAAAATTAGAGAATCAACTGGCAGCGATGTCTGGACAATGTTCAGAGTGCCAAAAGATCGCTGAAATGGTTCAACAAGCCCCCGGCGCCGATGCCGCCACGATTATGCAACTCGTGGGTAGTGATGTGGCCGCAGCCGACCAACAATTTGCGAAGCCCTACGGTACATACACTGTGCAAAACATTGGTCTACGCAATTGGGCCACTCAAGAAATCGATCGGATGGAGGCCGAAGCCGCCACAGAATGGGGCAATGCCTCTGGACAGTACCTGCTCACGCGTGCAAAGCAGCAGATCGAAGATTTCCTAATGACTCGCGAAGCGCCTCAGTTTTTAAACTTTCAAGTGAAACAAGCGCTGGCTGACAGTCGCCAATTCACAATCTACATCAATCAAAATGGACGAGAAATTTACTCTGGCATTGAGCAAATCGACCCCAAAGCAATTACCTACCCGGTCACCTTTGGTTGGACCACCACGGATCCTCTTGAGGTCTTTCGCTCGCTCGTGCTCAGACCCATCAACTGGGAAGCCTTGCCAGCTAACGACGTCGTTAGCGAAGCACACGACTCATGGGCGAACTTTAGAGCCACAAGCCTGCTCAACCTACGTACCTCGCAGACGACTGCGAAAGTGGCGCAGGCATTCTGTAGCTTCTTTAAAAATACAGAGCAGTACAGCAGTGCGATTCGCGCGCAGTGTTCTGCGCCAGACTTTAAGGCGCTGGTCATTCAACAAGTTGGCTTAGACAAAGAGATCTCTCAGATAAAACACACGGACATTCAGCAATCGCGGTTGATCAATCCTGCGGTTCTGGATCGTCAGGTTTTCGCGAAGGATCCGATTGACTCGATCACCAAGACCATCGAAGCACGAGCGATTGGGAATTAAGTCGAAGAGCCTGGCCGATGAACGGTTAAAAATAAAAAAGGCTGGGAAAACCCAGCCTTTTTTTATCGTTTTACTAAATTAAATTATTTTTTAGCAGCTTCGGCTTTTCCAACTTTGATCAACTCAACGTCGAAAATCAGAGCTGAGAACGGTGGAATTCCGGGTTGAGCTTGAGCTCCGTAGCCAAGTTCAGGCGGAATGTAGAGGCGATAAACTGAGCCTTCGGGCATCAATTGAAGAGCTTCTTGCCAGCCTTTGATGATTCCGTTCACAGGAAATTCTGCGGGCTGACCACGGTCGTGTGAAGAATCAAATTTTGTTCCCGAGATCAGAGTTCCTGTGTAGTGCACAGTCACTTTGTCTTTGAGAGTGGGCTTGCGGCCTTTGCCTTCTTTTAGAACTTCGTACTGTAACCCAGTGGAAGTCGTTTTTACGCCGGCTTTTTCTTTGTTCTTATTCAAGAACTCAAGAGTTCCGCCTTTGTTCTTCTCAGCTTCAGCCATTGCTTTGGCTTGAGCTTGCTGTTGAAGATTTTGAATGGCTTTTTGTTGGTCTTCCTGACTGATTTCAGGTTTGTCGCCCTTCAGGCCTGACTGAACTGCGAATCCTACAACTTTGGGATCCAGATCAATGTTTTGAGCTTTGATGTTTTGTGCAATGTTTTGCCCAATCGCATAGCTCAGTTTTGCTTTGTCAGATGCTAGACTCGGTTTGCGATCGCAGCCCAGCGACAGTGCTAGAACAGGCGCCAAACCAATCAAAATAAGATGCTGCGGTTTCATAAGATGTCCTCCGGTTTTTAAAACTACCTTCTAATGAAAGCGTAAGGGGAATACGATGTCTAGCTTTTTTAATCAGGCGAATTTGGAAATGGAATGCCATGGCGAATCACGCCGCGCTCTTTGCCGACCTTCTGTGCGGTCTCGTAACCCGCATCGAAATGACGAAAAATCCCCATCGCGGGATCCGCCGTGAGCACTCTTTCCAGTCGAAGGGCTGCCTCTTTTGTTCCATCGGCGACGATCACCTGTCCCGCGTGAAGGGAGTAGCCCATTCCGACTCCGCCGCCATGGTGAAAACTCACCCAACTGGCGCCACAGGCCGTGTTCACTAGGGCATTGAGGATTGGCCAGTCGGCAACCATGTCGGATCCGTCACGCATCGCCTCGGTCTCGCGGTTCGGTGAAGCGACCGATCCACAATCGAGATGATCTCGACCAATGACAAGTGGCGCCTTGAGCTTGCCGCTGGCCACGAGCTGATTGAAAACCTGGCCGGCTTTGGCCCGTTCGCCATACTCGAGCCAGCAGATTCGCGCCGGTAACCCTTGAAAAACAATGCGCTGCTCCGCCATATCGAGCCAGCGCAGTAAGCTTTTCTTATGGGGAAAAAGCTCACGGAGTGCCTGATCGGTCACCCGAATATCCTCTGGATCGCCACTGAGCGCGACCCAACGAAATGGTCCGCTGCCCAGACAAAACAGCGGGCGAATGTACTCGGGGACAAAACCGGGAATATCAAAAGCATTTTGCACACCGGCGTCTTTGGCCATCGCTCGGATGTTGTTGCCGTAGTCAAAGGTTATGGCCCCGCGCTTTTGCAT
This sequence comes from Pseudobdellovibrionaceae bacterium, assembly GCA_043757545.1. GTDB lineage: Bacteria > Bdellovibrionota > Bdellovibrionia > Bdellovibrionales > UBA1609 > JALHOQ01. Next base: position 27,948 of record JAYVPG010000012.1, read on the forward strand.
CTCGAGCATGCCGCGCACATGTTTTCCCATGCTCTGCTTGGCTTGCGCCACACAGGCTGCTGGATTTTCCGCCCGCAATGCAGACGCTTGCTCTAAACTCAATCCCTCGGGCGTATAACCGAGCAAAGGATCGTGAGCACTGGTCTGATCCGTTAGCAAATCGGGTTTGAATCCACGCTCAATGAGTTGGTGAATCACGGTGGCCATATTGCCAAGCAAAGCGACGGAGCGCGCAACTCCCTTACGCTTGTACTCCTCGATCTTCGCAATCGCATCGTCCAAATCTTTGGCGACCTCATCGACGTAACGAGTTTCAAGACGGCGCTGAATTTTTGCCGGATCGACTTCAACCGCCAAGACTGCGGCACCGGCAAATACCCCCGCAAGAGGCTGCGCTCCGCCCATTCCGCCGAGTCCAGCCGTTAAAATCGAGCGATGTTTTAAGTCACCGGAGAAGTGACGGCGCCCGGCCTCCATAAAAGTTTCGTAAGTGCCTTGGATAATTCCCTGAGTTCCAATGTAGATCCATGAGCCGGCGGTCATTTGGCCGTACATCATCAGACCTTTGCGCTCGAGTTCATCAAAGACCTCCCAAGTCGCCCATTTGCCAACCAAATTCGAATTGGCAAGGAGGACTCTCGGCGCATCGACGTGCGTGCGTACAACTCCGACTGGCTTTCCCGATTGAATCAGTAAGGTCTCATCATTTTCGAGTAAGGTTAACGCCCTTAAGATCTGATCGAAGCACTCCCAATTTCTGGCGGCCTTTCCTCGCCCACCGTAAACTACGAGCTCATTTGGATTTTCAGCCACGTTCGGATCCAGATTGTTTTGCAACATGCGATAGGCGGCCTCTTGCAGCCAGCCCTTGCAATGCAGCTTTGTGCCGGTCGGCGCGCGAACCGTTCTCACCATTCGAGCTCACCTGCATTTTCATGAATGACTTTAAGAAGTGCATCGGCGCGGATCAAATCGCGGATAGCGAGAATATCTTTTGCAAAAACACGATCCTCTTCTGCAAACGGGACCACTTCACGAATCTTTTGTAACGCTTTACTGACCGAGGCCGCGGCCTTCAGAGGTTTCAGCATGTCCAAAGCTTGGGAAGCACTCAAGAGTTCCATGGCAACAATGTTTTCCGCGTTATGGGTCACTTGCAAAAACTTACGGGCGGCAATCGTGCCCATGCTCACGTGATCCTCTTTGTCGGCCGAAGTCGGAATGCTATCCACCGAGGCTGGATGTGCGAGAATTTTATTTTCGCTAACCAGCGAGGCCGCCGCGACTTGGACAATCATATGCCCACTGTTTAGGCCGCCCTTCGGCGCGAGGAACGCCGGGAGTTCCGACATCGCCGGATTGATCAGCTTTTCAATTCGGCACTCCGACATACTCGAGACGCCGCTCATCGCAATCGCCAAAAAATCCAGGACAAAGGCCACTGGCTCCCCATGAAAATTTCCACAGGAAAGAATTTTTCCCTCTTCCGCAAAGACCAACGGATTGTCAGTGCTGGAGTTGGATTCGACCTCGAGCACATTCATCGCGTAGCGCAGAGAATCCTTCGCCGCCCCATGCACCGCAGGCATACAGCGCAGAGAGTAGGCATCTTGAACTTTCTGACAATTGGTATGGCTTTCGGCAATCTCCGAGGTGGGGCCGAGAAGTTTAAGAATATTGCGCGCGGTTTTGGCCTCACCCGGGTGGGGACGAGTCGCAAAAATCAAGGGATCAAAAGCGGAGCGGCCGCCGCGTAGAGCTTCGAGCGACATACTGCCACTCAAATCCATCATCCACAGCAAACGACGGGCTTGGTAAGCGGCGAGCAAGCCAACCGCCGTCATCACCTGACAGCCGTTGATCAACGACAAACCCTCTTTGGCCTGCAGCTCCAAGGGCTGGATATTTTTTTTCTTGAGCACCGACGAGGTCGTGACCGCTTTTCCGTCCTGCCAAACTTCGCCTTCACCGATCAGCGCGAGAGCCAAGTGAGAGAGCGGCGCCAAATCGCCGGACGCTCCCACGCTCCCCTGTTGGGGGATAACTGGAATAATACCCAGGTTGAGAAATTCTAAAATTTTATCGATAACGATTTCGCGAACACCGCTATGTCCACGCGCCAGCGCTCCCGCGCGCAACATCATGATGGCGCGTGTTTGCTCAACCGTAAACGGTTCGCCGATGCCCGCGGAGTGGGAACGGATTAGATTTTTTTGCAGCTGGATAATATCTTGCGGCGAAATTTTAACGCTGCTGAATGCTCCAAAGCCCGTGTTCACGCCATAAATAGTTTCGCCGGCTTTCAAGCGTTGTTCGATGTAGGACCTGGAGGCTTGAATCTTCTTGCGCGCCTGGGGGGCAAGCTCAGCGGCCTCTCCGTGGGCCACCCTCCAAACGTTGTCGACGTTGATGTTGGCTCCATCGAGCTGAATCATTTCACTTCCCTTAAAGCTTTTATGGCAGACTTGTAGTCATTTTTAAAAATAAAACTTCCTGCCACGAGCACATCGGCATCAACCAGCGTGCGCGCGGTTTGATCCGTCACTCCGCCATCCACCTCAATCAACGCGTGGGTATTTTGCCGCAACAATTCCTTGCGCAACGCTGTGATTTTAGAAACTTGTTCGTGCATAAAAGCCTGACCACCAAAACCGGGCTCAACCGTCATCACTAAAATTAAATCGACGAATTTCAAATAGGGAAAAATGCTCTCGATCGGAGTGCGCGGGCGCAGACTCAATCCTGGTTTCATTCCCGCATTGCGAATTTGCACGAGCGCTTTTTCAACATTTTCACTCGCCTCAACATGGATCGTCAGGTAGTCGGCGCCGGCCTTTTGAAAATCGATCACATAACGCTCGGGCTCGTCGATCATCAGATGGACATCAAACGGAAGCTTCGTCACGTCACGTAAACCTTTAACCACCGGCGCGCCGATGGTGAGATTCGGCACAAAATGGCCGTCCATCACATCGACATGTATCCAATCGGCTCCCGCACGCTCAAGTGCCACGATCTCTTCGCCGAGTCGGGAAAAATCTGCCGATAGAATGCTAGGTGCAATCAGGAATTTATGAGGGCGTGAGCCTTTTGCTGGATGCGTCGTTTTGTCTGTCTCGGCCAAAGGGTTCTCCCACCTTCACCGGGTAGCCGCGCAGATACTCATCGATTTGTATTTTTGCGCGCGATTCCGGCTGTACTTCAAGGAGCTCTAAACTGCCTGTTCCGCACTGAACAAGCAACGATTTCTCAGAGACCTGAACGACTTGACCCGGGCGCAGCGAACTCTTTTCTTCAGCGGACGGTTTGGTGCGATGGACTTTCAGCATTTTACCCTTAAAAGAGGTGTAAGCCGCGGGGCCCATAGCCAGCCCACGCACCAAGTTATGCACACTCTGCGCGGACTGACTCCAATCGATTTCAGCCTCAGCTTTATCGATTTTAGCCGCATGCGTGGCCAAAGCTTCGTCCTGCGGCGTGGCGCTCAAATTTCCGCGCAAATAATCCATAAGATCGACCGCGATCAATTCCGCGCCCAACGATTCGCAAAGTCGGTAAGAATCAAAGGCGTTCATCTCGGGGGTAAGTACAAAACGCCGCGAACCGAGCGTTGGTCCCGCATCCAATTTACGCACCATCACCTGAAGGCAAACTCCAGTTTCACTATCCCCCGCCATCAGAGCCCGTTGAATCGGAGCAGCGCCTCGCCAACGCGGCAGCAGACTGGCATGCACATTGACCACACGGTCGGGAAACATCGCGAGGAATTTCTTTTTTAAAATTTGCCCAAAGGCCACTACCACGACGATCTCCGCTTGCAGACTAAGAAGCTGAGTCAGCATCTCGTCGGTATTGATATCTTCAGGTGTAAAAACCGGTATGCCCAGAGGTTGCACCAGCTGCTTCACCGGCGATGGCTGAAGTTGAAGATTTCGACCCGCGGGGCGATCCGGTTGCGAGACCACCCCCACCACTTCAAAATGTGGGTCTTTGATCATGGACTCTAAACAGAATCTGGCAATCTCTGGGGTGCCTAAGAATAAGGCGCGAATGCGACTCACAGACGGTGTTCTTCTCTCTCATCTTCATCAAGCTCATCTTCGCTCTCGGGATGACTGGGATCCGGATAGCCAAAATTCTTGATTTTGCTTTTGATACGCATCGATTTCACCGGACTCAGACGATCGATAAATAATTTTCCGTCCAAATGATCGATCTCATGTTGGATACAAATAGCCAGCAACCCGTCGGTTTCAAATTGAATCGGCTGACCATCGGAATCCAGCGCCGTGACCTCAATCCAATCAAAGCGCTCAACAGTTTCGAAATACGTCGGAACACTCAAGCAACCTTCGTCATAGGTGGTCTTGCCACGCTTCGCGATGATGACTGGGTTAAAAAGTATCAGCGGTTGTTTTACTTTTTGCTCAAGCTCGGTCAGGTCTTCGAGCTTGTAACGTCCTTCTTCGCGCGGGCGCGTGTCGGCCACCAATAATCGAATTTGACGATCGACTTGAGCGGCGGCGAGACCAATGCCTTTCGACGCATGCATGGTCTCGAGCATATCTGCCGCGAACTGTTTCAGCTCGGGAGTGACGGCTTTAATCGCGACGCCTTTTTTGCGCAGGCGAGGATCGGGATATTTTAGAATCTCAAGAATGGCCATAAGACCCTATTATAACTCATTATTAGGCCGAAGGCTAGCGCCGCAGTCGGCGTAGAAAGAGTGTCGCTATGGCCATAGCGACTAGGTTAGGTCCCCAGGCCGCCAAAATCGGAGGCAAAGCGCCGTGTTGGCCCAAAGTAACCGCAGAACTGTAAGCCGTCCAATAACCAAAGGCCACAGCCAAACAGATTCCCAGACTCATAAATGCCCCGCCTGAGCGATTTTTGCTCACACTAAACGGAACTCCCAGCATCGACATCACCAGCGAGGCAAAAGCGAAACCGAACTTAGCGTGGTAGTCGACCTCGTAGCGCAATGTCTCAAGGCCGGCCTCTTTGTTACGTTCGATAAAGCGGCCGAGCTCTTTGATGCTCATGATGTCCGATGAATTCGCAGTGGCTTGAATATCTTTTAAATCCTCGTTCATAGTGATTGTTTTTTCAGTGAAGGATTTTGTCAGAGGAAAACTACTTTCGGCCGCAAAGAGCGTGACCAATCCATCTTTGAGCTCCCAAAGATTTCCTTTCATCTCAACCTGACTGGCGGCAACCAGCTGCGTGAGCTCCCAATTGGGATCGAAATAGTAGAGCGTAATATCCTGCGCTTTGTGCTCTTGAGGATTTAGGGTCTTGATATTGAAAAGAATATTCTCACTGCGATACCAAATTTTATTGGTTTTCACCGTAGAGTATAGACCGGGGCGCTTTTTGATTTCGACGTACTCCACATAGTTACGCCTTTGCATCAAACGCGGCAGAACTTGATCGCCAACTCCAAAACTAATTGCTGAAATTACCGCCACCGCGATGAGAATAGGAGTCGCGATTCGGGTCAGTCCAACCCCCATGCTATAAAGTGCGGTCAATTCGTTGGTCCTGTTTAAGTTCGACAGAGTAAATAACGTCGCCATCAAACAACCCACCGGCATGAGCTGATAGATGACCCAAGGTGTATGGTAGCTATAATACTTTATTAGCGAAGCTGCCCCGGCGTCGGTGTAGCGCAGAGCCACCTGCATGGCATCGAAGGTCAAATACAACGTCACAAAGACGGTGAGACCCGCCGCAAGGTAAAGAAGAAATAGTTTAAGAACATAGCGATCTATAAGTTGCATGAAATTTTTGATCGTCCTGACGGGAACAACTTACTTTACTTGCTTGACGAACAATTACAAAACGATTTGACTTAAGTTATGGCTTTGCGCGTCTTACTCGCGGACGAAAGTTCGACGATTAAAAAAGTGTTTCAATTGGCTCTGCAAGATTTTGCAGTCGAGGTTCGCCCTGTCAACATTGGTGTTGATGTCGCCGCCGTCGCGGCCACTTTTAAACCCGACATCATCTTTGCCGACGTCCTCTTGCAAAAGAAGAACGGCTACGACGTCTGCGCCGAACTCAAAGAGAATGACGATCTTAAGTCCATCCCCGTCGTCTTGATGTGGAGCGGGTTTATGGAGCTCGACGAGGACAAGTTTCAGGCTTCGCAAGCCAATGCCCAATTGGAAAAACCTTTCGATGTGACGGCGCTACGCAAGCTGGTGACCGATTTGGTCCCGCGCACTCAAAATCAGCGACTGTCGCAATTTCTAACTTTCCCCAAAGCCCACGCCGAGGCGGAAAAACGTGCGTCGACCGACTCTCCCCCGCCGATGAAGAGCGAAGATGAATTTGCGCCGGGCCCAGCTCCCAAAGCCGGCAAAGACAAATATCGCCTAGACTTTAAGCCTGAAGAACTGGATCCAAAACACATCGCCGTCGACTATGACATGCCCGATGACGACGAATTCCAAAGACGAGATCCGAAAAAGGGAACCTCAAAGGCTGCGGAGCCCGTCATTCAAGCCGTTGAACTCGACATGGAGATGGACGAACTCGTGAGTGAAGACGTGGTGACAGTCGACGAAACACCGCTGACTTCTCCGTCTGCACAAACCAGCATCAATACTTTAAGCGCGGATCAAATCGAGCAGATCATTCGCGCGCAGAGTGCGGAAGTCATCGAGTCTGTCGTTTGGAAAGTGATTCCCGAACTGGCCACGCAAATCATTGAGAGAGAATTGAAAAAGCTGCTCAAAGAGCGCGATTCTCATCCCTAGTAGAAACCAGAGGCAGTAGCGATGAATTTAAGCGAACTGATCGCTCAAGCTTATGCCGAAGACATTCCCAATGGAGACGTGACGACAGATGGTCTTCAACTCAAAGAAGTTCGCGGTGATGCACGCCTTGTGGCCAAGGAGGATTTGGTTTTGTCGGGTCGTGAAATCTTTGAAGCCTGCGTACGG
>JAYVPG010000013.1:0-34827 GCA_043757545.1 Pseudobdellovibrionaceae bacterium
GTTCTTCCGTGAACTTGTTCTTCATTTGGCTCTCCTTCGGTCTAGGTTGACACGGAGAGACTCAAGTCACAAGCGGTCTAAATTTTGGGGGTAACCTCAAAGATACTGAAGACTCTTCACTAAGCGCAGAGCAGATTGAACTCAAACAAAACTACCTCGCGCGATTTGAAAATGGCTCTGATAGCCAACGCGCAACTCCAGGTTTCGCGAGTGAGGTATTACGAGCGCACGAAGACTACTGGCGGAAGGTCCTTCGCCAAGACCTAACGGTAGACCAAGGCTATCGCTATTGGTTCGATAACCTATCTAAAATCGCCGAGAAGAAGGGTCACAAGGTTGGTCCCTTCAATGACAAAGAGGCCGAAGATCTAGCGAACTTCGTTAGGCTAGAACTAAAAAAAGAAGGATTTTATAGCCAACTCGGAAGAACGAAGCCTTATATGGATCTTCTTCTTTGGAAAAAAGAAAAGTTAGAGAGTTATCCCATCGACCTCGGAGACCTCTCTATCGTCTTACCGGTCGTAATGATGGACGACTTTATTACTTTTGGCTGGTTGGGGTACGCGACATTTAATTACAAATATACCGGGGGCTGGGCGGATCACAGCAAACTTCATTGTGTAAAGCCGGCGTATGAGTTGGACTCAGAGAAATTTCGCGTCAGTTATTTGGCTCACGAGGGCCGACATTATTCGGACTACACTAAGTTTCCGAAGCTCGAGGCTGCGGACTTAGAGTACAGAGCGAAGCTAACGGAGCTATCCTTAGCGAAGATGAGCTTAAAGGCACTTTTGCAACATTTCGCTGATGAGGCTGCGCCGGGCAAGTCCAGCGCACACGCATACGCCAGTTATCAAGTAGTGCAGAACATCTCGGCAAAAATGGGTCATACGTTGAACCCTTCCGAAATCGCAAAGCTAGATGAGAATCAACTAAGATCGATGGCGTCTGATCTGCTTAAGAAACATTCGCTGCAACTCGAGGCCCTCGGGGCAGCAAGCACAAAGGGTATTTACCAGTAGTGTTAATTGCGACTGACTGCGGATTTCTAACTTGCCTTTCTCTACGGAAAATCGAATGATTTTCTTCGCGTAAACTCTCAATGGATGAAAACGATTTTGAAGGAACTCTTGTCCTAGAAAAGCTCGCCGAAATCGGTAAGCTCGACGCCTTCTTTGAGGCGATCGACTCTGACGATTTCGGTCGAGCTCAGTCTCTAATGAAAAAAGCCGGCCTAGATTTGGAAACAATCGCACTTGTCCTTACCAAAATGCGTGATGCCGACGGGAAACTTTGAGTTTGAACTGCCCGCGTTTCGGGTTGTACGGCCCTACATTTGCAATTAAGGTCTCCGCTTGGAATATGATCTAAACCATGGGGCATGATGTGAAAATCAATGAAGTAATTATCATTTTGGTGACGAATTTTGCGCTCGCGGCGTGCTCCTCTGGCAGTTCGGGCGGAAGCGCTAGCGGGAATGGTTTCACTGTCAGCGATAAAACTGTCGGTCATTTTGCGCCGGACCAAGATTTGACCAAGAATCAGCCGGAGACCGAGGCCGAGTTGCAGAGCTGGTACAGCGAATGCGAAAAAGTAGATGGATTTAGCCTGGGCGCGAACTTTAAAGTCGGGCAAAAAGTCGTTAGCCGTGAAGACAGTATTGATTTGTGGCCAGACTTGAAGTCCACAGGTGATGTGCGGATTTATAATCGCGCGGTTGAAAAAATCGTCGGTCCCAAAGAATTTATTAGCGTGGGCACCCAAACCGATAAAAATTTTTCCATTTCGACACGCAACCGTCACACGGCGGACACCGGTGGTTTTGGCTCTAACCTAGTAGAGATTATTTCGACAAATCCTCCGGAACTTGCGGGGCGTTTGCGTGATAAAATCGGTTCGGGCGCCGGTGCTTCCGACGAGAATAGTATTCGCTGCAAATCGGATCCGTCCAAGGAGGGGGCCTTCAATCGAGTGACCACCAAGGCCACTCTGGTGCTCAGCGACGGCACGGCAGTGCAAGGAATTTTGGTGACAGAGCACTCTGAACGTATCAATTACGTCTGTGGATTATATAAAAAAGATGAAACTCTAATCAAAGAGGTAAAACTCTCAGACCGTGCCATAGAAGAGCGCATAGAATTCTACGCCAAGGATGTCGTAAACCCGTTTGAGTCGAAATGTCATAGTTCCTCGGGATTACTAAATATGACGGTCATCCGCGACAGTACGGGCACCAAAGGCATATTGACCCTCAATAAAAACGAAGTGCTGTCGATCAAAAATTAGTTTGTAAGTGCCTTCTCAATCTTAAAAACATAAGATTTTTTGGGCGGAGCATAGGACACCGGAATCTCCTGCACTCCGGTGTTCACGCCTCCGACCCTAAGCATCGCCTTCTGCGATCGCAAATTCCCCAGGCCCACGTGAAAATAAGTCGTCTTCACAAATTCGAGCGCATAGTTCACCATCAATCTTTTGAGCTCTCGGTTGTAAACGCCACCCCAATACTTGCGAGACAAAAACGTATACCCAATCACCACCGACGAGTCCGTTGACGAATACTCATAGTACCGTGAAGTCCCAATCACTTCAGAGGTCTTACGATCCACTATCGCTAGCGCGCCCTTTGACGCCATGGCCTCGGCAAAGAATTTTTCAAACACCTCAGGCCGATAACGATCGGGCTGAGGGTGCATCTCCCAAATCAACGGGTCAGACGCGGCCTTCAATAGCCCTGCATAGTCGGCTTGCTTTAAGGCTCTGAGCTCAAGAAGATCGCCAGTCAAGGTCGGTTGCGTGTTCACTGTGTTTGCCCTCCATCAAGGTTCATCTTGCCGCGAGAAAGGGAAAAGATAAATTGAGATTTCGCAGAAGATTCGAGTTGAAGGCAATCATAGATGAAAAAGTGCTTCGCAATCCCGGAAAAGACGGCGAGGATGAATGCTGGCCTTCACGCATTACGTGAGCACGATGTGGGCTGCCGTATTGGGAGTCCTTTTTATCGCCTTCCGCCAATACTATTCCTATATGTACGTTAAAAATCCCCCGGAGCGAAAATTCCCACTCGGTTTTTTTGTAAACGGCGTACTTGTTATTGGCAGTTTGATTGGTATTGTTATGCATATCGTGCATACAGCGTAAGCCGAGGAACTAGAACGCTAGGTGCAAGAAGTAGAGCGCGACTAAGCCAAAGGCGACCGTCGCGAGCGTGCTGCGTGAGAAATAGCAAACTGCGGTTGCCACCACCAAAACAAGAAATCGCTCTTTACCAAAAGCCCAAGCCACGCTCCCCTGGTGAAAAAAGACCGCGGGCGCAACAAACGCTGGCAAGATCGCGGCGGGAATAAACGAGAATATCTCACGCCAGCGATCAGAGATCCGGACTCGCGCCGAAACCGCTATAATCGATCCACGAATTGCGATGGTTCCCGCCGCCAATATAAAAATACACCGCCAAAAATATCCAGTCTCAATCACGACACGACTCTCTTTCGCGTCAGAGCGGTCGCAAAGCCAATCGCCAGCAGCGCAGTGACAATCAATCCCATGCGATAGGGGAGTGGCTGCAGGAGTAGCGAAACAACAGATGAAAAAGCCGCCACCCAAAAGTACTTTCTATTTCTAATCGTCGGGATCACCAGTGCGACAAAACTGAGCGGTACCGCAAAGTCGAGAGCAAACGATGGAGGAGCAAAGTTTCCAAAGACAAATCCTAGGATCACCGACGAATGCCAGACCAACGTCATACATAGTGATGCACCTATGTAAAACTGAACCGAATCTGCAGCCGTTTTAAGTTTGTCCTGATGGGCCGACATCACGGCATAATTCTGATCCGTCAAACTGTAGGCGCAGAAAAACTTAATCCAGAATGGAGATTTTTGCAGAAAGGGTGACATCGCTGCGCTGTAGAGAATAAAACGCAGATTAATAATAAGACCAGTAATGACCACCACGAGCACTGCGGCGTTCTTGGTCATTAAGTCGACGGCCGCCAACTGCGATGCGCCAGCAAAAACCAAGATATTCATCACAGTGGATTGAAAAAAACTAAGGTGTGCATCGGCGGTCACGGTCCCCATCACAGCGCCAAACGGGATAATCCCGGTCGTGATCGGCAACATTCCCCGAAACCCCATTTGAAAAAAACTTTTTTGCTTCACCCATCTAAAATAGCGAAATAGACATCAAATCATCAATGCAAATCCTTACTTAACCTGACACAGAGCCCTGGCAAGTGAGTCAGCTTCTTGTCAGCGCCCACAAAATTTCGCAAGATATAAAGCAAGTTTTGATGACAAAGGAAGAATAGCTCGATGAGCACAAATAAAGCAGGATCTATCGAGACGTTTACCCGCTATCAAAAATTTGTTGTCGCGATGCTGGCATTTTTGCAGTTCACGATTATTTTAGATTTTATGATCATCTCTCCACTTGGGGCGCTGCTGATGCCGACATTAAAAATCACAGCGGCGCAGTTTGGTCTGGTAGTCTCCGCCTATGCATTTAGTGCTGGTGCCTCGGGGTTGCTCGCCGCAGGCTTTGCCGACCGCTTTGATCGTAAGAAAATACTTCTATTCTTCTACGTGGGATTTATTTTCGGGACGCTCGTCTGTGGTTTGGCGCCAAATTACAATTTGCTATTGGCGGCCAGAGTCGTGACTGGGGTTTTCGGCGGAGTGATTGGCTCAGTTGTGCTCGCCATTACGGCCGATCTTTTTGTCTATGAACAACGTGGCCGTGTCATGGGACTTTTACAAACGGCTTTTGGCGCCAGTCAGATTTTAGGAATTCCCGCGGGCCTTTATTTTTCCCACCTTTGGGGATGGAATGCTCCGTTCTTGATGATTGTTGGAATCGGCTCAGCAGTGGGTATCTTAATCTTTTTTAAAATGCGACCGGTGAATGCGCATCTTAAGCTTAAATCTGAGCACAACCCAATTAACCATTTGATCGCGACGGTCAAAATCCCTCGCTACCTTTTAGCTTTTGCCAACACCGCGCTGTTGACCACCGGCGCCTATATGCTCATGCCCTTTGGTACTGCTTTTGCGGTGAACAATTTGGAAATTCCCTACGACCGCTTGCCGATTCTTTATCTTGTCACCGGCGTCGCCGCGATGATGATTGGCCCCATTATTGGACGGGCGAGTGATCGATTCGGAAAATTTCGCGTCTTCGTATTCGGTGCGGCGACCACTATTCCGATGGTGATAATCTACACCCATCTTGGGCCAACACCACTGTGGATGCTAATTATCGTGCAGATACTTTTTTTTATCGGAATATTCTCGCGTACGATTCCATCTCAGGCGCTGATTTCTGCACTGCCTTCGCCGGATAAGCGCGGCTCATTTATGGCGGTGAATTCATCGCTTCAGCAATTGTCTGGCGGACTCTCGTCACTTGTCGCAGGATTAATTGTCGTTATCGCAGCAAATGGCAAACTTGAGCATTTCGATACCTAGGGATATATTTTGGTCGGTACGGTTATGGCAACGGTGGTGATGATGTACTACATTCGACGAATCGTTGAGTCATAGTTCCTTAAACCGCTCTATGTATTGGCAGCGCTGGCAAAGTCCTTCGACCAGCTTTCCCTCCTGAAATCCCTCAAGCACCGCTCGTGCGCTCGGGCTATTCAGAATCTCGAGCAGCGGCTGCCGCTGAATCAGTCCTAGGGGAATCGATCCTTCCTTATCTAAGCAACAGGGCACCACAGTTCCATCGACCAGCACGCCGAAGTGTGACGACAGGCCATAACATGTCCCAGAAGTGCCGAGGACGGGCAGGTCCATTGCCGGCCATATAAATTCGGTGTCGAAATGCAAGTACAGGCGATCTTTTAAATGAATGCTCTTTCGGGTGCGCACATCGATGTTGTCGTTAATCGCCACCTGAAAGCGTTGGGAGATCCGTCGGAGCATATCTTGGTTCGCGCCTAGCGAGCCCCGAGGCTCCTGCAAATTCCACAGACGAAAATTAATATACAGGTCCGGCCGCAACGCCGTAGCCCGCTCACTGTACGCAAAAATTCGTTCGAGATATTCACGCGGGTCACGATCTGGAAAATTATCATTAAAGCTGTGCAGCGAAAAATTCACCTGACGAAACGCTGGATGCAATAGCAGCTCGGCTTGCTTCTCTTTTAGCAAAACCCCATTGGTCACAAAAAATATTCGAACATGGGACTCGTGGCAAATTTCCACCAGCTCATTCAGCTGCGGATGCACCAACGGATCGCCCATCAAGTGAAAGCAAACCTGCTCGGTCAGCGGAGCGACTTGCTCGATCACCCGACGGAAGAGTTCTAGCGACATTAATTTTTTGGTACGAATGACTTCGGGGCAGAAGCTGCATTGAAGATTGCAGATATTGCTGATCTCAATATTGACCTTAGAAAATTTTTTGAACAAGGGTCATCCCCGAGTCACAGAAAAAAACGGAGCCCGTGAAGGCTCCGAAATTAAATTAGTTTGAAAAGAAACTGAGAAATCTGAAAAGCATATTCTTCTGAGCGTTAATATCTTGCCCCGAGAGAGTCATTTCGACTTGGCTCGAAGCAATCATGCTGGCGATATTGTCAGCACGTACCTTCAGGCCGGCCGCATCTGGAAACTCTCCAGACTTATAAGCGCTGCCGTCAAACGGCTTCTTCAGTCCGTCCGCAATCTGAGTTTCGCCATCGCCCACCGGCGCTCCGCCATCCACCAATTTTTGCAGGAGTGCGAAGAAAGCCTTCTGATCCATGCCAGCAGCCTGCGCAAGTGGAATCACGGTCTGAAGCACCTTATTAAAGACGGGGATATCTTGGCCCACAGTCATGGCTAGAACACGCGCTTGAATTGCAGTCTTGTTGTCTGCGGAAAGTCCTTTGTAGAGGTTCTGAATCGCCATTCCATACTTAACAAAATCCAAGTTGGTGGCGGTCTTCGCATCTAGCAAGAGATTATTCTTCGTGAGGAGTTCATTGAGCGTAACAAAAGTCTGCTTGACCTGATCTAAGGGCAACGCTGCCAGGGCGCTCATTTGATTGATCTGCGACAGCTTATCAATCATCTGCGAAGCGAGGGACTGGTCGCTGCCCACAGTGGTCACGATATAAGTCGTCGCATCCACCTGCAGCTGATTTTTGATGCGATCTTTAAAGACCTCGGGCTGTTGTGTTCGCACGGTCTGGTAAGGACGAATGCGCAATCCAGACTCAGACGCGTCGCCAGGAACATAAAGCGATTGGTACATCAGACCGGTCATTTGCATAAGCAGAGCCGATTCTGCTTCATAATTGGTATATGTTTGCGGGGTCTTTCCGTCGGCTTCCATTAGGCGAGCACTTACGTCGTCTTGATTCAAGGTTCGCGCCTGCGCATAAGACTTTGTGTCAATCGCTTGAGTCGCGACAAACGCGCCATTGATTACACGATCCTGCAGTAACGACGTTACGAAATCACGAATATCCGGCTCGTCCATCATGCTGGGGGAAAACCCTTGCACCGAGTTGACTCTTAACTGAGTGCGCCGAGTCGTGAGTACGGTCATGGCAAACAGACGTACGATTCCAGTTCCAATAAAATCGGGATTTGTCAGTTCCTTGACCGGGTCGACTTCGTAGCTTCCCATATCTAAATCGAAGCCGACTTCTGACTTAAATGTAAGGCCTAGCGATTTCAGTTGGTTCATTGCCTCGGCGCTTTGACAGCTATCAATGCGACCCAAGAAACCCATGCGCTGAGCACTTTTGCGAATTTTGGCAAGCTCAATCAGTACCGTCTTGTTTTCCGCATTTGCAGAGACACAATAGCGATTGGACATAAATGCCAAATCGACGAGTGACATAACGGCCACGTTCCGAGCCTTAATGAGATCTTCGACCTCACTCTTGCGCGGAGATTTAAGAAGCCGATCAATCACGGCCTTATATTCCTCGGTCGACATGTTTGAAAGGTACTTTTGCCCTTCGCCCAATTCTTGCGAAAGTAAAATTCGCCATCTGTCGTACTGCTTTTTGATCACTAGCAATCTATTGACCGTGACCGCAATGGTCGAATCAATTGCGGGCGAGACCCAGAGAGACGGAGCCGCCTGGTATCTATAGGTTCCGCTCAACGCTCGGAACAGAGAATTTGCAGAGGTGGTCACCATGTGTAGAGCGCTCGTGCCTACGTCAAATTGCGCGCATAGTGGATCTGAACCAAAGTAGTTATGCTCGTCCGTGCAAAAGTAAAATCGACGAGTATCATCGCCAAGATTTTCTGAAATGGTCTTGTTTGTATCAATGGATTTAATTTGACCACCGGCAGTCTCAATTTTATTTGCGTACGCAAATCGGAGAGCCGCGACGTCATATTTACCGGGATAAACCTGAAGGCCGTCACGTGAGTCATAGTAATCCATGATCGAGCTCGACTTTGCTTCAGCCATGTCACGAGGAACTTTTAAATAAGTGAGGTTGAAATCCTCAGGAGCAAAAAAGTTCGCTTTGTCCGCTGTGCCCATAAAGTTATGGCGCAAGCCTAAATTGTGACCCATTTCATGCACGAGTGCAGCGAGCGCACCATACTGGGTCATAGGAATTGCGCACGGACTAGAGGCCGCCAATAGTTCCTCAGTCGAAGGCACGCCTGGCGCAGCTTTGTATTTAGCCACAAGGTTACGAATGCCTTCACACTCAGGCATATTCTCAACAAGTTTAGTGGTAACCCAGTCGTCCTGAGTGAAGGCGCGAACTTCTCCTAAAGAATCACCCTCAAAATTAGCGCTTTCCGCCGAAAGGGCGCCATAGTTCTCAGAGAAGGATTCAAATTTTCCATTCGTCAAATTTTTCAAATCGGCGTCGCTAAACAAAGGCACGCTTGCACCCATGTCGGCGTTTGCGTCCGTTAGCGTGCTCAATTTTGGAAACATCGGAGCGCCCAACTGACGGGTTTTAGAATCGTACTGAGGATTGTTCAGCGCCAGCTTTAGGTTGCGCAGAAGCTCAGATTTATGAATGTCCAGCTTACCTAGTGCCGGGCCAATCGTGTTGGGACTCATGAAGTCAAAGCGCTGACCAATTTGCTCGCCAACATAGCGGCGCAGACTGGCCAGTACGGATTTGCGCTCAGTCTCAACATATAAATTAGACGTTGCCGAGATAATTTCACCAGTGTCTGGATCGGCAAGACTGGGGCCAAGACCTAAGAGTCCGCCCAAATCGTTGTTGAGATTGATAATATTGTAACGAATATCGCCAAGGTCTTTATCGTCCGAGGGGGCGTCTTTAAGAACAATTTTAGTTTTGATCCCAGCTTTTGCAAAGGCCTGTTGCCACAAGTTAACGGCTTCACGGCCGATGTCGCGGACCCATTTATCATTTGGCGAAACATTGCTGAAATAATAAACGATATCAACGTTGGGATTGAAGTGGTTTACAAACGTGATTTTTTCGTCATCTCGTCGGCTTTGCAATTTCTCATCAATGATCTGGCTCTTTTTTGAGGTGAAGAAGCCGAACTTTAGCATGTCGTCGGCGTATGAGATTTGTGGAGTATATTTGGGGCGGTCGGGCAGAACTCGCATGAAACTATAGGTGGTAACGGTCTCGGTGCCGCGATCCTCTAGAGTGAAGCTAAAATAGTTATCTTCAATAACTAGGTCTTTCACTACGACTAGGTAGTTGAAGTTGGAGCTGAGGCTATTGAGAATTTTTTCGATGGCAGTCTGGGTCGTTGAAAACGATTCGGCCTTTTTGAAATCAAGCGCAATGAATTTTGCGTCCTGATATCTAACGTCTGGGATTTCTTCGTCCTCGAGACCAAAACCATTGCCGACAATTTTGCGACGATAGTCAGTGCCGCGAATCGGAATGCGAAGAGCCGCGTTCAAGTTTAAGTCATGTTTATCACTAACGAGTCGTGAGTCGATGTTGGTGTTGTAGGCGATGAGTTTATCTTGTTCGATCAAGAAGGCAATTTTGTTGGCCTCGTGAAATCCAGCATCGGTATTGGCAGAGCTGCCGCCTTGGCCGGTATCGATTCGTTTGTAAACGTCGGTCGCGTTGAAGTACCAGTCGCCTTTGAAGTAGTCCTTAGGCATGACGTCCGTTTTAACGACAATTTTAAAGGATTCAAAGTTCTGTTTAAACGCAACATGCGTCGCTGAAAGGAAATCTCTAGAGTCGACTGTCTTGCGTTCCAATTGATTGGTGTCACGATTATCAGAGTTCTTCGCTCGACCTACCGTAAAAAAGCCCGTAATCTCAAATCCGCCGACGGGTACTTTCCAGAGCGTACCGAAGGGCTTGGCCGACGGCTTTTCCAACAGAGTGAGCTGATCGCTGGTGACGTATTTGAAAAGGGTGACGTTGTTGGAATCGACCTCATATCCCGCCTTATAAACAGTATTGGGCTGGGCACGCAGGTTAATGAGATCCGTTGCTCCCTGAATGTAGGGGCAGTTCGAGTCAAAGTTGACGTAGTTTAGGTTTTTAATTCCAACGCTAGATGAAGTGCTGATTCTCTCTTGTTGGGTGACGGAGTTATTGACGTTTTGTTTGACGTCTTTCGTGCGAATTTCGCAGGTCGTGGTTTCCAGAGTTCTAATCGACACCAAGGCCGCGAGATTCTGATTGTCGCCTTCGACTGTCGGTCGCTTTTTAACACACCCGCTGGCAGCAATTGTGAGTACACCGAGAATCAACAAACGACGGACGGTGATTAGATTAGAAGTCATAGGACAGCTCCCCTGTTAATGATGTTTTGCGTGCGGTAAAGGCTGGATCATCTGAAAAAATGCGATCGGCCCACTTATATGTGAGCGCAAAGACAGTGTGTGAATCGTACTGATAGTTAAGTCCGCTAGTAAATTTTTGAGCCGGAATCCAATAGCCACCGTATTCGTAGCGCTGACTGACGGAATAGAGGTTGGCAAAGCTCAACCCATCAATGACCCGCAGTGAAAGTCCAGCGCCCTGAGAAAGACCAAATGGCGAGTTGTAGTCGGGTCCGAGCGGACTTGAAAGGTCGTATTGAAACGCGCTAATATTCATTCCAAGAACACCGAGCAAAGTGACTCGGCTCAAAGCAGCTCTTAATGGAGTCGCGAGATTTAGTTTTGAAACCGTTGCGAAGAATTTGCCTTGGCGCTTCGAGAGTTCTGAGGTCGGAAGTTCTAGGCTCACCAACGAACTCAAATTGCCCAATCGCTCGTTTGACCAAACTTCCTTCTCAGTCCAGTCAAAGCCGACATCATCAATGCCCTGGTTGAGTTTGGGATCGGTGTCTTCCGATGCATAAGGTGAGCTGACCGAGACGCTCGCGGAAAATGTGCGAAATACTGAGGGAGCGTAGGTCAATGCGGCCCCAACACTCCAGAAGGGCCGCTCATACTCATCCATCGTTTCTTTGGAGCCCAATATAATAGAGGGAGTCCATTTCTTCTGATTGAGGTTCGGTGCCGTTGGAAGTTGGAAGGAATTGGAGCCGGCGGCCTGCGCCAAAACCGATTGGGAAGCTGAAACCATGAAAAAAAGTAATGCCGCTGTCAGCGTCGTTTTCGAGATCAGATTTGGTAAAACTTTGCGGTTGCTGATGGTTGGCCACTCCGGTTTTAAGGATTCTCCAGATTACCATTACAAGAAATGTGCTTAGCCATTTTGGAACCAGGTAAATCGTGGACGCGTCCGCGCCGACGTAGTTGCAAATCATGTAGAGTGAATTGGAATGTTTATATGTATGTGTGCGGTCGCTGAAAATTTATGAGCATTTGAGAGTGCACATCAACGCGGAGTTACATTTCGTTCACCGCTTATGTGAGACATTAGAAATCCCACAATCTCGACCGGAAGATGATTGCGGAGTTGACCGACTAGATTTCTTCAAGGCCCAGAATATCTCTGCATTCTTCCATCCGCACGTGAATGTCGGCAATGGCTTTGTGCAGTCGGCGCATGTCGCGGTCATCGAGCTCGCGTTCCAACGAGGCTTGGACCATCGGGTGTTTTTTTAGCCAGTGACCTTGGCGGGACGCATAGGTTTCTGGGATTCCAGAACGGAGTGCTGCTTGATGTGCGTTACCGTCGACCAGGTACTCCGCAATAAATTTTAAAGTCTCGAGAGTCAGAATGTGTTTGTGTGCTTTTAGCCGCGACGAAAATCCCATTTGTCGAATCCTCATGCCTGCCACCTTGAAAGAAAATGAGCTGTATCCACGGAGTAGTACACATCTATGCTCGGCTGAAGTCTAGCGGTGGGTTAGACCGCCGGGTCCAGGCCGAAGGTTCTCACCCATCTCCATATCAAATATATGGCGTGAATTGCCGATAATTAAAATATGATTTCGGCGTCTGAGTTGATGGCAATATTGGCATGTTTCTTTTCTGGCGGCGCTATGATTTACAGCGCCATTCGCAAGCATCGGCGAGTGCGCGGAGTGACCGATGCGCCGCGATCGAAAGTGGCCTCGGCGGCGCAGGGGTTTGTTGAGCTCGAAGGCTTTGCGTGGCCAACGAGTCAGACGGTGAAATCCAAAGATGATGCCGAAGTACTCTATTGTTCCTTTGAATTGCAGCGTGAGGAGTCACAAGGCAGTGGCACGGGTCGCCAACGCAAATGGGTGACCGTCTTCAGTCACAAGCATGCAGACCCTTTCTATCTTGTTGATGCAACGGGAGTGGCGTTGATTGATCCGTCCGTCACAGAAATGCGTTTGCAGGGTGAGAGCCGCCGTTCGTGGCATTCGATTGATGCCGCTGAGCGCGTTCGTATTTGCGAGAAGGTTGTTACATCGGCTGTGCCTCGTTTTCCGCCGTCGAACTTTCTCAATGGATTGTTTTCTGCCAAATTTCGCGTGGTCGAGGGTGAGATTCGAGTGGGGTCGCCTCTGCACGTCAGTGGGGATTTTCGCCCGGTTGTTGACGGATCAAAGAAAGTTACGGCGCATGGGCTGACCTATTTTTGCAATCGAGTTTTCGATCCGGTAACGCGTTCGTTGAAAAAATTAAAACTCGAAGCGAAGGTTGGATACTCGCAGGCGGCGAAGAGTGCGTGCCTGAACGCTACAGCCGACTCTTTTCCCGAAATGGAATTTGAACTTGTTGGTACCCTCGGGCGCAGCGAGACCTGTCCTCTTTTTGTAGCGGACGCGATTGAAGAAAATTTGAAAGGTAGCTTGCCGAAATCTGTAAGGACTCGGTTTACCGCGGGCTCTGCGCTGGTGACACTGGGAATTGCCCTCAGCCTCGGGATTAGTTGGTACAGCGAGGTTCCGGTGCCGCGAACCATAGCGTCGGTGACTTCGGGGTTGAATGTCGCAGCTCTTCATTCGGAATGTGTGACTGGTCGCGCCAGTAGCTGTGGGCAGTTGATTCAATTTGGCGATGGCCTCCATCTGAGCGCTCAACATATGGCTTATTACAAAAAAAGGGCCTGTGCCCTTGGTAGCACGAGCTTTTGTAAATGAGTCCTAGTACAGTTCCTCGCTCGGAGTGACCTAAACGATGTACAATCCGCCGCGCTTTAAATCGGAAGATACGACAGAGGCCTTTGAGCTGATGGATCGGCATCCATTTGCGACTGTGATCACGGTGGCAGACGGCGGACCGTTGGTTTCTCATCTTCCGCTCACGCCGAAAATGGTGGGTGATCAAATTGAATTGACCGGTCACTTGGCACGCGCGAATCCGCACTGGAAGTCTTTGGCCGGAGCTCAGGTCACGGTTCTTTTTCACGGCCCACACACTTATATTACTCCAAAATGGTACGCGGAGCATGACGTGCCAACTTGGAATTACTCGGCGGTTCATGTCACCGGAAAAGTTAAACTCGTAGAGAGTGGTGACGAAATCGTGGAGTGTCTGAAGGAGCTCACCAATCATGTCGAGCGGCGTTGGCCGAGCGGATGGGAGTTTTTTATTCCCGAGGATCTTGCCGGCGAAATCCTTCCGAAAAGCATTGTGGGTTTC
The DNA here is from genome assembly GCA_043757545.1 of Pseudobdellovibrionaceae bacterium. GTDB lineage: Bacteria > Bdellovibrionota > Bdellovibrionia > Bdellovibrionales > UBA1609 > JALHOQ01. The sequence goes on from JAYVPG010000013.1 coordinate 13,940, forward strand.
AAAATCAAAGTGGAGACGATGAATTTTAAAAAGAAGTTCAGCCAAAATCGCACTTCCGCAGATCGAGCGGGAGTCTTGCGTGGCCTTGAAACCAGGGGCGACAGTTCCAGCAAAGAGGTTTTGGCTGAAATGATCAAGCTGTACTCTACGAACGGAGAAGCAAAATGAATCTAGAAAGAGGTAAAAAATGAAACATGCCAATGCTCAGTTATTAGAAAAGCTTTATGCGGATTTTGCCAAGGGTGATTTAGCCGCAGTTCTTGGGGCCTGTGCGGATGAGATTACATTTCAGGTCGCAGGTAAGAGTAGGCTTGCCGGCAAATACACTAAAGAGACTTTTGGCGCGGGCTTTGTCGGTAAGCTTATTGAAATGTCTGGTGGGACTTTGAAGGTCGATGTTCACGACATTCTTGCCAGCGATCGTCACGCGGTCGTTCTGGCGAGTGACATGCTCACGCGCAAAGGCGAACAGGTGCAAATTCGCACGGTGCATGTCTGGAGATTTGAAAACGGCAAACCCGTTGCCTGGTACGAATACCCTCGCGACATGTATCAGTACGACGCCGTATGGAGTTAGAGTGAATTTTGCGAGCGCTCCCAGTCACGTCGCGATTCTGGTTCCCTCCGTTCGCAAAGCCGCAGACTTTCTGCGGCGCTTTGAGTTTCAAATCGGCGAAGAAGAGGAATGGGACGGCGAAGGCACTAGAGAGATATATGTCGAGCGCGGTCGTGCCAACGCTCTCTTGTTAATGGAGCCTGCAAAACCGGGCGCTTATAGCAGAGCACTTGAAAAACGTGGACCTGGGCTACATCACCTCGCGATCGATGTTTTGCATCTTGAGGACTATATTGAATCCTTGGCGGGGAGCGGATGGCTGCTGCACCCGACGAGCGTGAAGACGATGCGAAAGACTCAAACGGCGTACCTCGCGCGGCCCGGATTTCCTGGATTGATCGAGGTCCAACAGAAGGCCGAGTTGCAAGAAAGAGTGCCTTTTGTAGAGGGCATTTCCATTCCATTTGAGACTAAATTTATGAGCCTTGTCACACACATCGGTCTCGAACATATTGTTAGACCCTCTTCAGACGGGGTCGAGTTCTCAATGGGCGGCCAGCGCATAAAAATGGGCGATCTTCTTTGATGGACGTGGTCCGCAAAATACGCTAGTTCTCTGAGCGTGAAGAAATTGATCCAGGGCATAGTTGAGTTTCGACGTAACGTCCGACAGGGCTATCGCGCGGCGTTTGGTAACCTTGCGACTTTGCCGCAGTCCCCGGATACTTTGTTTATTGCGTGCTCCGACAGTCGGGTGGTGCCGAACACTTTCGCCTCGACCAATCCGGGCGACCTTTTCGTTTTAAGGAATGTCGGTAATTTAATTCCTCCGTGTGGAAAATATGGCGTCTCATCGAGTGATGAGTCTGAGGCTGCGGCGATTGAGTTTTCAGTTCTAAGCCTTAAAGTTTCGTACATCATCGTCTGTGGGCACTCCGAGTGTGGGGCGATGCACGCCTTGGTTGCGGATCGAAATAAAGTCGCAATGCCTAACTTGAGAAATTGGTTGCGGCATGGTGAGCCGTCTATTGATAACTTGAAAGATGGCCTTGCGCCCGATTTGACTTTGGCGGAACACAATCAACTCTCTCAACTCAATGTCTTGCTACAAATGGAACATGTGAAGTCCTATCCCGCCGTGAAGAAGCGGATTGATGAAGGCACACTGGCTATATACGGCTGGTGGTTCGATATCTCAAAGGCCGATGTTTACGCCTATGATCCCAAGCTCAAACGTTTTGTTTTGATTGATGAGGATGAAGCTGAGCGTTTGTATAAAGATCTTGAGTAGTGACTTCTGAATCTTGTATTTCCTGTCAAACAACAAAGGCTCACTTGCAGTGTGGACTGTGTGGCGGTGCTTTATGTAAGAGCTGCGCACAGTTCGTGGAAGAGGGAGCATTTTCGTTTTTGCAGGAGATCCCTGAGGAGCTGAATCACAATGCCTATTGCATGACTTGCTTTGAAGGCAAGGTGGCTCCGGCACTTGAAAATTACGCACATATATTAGAGAACGCGAAGAACATTCTCGTTTTCTATAAAACCCAGGGCAAAGAGACCCGACTGATGAAGCGCCTGCATAAACCTGTGGTGACTGAGAATTGTGCCGATCGCGACGAGGTCATTCTGCGCCTTGCGTTCCAGGCCGCGGAACTTGGTTGTAACGCCATTATCAACGTCGATCTTTCGTCTGAAAAAGTCATCAACGGTCGTTGGCAGACTTCGAAGTGGAAGGGCAATGGCATTCCTACGCAAGTTGATGCCGAAAAACTCGCTCGTCAGAATTCGGCGAAGGCCTAGGTGATTCGGCTCCAATTTGACTCAACCATGTAAATTTTTAATTATTAAAAATTAGGAAATGGGCTATATTCTCTGCCAAGCCGGGCATGGGCCTTGCTCATTGGACTCCGGATAACACACGCGGCGGGATTATCTGCCCAGTGAATAAGGAGTATTTATGAATAAGCTAAGATGGCAATCCGTATTGGCAGTAGTTCTATGCGCAAGTGTAGTGAACTGTGCGAAGAGTGCGAAAGATGTGGTCAACCTCAGTGGTCTCGGCGGCGGCGGACGCAAAACCGACGGAGGAAACGTTGCGGCCGAACAAGGCCTGAACGGCGAATATCTATCAGGTTGTGGTGCGGGTCCAATGGGTGGCTATCGCACGATCTCACTCGTGTCTGATAAAAAAGATGTCACGATTGAGACTGTCGAATTCGGCGACGACCAGTGTAAAGGTCAAGCGGGCACCAAAGAGTCACTGAAAGGTCAGCTCTCAGAAGTGTCGACGGAAGGCGAAATTCACACTGTGAAACTTAATATTCCACTCGGTGATGGAGTTTCCACTTGGCGCTACTACCGCATGAAGTTCACAAATGAAGTCATCGTGATCTCGGAATTTGCTATGGACCCAACGGATCTTAAAGGAATCGAGCCCAAAGTTGAACTTAAGAAAGTCGCTGATGGATCCGCTCCAGGTTCCGATCCCGCTCCAAAGCCGGCTCCGGTTGTTTCTTCAAAACCGCTCCAATCTGGTGATTACACTTCGATTGCGGGTGATGCAAAAGTTTGCCCGCAAAATATCGGTGTAGGGAAACAAAACGGTGCGGTGGTTAGTGTGTACGTCACTTACATGTCTCCCTGCGATGGCAGCATGGCAAACTTCGATTGTTCTTCTACGGGTGTTTGTACGAGCGGCGGAACAAACGACATTCTCACAATCTTGAACGATGATAGCTACGAGTACAGCAATTCAGCCCAAAATTTCACGGCTACGTTTAAGCGCAATTAAAGTCCGTGGCTCCCTTGTCGAATGCCTTGGCAAGGGAGCCTTTAGTTCACACTCAATTTCCATCCTCCTGGGCCAAAGGCCGGACCTGGAAAGCTTCTTGCTCTACTGATATAATAAGAACTCAATCAATCATGGGACCCGCGAGGAATGTGATTCCAGAGCGAGAGAGTGTCGAAGGTATAGACAGGTGAACGACAAAAAAAAGGACCGAGGATATATGCGAGCTCTAATCCAATCTACAGTGGCATGGGTCAATCAGAAAATTACAGCGAAAACACAGCACGAAGAATCTGAAGTAACAAAGGCGACTCCGACGATCGCTCTTGTGACTACGCCAAGTCCTGTCGCGAAATCATCGAAGCCAGTTCTGAAAACGCCGGTTGAACCAACTCCGAGCGCCCCAAAAGCGAAGCGTGTTTCATCAATTCAAGAAGAGACCGTACCTTTTCAACAGGTCATTACGAATGAAGGCCCCGAATTAGTTCTTTCGAACAAGGGATCGAAAATTTATGGCACATGTCCTCATTGTTCAGCAACTTGGAGTGTTGCCGAGCGTCTGATGCATCCGCGATTTCAGCGCCTAGAAAAATCGAAGGGTTTGACGTGTCCCGCGTGCGATAAATCTGTTTCGCTTCCCGCGAGCGCCGGTCTGCACAAACCATCATAAGAATCATTTTGAGACGAGCAGGGCGTAAGGTTTGCCCTATGCTTGTCTTTTGCTAAAAATTATCCGATGAAGTCACATGCTTTTGCGACTGATCCTGATCTCATTCATGTTGCTCTCGTGTACGACCCTGCACAAAGGTCCAGGTAATTTTGCAAGTCGTGGCGTTGCCTCCTGGTATGGCCGCAGATTTCAAGGGCATAAAACGGCCAACGGTGAGCGTTTTGATATGCATCAATTGACCGCCGCGCATCGCACTCTTCCGTTTGGAACACTGGTGCGCGTCCGCAGTTTAGAAACCCAAAAAGAAATTCGTGTGCGGATCAACGACCGTGGTCCCTATGTCGATGGGCGCATGATTGACCTTTCCTATGAGGCCGCTCGGCAACTTGGTATCGCCAATCAGGGCATGGATGAAGTTGAAATCTATGTCGTTGATTCTGTAGTTGGAAACAAATCTTGAAAAAGGGTCGGCTCGAGGCATTCAGCGATGGCGTGATTGCGATTTTGATCACCATTATGGTGCTTGAGCTTAAAGTTCCACACGGGCATAACATCGAGGATCTTCTCCCCCTCGTCCCAGTTTTCATCAGCTATGTCTTGAGTTTTATTTATATCGCGATTTACTGGAACAACCACCATCATCTGATGCAAGCGGTAGAAAAAATCAATGGGATGATTCTTTGGGCCAACGCACACTTATTGTTTTGGCTTTCGCTGATTCCGTTTTCGACCGCCTGGATGGGTGAGAATGAGTTTTCCACTTGGCCCGTTGTGGTTTACGGATTGAATCTTCTGCTCTGCGGAGCTGCCTACTCTATTCTCTCACGTTCGCTGGTATCTTTTCACGATAAAAAGTCGACTTTGGCAAAGGCTGTTGGACGAGATTTCAAGGGCAACGCTTCCCTTGTGATTTATATTTTTGCGATCGCGATGGCGTCTTTTAATTCGTGGATTTCTTACGCTTGCTATATTGGTGTTGCGATCATGTGGTTAGTTCCCGATCGACGTATTGAAAAGGCGTTGGCTAAAGATTAGGCTTCGCGAGATCGCGCACTCCGCAAGGCTCAGTATAGAGCCTTACGTGTGACACAATTGACTTGGACTTAGAACTAGAATGTAAATCCCATGCCGGCGTCGAGCACAAATCCAGAGCTGCCATTGGCAATATCATAAGTGTCCACTGTGCCATCGCTGCCTTTCAAGTCGACTTTACCCGGGTGATTGTAATTGCCAAATCCGCCGCCCGCATTGAAGGTTAGAAAGCGCAAGTTCCACTGATAGCCAGCCGTTAAGCCGTACGAGGTCTCTGTGAAGCGGCCGCTGCGACGGGTGTCGGTGACTAGGATTGAATTTGGTGACGAGGTCACTTTCACATTCGAATAGCGACCGAACCCTGAAATATAGACGCTGCTAACGTTCGCGCCACTGATGTAATAAACTCCGCGTAATCCATATGTCTGACGATCCGTGCGGTCGTCAAAGAAGCTGCGTTTAGCAACCGAGGTGCCTGCATAAACGCCTTCGCCGTTATTCATGAAACCCAACGTTGGTCCCAACGTAAAATTCGGTGCGATTTTAAATTGAAAGTCAGCGACGAGTTCTTTAAGAATCAGCCATTGCGGCTCGATTCGAAAATTAAAATTCTTATCTTGCGAAGTCTGTTCAGTTTGCATTGTGGAGCGGCCGATACCTTTATCCGCAGCAAACAGGTTGACGGAGATCACTGCCAGGGCCGAGAGAACCATTAGACGTTTCATAGTTTGCTTCCTTTTTTGGCTAAATTCGCCGATTTAAGTCACTGCGCACGCCGCCGGATTTAACATATTTGAAGTCACGGTCCATTGACTGAGCGCAGTCGATGTTTTGCAGAATATATGCCACGCCCGGGGGTCGACACATGGGTGCTTCTTGCCTTGCCGTAGAGCTTAGGGCAAATTGATTGAAAGCCAAATATCGAGGAGCACTACGTGAAGCGACGGATGAGGTTAGTTTTAATTGTCCTAGGTCTTGTGGGATTTCGTCTCTGGGCACAACCGGCGCCAGAAAAAAACGAGCCTGTCGCGCAAGAGAGTTCGTCAATGAACGAGCTCAAGCGCCAAGAAAAGTACATGGTGAAGTTCGGAACCGTTGGCTACAACTACGAAGAGCCGGGCGTTATGAAGATTCACGGGCGGATGTATCGGGTAGCTACGCAATTTCGCAACGCGATCGGACACGGTGCGAAAGTGCCGATGTGGTATTCGGTTGATCTTGGATTTGCTATGGGCAAGCAGACCTATGACGGCGCACTTTACAATTCTTTGACGGGTACTTCGACGCCAACGACTGAAAACTCCCGAGATCGCGTTTGGGATTTGGAAGGACATTTCGGCTCTTCTTTCGTCAATACCTCGGTTCACGGCTTTGACTACTACGGCGGCCTTGGATTTTGGTTTCTCACTAACAAAATCGACGGCGAGGGGTCTTATACCCGTGAGATAATGTATATTTATTTACCACTCGGAATTCAATACACCGCTCGTCTCGGCGAATCCTTTCGCCTCACTACGGGGGCTCAGTACAATCAATTAATTATCGGGACGGTCAAATCCAAGTTTAGCGATGTCAATTCGAACAGCGATGATCTTTCGAACACTCAAAGCACCGGCAAGGGCTTTAAGCTCAATCTCGCGGGAGAGTGGAATGTTAGGCCTATGACTTTATTTGTAGCGGCCTACTTTCAATCCTGGGATATCGCGCAATCCGATACCGGCTATGTTTCGGGCTTAGGATATGTCGTCGAGCCGCACAATACGACTAAAATGCTAGGATTTAATTTGGGCGGACGTTTTTAATTAAGTGCGGACGCCGACGTACTCTTCGTAGGTAGTGTACTTGTCTTCTTTGATTGTGCCGTCGCTATCGAGCTCAATGATTCGATTGGCGACAGTTTGAATAAACTCATGATCGTGGGTCGTAAAGATAACATTTCCCTTAAAGCGTTGAATGCCTTCGTTGACCGCCGTTATGCTCTCGAGATCCAAGTGGGCCGTTGGGCCATCGAGCAACAAGACGTTTGCGCCAGACAACATCATCTTCGCGAGCATGCAGCGAACTTTTTCGCCTCCCGACAAAACGCTGGGCTTTTTTAAGGCCTCATCGCGACTGAACAGCATCTTGCCTAAGAATCCGCGTACAAACGTCTCGTCTTTGTCCTCAGAATACTGGCGCAGCCAATCGATCAAGTTCGCGGCGTCAGTGTTGGCGAAGTATTTCGTATTATCCGTCGGAAAATAACTGCGAATGGTCGTGATACCCCAGTTGAACGTTCCCGCATCGGGTTCGATTTCGCCGGCCAAAATTCCAAGCAGCGTAGTTTTCGCAACGTCATTGCGTCCGAGCAAGGCGATCTTGTCGCCTTTGCGCATGCTGAAGCTGATATTCTTTAGCAAGATTTCGCCATTGAGAGTCTTGTTCAGATTTTTCACCGTGACAATATCAGCGCCCGATTCGCGCTTCGATTCAAAACCCACAAAGGGCTGTTTACGCGAAGACATGGGCATGTCGGCGAACTCAAGCTTTTCCAACTGCTTTTGTCGCGAAGAGGCTTGGCGCGACTTCGAGGCGTTGGCGCTGAAGCGACGAATAAAGGCTTTCAATTCCTCGGCCTTGTCGGTCGTCTTTCGATTTTGATCGCCGAGCATTCGCTGCGCAAGTTCGCTGGCCTGGCGCCAAAAATCATAGTTGCCCGTGTAGACTTTAATCTTTGAGTAATCGATGTCTGCCATATGCGTGCAAACTCGATTTAAAAAATAGCGATCATGGGAAACGACAATCACCGTATTTTTAAAATCCCCTAGAAAGCGTTCGAGCCATTGAATTGCATATATGTCTAAATGATTGGTCGGCTCATCGAGCAGCAAAATATCAGGTTGGCCGAATAGTGCTTGCGCAAGGAGCACTTTCACTTTGTCGCCCGGGTCGAGCTCTTTCATCAGCTTGGTGTGATGACTTTCGGGAATGCCAAGGCCGGCAAGAAGAGAGGCGGCTTCAGAGTCGGCCTCCCAGCCGTTCAGCTCCGCAAATTTCCCCTCGAGTTCAGAAGCACGCTCACCATCTGCCTCCGAGAAATCGGGTCGTGCATAGAGCTCTTCTTTCTCTTGCATGATCTCATAGAGCTTTTGATTGCCCATCAGGACGGTTTTTAAAACCTGCACTTCGTCGAAGGCATAATGATCCTGCTTGAGTACAGAAAGTCGCAGATCAGGATTGACGATCACTTCACCGGTATTGGGCTCGAGCTCTTTAGAGAGAATTTTTAAAAAGGTCGTCTTGCCCGCGCCGTTCGCGCCGATCAGGCCATAGCAGTTCCCAGGGGTGAATTTAACATTCACCTCATCAAAGAGCTTGCGGCCCCCGAATCTTAAGCTGACTCCTGCTGTGCTGATCATGGTTGAATTGTGTACGCTTTATGGCTTGGAAATTCAAGAGAGATTCGGACTGCCTAAGCCACGGTCTTTGTTCGAGTGCAATTCGGCTCGCAAAATTTTCACATTGAGTTCTTTTTCCCAGCGAGCGACGAATAGGGTGGCCACGCCGTTGCCGATGAGGTTGGTGATCGCGCGGGCCTCGGACATAAAACGATCGACTCCTAAAATCAGCGCGAGGCCAGCGAGGGAACTTCAGGAACTACGGCAAGGGTCGCGGCCAAGGTGATAAATCCGGCACCAGTGACTCCAGAGGCGCCTTTTGAGGTCACAATCGCGACCCCGAGTAAGCTCAGTTGCTGTTGCAAGGAGAGATCGATATTGCACGCCTGTGCGATGAACAGCGCGGCCATCGTCAGGTAGATATTTGTTCCATCCAGATTAAAGGAATAGCCAGAGGGAACGACCAGGCCGACGACTGAACGGGAACAGCCCAAGCGCTCCAGCTTTTCCATCAGCGGTACAAGCGCGGTTTCAGAGGATGAGGTGGCGAGCACCAAGAGAATTTCTTGGCGAATATAAAATAGAAAGCGAAAAATATTAAATCCGATAAACATAGCGATCGAACCGAGCACTAGAAAAATAAAGAGCGCACAGGTCAGATAAAATGAACCCATTAGTGAGGCCAATGGCAAAAGCACCTTCCATCCATATTTGCCGACGGTAAAGGCCATCGCTCCACCGGCTCCAAACGGCGCGAGTTTCATAATGCCCGCGATAATCGCAAACAAAATGCTCGAGAGAGATTCGATTGCGGCTAAAACGGGTTGGCCTCTTTTTCCGACGTGATTGAGTGCCCAGCCAAATAAAATGGCAATCAGAAGCACTTGGATTAGGTCTCCTGACCCTGAGAATGCGTCGAAAAATGTTTTAGGAATGATGTAGAGAATAAACTGTACGGTCGATTGCTCGCTGGCCTTCTGCGAGAACTCAGCTACGCTTCCGGCATTGAGCGCATGGGGGTCGGCGTTGACTCCTTGGCCAGGTTTAAGAATATTTACGACGAGCAAACCGATCGCCAATGCAATGGTAGAGACCACTTCGAAATAGACCAAGGCTTTGCCACCGATGCGGCCCACTTTTTTCATATTTCCAGCGCCGGTGAGCCTACCCGGATTTTCTGACCACTGTGCAGAAAATAATCGGACCAATAAATACTTTTACCAGTGCGATAAATCCATCGCCCAGCGGCTTTAAGCTCTCGCCGACTTCAGGCGCGAGAAGTCCGATCAGCGCCCCTAGCACCGTGGCGATCAAAACCCAGATGTAGAGATGCTTGAAAATATTTTTCATGTCCAGAGCCTAAGGCTCTTTGCTCGTTTGTGGAACCTTGAAGTGACCCGAGATCACGAAATTGAAAAGTTCAGGCACGAGTGGAACATTGTGATAGACCACGCGCAAAATCTTGCGCACCCATCCCGTGCTTGCGGGGTTGATTTGCAAAAAGCGCGGCAAAACTTGGATCTTGTCCTCATTGATCGTCACATTATGCCAGATCAAGCGGTTGCAGCCGACGAGGTGCAAGCGGCCATCCATCGACTGCCAGATTTGAGTCTGAAAATTATGGCGGAAGGGTTTGAATAAATCCTCCATATTGGCCGGGACAAGCCCCATCGGCGCAACCAAGTCATCGCGTACAAAGATCGCATTGTACTCTAAGACTGAAATGAGAGTGTAACCCTTGCGCTTTCCAAGTTCGACAAATGCCTTTAGGCTTGAAGAATGATTGACCGAAAAGTCTTTTGGTTGAACATATTCATAGTCGAGGGGAATCGATGGATTGAACTCGGTGATAATAATTTTTGGTTTGAACTGTTTTAAGCTCTCCCACAAATGATATTCGCAACCGTCGATATCCATCGAAACCAAATCGGGATCTTTGGGAAATCCCGGAACACTACTAAAAATACCATCCAAACTGTCTTTGCCATCAAACGCAATAAATTTACAAACCAGGTGAGCGCCGGGAATTCGACCGTGATTCGTTTTTAACTCGGCAAATTTTTTCTCATCACATTCAATGTAAACAACATTCCAGGCTGCGTTTTCGAGAAGGTTGCAGGTGTTGCTGGCCCATTTTCCGTCCCAAGCGCCAAACTCAACCGCCCACCTATTTCCGCTGGGTAAAAGACTGACCAAATGTCCAAGTACGCCGTCTTCTCCGTTGTGAGAGTAGACGTTGCGTGTGTGTTTCAGTAGATCAAGTGAATTGGTCATATGTCCCCTTCTAGAATAATTGACCTTTCACTCGAACCCGGTCAATATTTTCGTAGGTACGCAGTCCATTGGGGAAAGGATATCCCAGATGAAAGTCTTGGTTACAGGCGCCGCAGGTTATATCGGCTCAGTTTTGGTTCCGATGCTTTTAGATGAGGGCTATCAAGTCACTGCCGTAGACAATATGATGTATCAGCCCACTTCGCTTCTGGATGTGTGTTGGAATACTAATCTCAATGTTATTCGTGGTGATGTACGCGATCAAAAATTGATGAACAAACTCATCAGCCAAAATGACGTTTTGATTCCGCTCGCGTGTCTGACCGGTGCGCCGGCTTGCGCGAAGGATCCTTCGGCGGCAGTTGAAATTGGTAAAACTGCGGTGATCGATATGTACAAAGCCAAGTCCGCTTCACAGATGATGATTTATCCATGCACCAACAGTGGGTATGGAGTGGGGCAAGAGGGCGTCGCTTGCGACGAAGACTCGCCGTTGAATCCCATCTCCCTCTATGGCCGATTGAAAGTCGAAGCCGAGGCCGCTCTTCTTCAGGGTGGCGAGGCGGTCACTTATCGCTTCGCAACGGTTTTCGGGTCGGCTCCGCGCATGCGCTTGGATCTTCTGGTCAACGATTTTACCTATCGCGCGGTCAATGATCGTTTTGTGGTTCTCTTTGAACCCCATTTCAAACGAAATTTCTTACACGTGCGGGATGCGGCTGGAGTGTTTGTTCACACCATAAAAAATTACGCTAAAATGAAGGGCAAACCTTACAACGTCGGCCTGAGCGACGCGAACATCAGCAAGCTTGAGCTCTGCGAGAGTATCGAAAAGTTTGTGCCCGGATTTCAATATCCGATTTCGGAAGTCGGCGAAGACCCCGACAAGCGCAACTATATCGTTTCGAATAAGCGCATTGAGGCAACTGGATTCAAGCCGAAGGTTTCGTTACCTATGGGAGTTCAAGAGTTAATCAAGTGCTACCAGATCTTGCGCCGCAATCATTACTCGAACGTCTAATCTAACGAGATAAGTTCTAGAAATAATCGCCGATATGCCGCTCGAATGTCTTCAAGCGTTCGGGAGTTCCGATATCAAAGTAGCGATCAAATACCTCAAATGAGCCGAGCTTCCCGTGCGCAATCAGTGTCGGCCAGTACTGGCCAAGATCAAAATTTCCACGTGGTCCGTTTTCGACCACTGAGCGAGACATCAAATAAACCCCGGCATCAACAAACGGATATCCATTTTCTGCCGTCGCATCCTTCTTGTAACTGATGACATTATCCTTTTCGACTTGAAGATTTCCGGGAACGCCAATGAGCTTACAGTTTGTCGTCGCCATGCACGTGTCCCAAGAGTGTTTCGCGGCGTACTTGGCCATATCTGAAAGTTCAATGAAGAGAAACGAATCTCCATTGAGCAGCCAAAATTTTTCCTCGAGCTGGCCAAGTGCCTCATAGACGGCGCCACCGGTTCCCATCGGCGTTTTTTCAACAGAGTAGTCTAGGTTGAGGCCCGCAACCGGGTGCTTCGCGAAATAGTCGCGCACCACATCGGAGAGATGTGAAACCAAGAGCAACACATTGCGCACCCCTTGGTCCTTCAAATAGGTCAGCTGCCAGTACAAAAAAGGATGCCCTGCGACTTCGACCATAGGCTTTGGGATAGTAGAGGTCAGCGGCAGAAGCCGTGTGCCTTTTCCTCCCGCCAAAATGACTGCCTGCTTGAACATTTTAAACCTCAGAGGAAAGGTTAAGAAATATCACGGAGCTCGTCAACTCGACAAACGCGCCGACTTCTCATAGAGTAGAGGTCGATATGCAACTTGTCGCACGCCAAAACATTGACCGCGCAAAAAACTGGCTGAGCCACGAAGCCTTCCCATTGTGGTTACGTTTGGGTACGGATCAAAAGAGCGGTGCATTTATTGAGAGCATAACTTTTGAGGGAAAGCCGACCACTGTGCCGCTGCGGGTGATGGTTCAGGCGCGACAGATCTATTCATTTACCGAGGCGCGCAACCTCGGCATCGCTGATCGAACTCAGATTGAAAATGCAATCGCGGGCGGCGTTGATTTTATGATTTCGCGCTACACGATGCAGTCGGGTGCCTTTATGCACTCGGTGGACGCCAGCGGTAAACCTGTGAACCAAGATGTAGATCTCTACGCACAGGCGTTTGCACTTTTCGGCTTGGCTAACGCCTATGGAGTGCTGGGCAAAAATGAAATTCGCGAGCGCGCCCAACGACTTTTAAAATATCTAAATAGCGAGCGACGAGTGAAGGCCGGCGGGTACAGCGAAATTAAAAATGGCGAGACGCTCTTTCAAGCCAATCCCCATATGCATCTTTTCGAGGCGGCGTTGGAGTGGATGAAGGTCGATGGAGGCATGGAGTGGCGCGATCTCGCCCGCGAAGTCTTCGATCTGTGTCAAAATAAATTTATCGATCCCAAGAGTGGCGCCCTCTGCGAACACTTCGATCAAAACTGGAAGCCACTTTTAGAAAACGGAAAATTCATTTGGGAGCCGGGTCACCACTACGAGTGGGCCTGGCTACTCACACGTTTTGAAGATGCCGCGGGGATCAGCGCCGGCGATACTCCCACCTGGCTTTTCAAACTCAGCGAACAGTACGGCGTGGATCGAAAAAGCCATCTCGCCCTTGACGAAGTCTGGAGCGATCATCAACCCAAAAAACGCAGTTCGCGCTTCTGGCCACAGACAGAACGAATCAAAGCGGCGGTCGCACTCGGCCTGCGCAGTTCGCACGAACTTCAGCCGACCTACGCCGACGGCGCCGATCAGGGAATGACGGGGTTATTCCGCTACTTCGATGTTCCGACGCGAGGTCTTTGGCAAGACACCTTGAGTGAAAACGGCGAGTTTATTCCCCAGCCGGCAAAGGCCAGCTCGCTCTATCACATCATCAACGCCATCGCGGAATACATCACCAAACGTCCGCGGGTCTTTGACGGCTCCAAAAGTGACGGGACTTTTTAACAACAGCACCGTATAAAATTCACGCTTGGATAGGCGGTTAGCGCTGATTTTCTGAGCCGTTCAGGTTCCACTATACTTATGATTCCCATTACATTTTCACATGCAGTTGAACAAAACGATGCCATTTTGACTCCGGTTAGTCGCCCAGCTTAAGACAGTTGGCTCCAGCATTTCGGTTAAACTGTGAACAAAGCCCTACAAACGTTCGATTCAGGCGCAAAAGCGGACTGACAAAAATTGGCACTTCGATTGCTAGTACACATCTAGTCACGTGTTGGGTTAACACGACCAAAAAAATTTTCGGAGGATCAATGTTGCGACCAATCGTACTGGCGATGACTGTATTATTTCCACTGCTGAGCTGGGGACAGTCCATCAGCCTTCCTGTTGAAGAGGTTAAGAAGGAAGCAAAACCTCCGGAGAAGTCATCGGAACAAACGCCCGATGAGACCGCAGCGGCTCAGAAAAAAGGCGGAGAGTTGGTTGAAGTCACCGGCTCGCATATTCGCCGGATCGATGTCGAAGGACCCGCTCCAATTCTATCCATCTCACGAAAAGAAATTGAAAAGACCGGCTACAATTCGATTTCGGATGTTTTGCGTAACACCACGATCAATTCGTTCGGATCGGCGCGCGAGGCTTCTGGCAGCAGTTCTGCCGGCAACGCAGAAATCGATCTTCGTGGGCTAGGTTCCACCAACACGCTCGTTCTTCTCGATGGTCAGCGTCTTCCGACCGATGCGGTGACTGGCGCAGTGGATCTCAATTTAATTCCGATGGCTGCTGTTGAGCGAATCGAAGTTTTAAAAGACGGCGCTTCGGCGATTTATGGATCCGACGCACTCGGTGGAGTGGTAAACATCATTACGCGTAAAGATTTTAAAGGTACGCAAATGACATTTACCCAGGTGACACCTGAACTCAAGGGAGGTCGTAAGACCGATCTGAGTTTGGTCAATGGTATCAATGGCAAACATTTTAATATGGTCAACGTTGTTCAGTATCGCGACAATGCGAAGATCTTTCAGCGCGATCGCTCATGGGAAAACAATGGAACAAATGAATATAGTGACCCACCCAGTTACGCGAGCGACGAAGACGGTGCTCAATGGCATGCGGCAAAGAATTGCCCTGCTGATCGCATTGAACACACGGCCGATGGAGACTACTGTACGTTTAAATATTCTGACTACGCGACGGATCTACCGGCGATGCAGCAGTTCTCGGTTCTTTCACAATCAAATTTTGAACTCAGCTCGCGCGTAAAGATGATGGCTCGAGTGGGTGGAACGCAAAAAAACACTCAATGGTCGTACGCTCCTGCCGTCGGAAATTTTACGATTCCGTGGAGCGTGGCAAGTCACCTTGGTCCGGCGGGTGGACCGTTAGATGGAGCTACTCCTGGAAAAGATGTCAATATTCAGTATCGAACGAAGGATCTTGGCGCGAGAGATTCACAAATCAAGACGACAGGTGTAAATGCCCTACTCGGTACGACGGTTTCCGTTACAAGTGATTGGTCGATGGACGTCAATGCAGCTTTTAATAGTGTAAGCACCGTCGACAGAGGCATTAACGGATACGCTCTCAAAAACAAAATCAGAGACGCCATTGCAACGGGAACATGTAATCCGTTTGCGGATGGAAGTAAGGCCGCATGTTACGACAGTTCTCGTTACGTCACTCAGGAGCGAATGCGCTCGCTGTTGTCGAGTGGCGAGGTGAAAGCTTCGGGTCCTTTGGCTGAAATGCCTGCGGGCCCCCTGAGTTTAGCGGTTGGCTCTGGATATACGTATCAAAGTTACGAAGACAGTTTCGACGACCATAGCGTTGCTAAAGAGGTTTTCGGAGGAGCCGGAAGTAGTGGTGGTGGTCGCCGCGAAATTGTCGCTGGCTTTTTAGAGTTGGGAATTCCTGTTACAAAAAGGCTCGAATTTCAGATTGCCGATCGATTCGATCACTACAGCGATGTGGGTAGCACACAAAATCCTAAGGGTGCGATTCTTTATCGTGCGACGGATAAAGTTTTGTTGCGCTCATCTGTTGGAACCGGATTCAAAGCTCCGTTGATGCAGGATCTCTATGCGGCAACCTCGGATGGAAACCCGACCTTTATTGATAAAACGAAATGTGCGGCTGAACGTGCAGCGGGCGGTTTGACGACTTCGTGCGAGCCGAGCCAGCATAATGTGATCAGTAGCGGAAATACCGGACTAAGACCTGAGAAGTCGATTTCGTATACTGCGGGAGCTGTATATCAGCCGACTCCGGACCTTAATT
Organism: Pseudobdellovibrionaceae bacterium; assembly: GCA_043757545.1. Classification (GTDB taxonomy): domain Bacteria; phylum Bdellovibrionota; class Bdellovibrionia; order Bdellovibrionales; family UBA1609; genus JALHOQ01. Next base: position 29,924 of record JAYVPG010000013.1, read on the forward strand.
TCGGGACCGACTTCTTCCTGACCAAAAGTCGAAATGTCGTGAACATCGATCTTGATGACGTTATGGATGCAGAGCAGAGGTATGGATCAGACTATGTTGCGAGTCATGGCGTAATTATTGAGCGTGACGGCAATGGAGCGATTAAGCACATCACTGCGCCACTGCAGAACCTTTCAAAGCGCGAGGTTTTCGGATTGGACTTACAAACTTCGTATCGTATTTCTAAGTTCAAAATCTCCTCGGATCATTCGCAAACGATCTATTTTAAAGAGCAGGGTTTTCCTGGTGTTCCCGATCGCAACAAATTGGGTGAACGTGGGCGTCCGAGGTGGAGAAATTCAACTGGCGTGACCTACAATCCGGGCGAGCGACATGACATCACGGTTTCGGCGCAGACGACGGCCGGTCAGCGCAAGACGGTTGAAGGAACGGGAAGTCTGCGCGATTTTACGACCTGGGATTTACAGTATTCCTACGATGCGAAAACGCTCGGTATGTTTACGGTGGGCGTAAGAAATATTTTGGGTGAAACGCCTCCGCTTGATGATTCAAATCCAGGCTCTCAGTTGGATTCGGGTCTCTATGATCAGGTGGGACGTAGCGCATTTACGACTTACAGAGCGACTTTCTAGAGAGGGGAAGAGATGGAAGCTACAGCTAAGAAATATAATTTTACACCTAAGACGACTTCTAGCTCTTTTGCGTACTCGATTTTAGCTCATGCGGCGGTTTATGGCGCCTTGTTCATCGGGTTCGGTTTGAATTTTGCGAAGCAGGCGCCGGTTCAGGACTATTTGGATCTTGGCTATCAGACTTTTGATGAGGCCCCGGAACCACAAAAAATCGTCAAGCGTGAATCTAAAGAAGAGATTCAAGATGAGAAAAGTGATATCGCGGGCACGCAAAAGAAAAACGAAGACACCACAGCGAGCAACAAGGCTCAAGGTGCTACTGAGCCGACGACCCCTTACTATCATATTAAACCAAAATATCCTCGCGCGGCCCTGTTGGCCGGCACTGAGGGTTGGGTTCAGTGTGAAATTGATATCAATGAAAAAGGCGAAGTCGAAAATATTCGCGTGGTCGACGGCGCTGAGAGAAATATGTTCGAGGGCGAAGCGAAACGTGCGGTCTCTAAGTTTAAATATCGCCCGTTCCTCGACTCCAACGGAAATCCGATGCGAAAAATTGGATTTCAGGTGCGCGTGAATTTTAATATGAAAGATGCAGAAGCAACCGGCTCGTAAGGCCATTTTATTTACTGAACTAGAAACAACAAAGGGAGCTCAGTTATGGATACACTTTTTAAAATCGCGGAAGTCAGTGCTTACGGCATTTTGTACTTTATGGGATTCTTAAGCATCGCGAGCGTGGCGATTATGATTGAACGATTCTTTGCGCTGAAGAAAATCTCGGCGTCGAGCAACGGTATGGCCAATGGATTTAAGGCTGTGATTGCCAATCAGGACATTAAACAAATCGAACAGCTTTCGGAAAATACAACTTCACTTGAGGGCCGCGCGCTCGGCTATGGTATGAACTATGTGAAGTCCTACGGACCCAATGGTTTGGATGAGCTGTTCAACTCTTTTAAGACTACCGAAAAGCCGGAGCTAGAGAAAAATTTGAATATCCTGGGAACGATCGCATCCAACGCTCCTTATATTGGTTTGCTTGGAACGGTTATGGGGATCATGAAAGCGTTCAACGATATGGCGGGCGCGACGGGACAGAGCAATGACGTCGTTATGGCCGGTATCGCACATGCTCTTGTTTCGACAGCGGTGGGTTTGGCTGTGGCGATTCCCGCGGTTGTGGCGTTTAACTTTTTCCAAAAGCAAGTCGGCGCGGTATTGAACAATATCGATGCAGCTCGGGATCTTTGCTTAGTGTACACGAAAAGCAGAAAGGCTTAATCCATGGCGGCCAAAACACAAAACGGGAACGATTACGGCTCTATTGTCGAGATCAATGTGATTCCCCTTGTGGATATCATATTGGTTGTCTTGATTATTTTTATGGTCGCGGCGCCTCTTGTGATGCAGCCAAAGATCGACATTAGTTTGCCTAAATCAGCGACTGCCAAAGAAGAGAAAGATAAATCTCCGATTCGCGTGGTGCTGGGCAAAAAAGGCGAAGTGTTTTTAAATAACAATCCGGTTTCAATTGCCGGACTGACCGATGAGTCGCGCAAGATTATCGCTGTTCACCCTGAGACCAATGCCCTTTTGGTCGCGGATAAAGACGCGACGCTAGAGATGGTCACCGAGTTAGTCGACGCGATTAAGTCGGGCGGAGTAAAAAAGGTCGCCTTCAGCATCCAACGGAAAAAATAGCTTAACATAAAAAGAGACCCGCCATGTGGCAGGTCTCTTTCCTCGCGTATTAATTTATAGCGTAATTGAAAGCGTGTTAGTAGACGCGATTAAATACTTCATACTGTGGTTGAATCGATCTCTCGGGCGTGAGACCTCAGAAGCTGACCGATGGAATGGCTCGGTCGGCGCCTATGCTGCTCAGCAAGATCCGCGCGGAGAACATCTAGCCGAAGCGTAGAGATTCCCCTACTATTTGCGCAAGTCAAAAGGAGCAAGAGATACGGCTATGAATAAATTGAATTTAGAGCCATGCATTCCTCCGTTTTGGGCTTTGAGTGGGCATGCTCAGACGGTGCTAGGGCACATCTTGCCGTCGCCGATGCTTCTCGATAAAGGTCAACCGTTTGAGCTCCGGCTTGCAGATGGTGATCAGCTTGTGGGTTCGATCATTAAAGGCACTTCGCTGATCGTCGTTTATCTTTTTCATGGCCTTGGTGGCAGCACCGACTCGACGTATATGCATCGCACGGCTCGCTTGGCGCTGCAGGAAGGGCACACGGTGATTATGACCAATCACCGCGGTTGTGGTGAAGGGTCGGGACTTGCGCAAGGGCCTTATCATTCGGGGCGGGGTGAGGATCTCTCTGCGGTGATTGAGTTTGGCAAAAAGCTATTTCCTAAACATAAACATTTGGCGATTGGATTTTCGCTCAGCGGAAATGCGCTTTTGCTGCTACTTTCGGGTAAGCGAGGGAGAATTCAACCTGATTTCGCGATCAGTGTGAATGCGCCGATTGATTTGCAGAGCGCAGCGCTGTCTTTGAAAGTCGGGCTGAACAAAATTTATGACATTAAATTCTTTCGTCAATGTCGCAGAGATATTTTGGCGGCACAACGGGCAGGCGCACGAGATTTTCACGTGCCTCAGTTTGCAACCCTCTATGAATTTGACGATGTTTACACGGCGCCGGCCGGGGGATTTAAAAACCGCGAGGATTACTATCAATCTTGCTCGACTGTCGATCTGCTTTCGGAAATAAAAATTCCCACTGTGGTGTTGACGGCGATGGATGATCCGTTTGTGCATCGCGAGCATTATTTGCAGGCGAAGATTTCTCCGCAGGTGCTATTGCACGTCGAAGAGTTTGGCGGGCACATGGGCTATCTTACGAAAAAAAGAACACCGCTTGGTACAAATCGGTGGCAGGACTATGCCTTGCACCAAGCGATGAAGACGCTCTTGTCTTAGAAGTAGAGGCGTGACTAGGGCACGCTTTCGATCGTCGGTGATGTGGCGACGTCTTTCACTAAATCTTCGCAAGTGGCGGGTAGATCCGGGAATTGACGTTCGGTGGGGTCTTTGATCATTTTGGCCCACTCGTCGTCGGCTTCTTTTGAAAGCCACCAATCGAGCTCGCTGCCGCAACTATTGTCATGGGGATTCAGTGCGGGCTGAGGCTCGCAATGGGGGCTGTCGGCCGGGCAATTGAGGCGCACGTGAATGTGATCTTCGTGTGACCACCAAGAGCGCAATTTATAGAGCCAAGGCGCATCGTTGAAATGTTCACAGAAATATTTTTTGATGGCTGGGCTGACGAAGATACGGGCGACCTCGGGAAAATTCGCGGCTGTTGAAACCAGCTGAACTTGTCGCGAACTCCAATTGTCTTTCAATTTTTTGCGCGCAATCACGTAATTCGTGGCGCTCCAGCTTTCGCGATTAGCCATTGTGGGACGCGTGCCGCTCATTCTGAGCCATAGATCGACGTCTAAACCAATTTGGTGACTATTGTGCCCGTTGTTCATCGGGCCTCCGCGAGGAGGGCTGATGTCGCCGATCAAAAGATATGGCATTTTCGCGTGATGAAGAGTGTCGGAAAGCGTGTTGAGGTAGCTCATCATTGCCGGATGGGCATAGTATCGATTGCGCGATGGCTTCATGATCGTGTAGCCGGCGCTTTCTTGATCCATTTTCAAAGCGCCCGCAAGGCATCCGGCGGCATAGGTCCCAATGGGGTTTGTGGGACCTGTCGTCGGATCTTTGATTTTCGCCCATTTTGCGAACAGAGCTTTATTGTCTTTCTTCGGCGCGACCGGAACGTCGGCACAAGCAGTTTGGACTAAGGCGGCAGCGCAAATTAAGCGGATAATCCATAAGCTCATATTCACCTCAATGGTTATTTTGAGATTCCTTGAATCGCTGGAATCCGTCAACCAGAGGTTGGTATTGGCGATCTCAATACGAGACAGACCCTTATCTTGGTCCAGGAATCTTCCGATAAGTCCTTTACGGTACGTATGCGGAGGAAATTATGAGAATCAAATGGCTCACAGTCGTGGGCATTTTAGCAGGCGCCCTTCTGGTCAGTTCGCTTCCCAGTGAGGTCGGAACTACCAACAAGTCCATTGGTAAAATTTTTAAACTGCACCATAAGCGGAAAGTCTTTTTCGTTTAATCATCGCTCTATTTAGATAGAACTGGCCCACATCGCTTCTCCTCATTCAGCTATTGATAAGTCGAGAGTTGTGAAATTCAGCGTAGATAGCGATGTGATCCGTCAATCTCTCTGGGAGTTTGGTTGTGCA
>JAYVPG010000014.1:0-34471 GCA_043757545.1 Pseudobdellovibrionaceae bacterium
TTCATAAATGCGACGTTTGGATTTTCCCATGGGCATCGAGTGGATTTTTAAAATTTTGGCCTTGATGCTGACCAGCTGATCCGGGACCAAAGACTGGATATGGCGAACCGCACGGCGGTCTTCATAGGTGCGAGGATAGAACTCCAAAAGATCCTGCACGCGCTTGATCCCACGTTTACGTAAAACATCGCCCAACTTTGGGCCAACGCCTTTTACGAACTGCACATCTGTATCAAATTGAAGCGCCATTGAGGGGCCTAAGTCTGCCATCATTGTTTGGAGAGTCAATCAAAGCGTGGCACAATAATAGTATGGCAACCGACCGTTTTTCGGACGTAAAGTACATGAAGATTCGCCTGAATAGCCTTCCGCCCGGTCAGGCCATTCCATTTGATTTGTACGTGCATATTGGCGACCATTTCGTGCACTATCTGCGGGCGGGCGATAACCTTAAAGCCGAAAAAATTGAAAATTTCGAAAAGAAAGCGCCTGAGTCATTTCACATTCTCGCCTCCGACCGCCGGAAATATCAGACTTTTGTACGCGACGGACTGCTCAGCGAAAGGCTAAGCACCAAACAAAAAGCTCTGATCCTGCGCGAGAGTACCATGGGTTTAGTCGAAGAACTCTTCGAGCGCCCAGATATCGAAGAGGCGCTCTCGGATGCACGCCAAGTGGTCGAAGATTTCGTCGCGTTTATGGAATCCGATGCCTCGGCCATGGCCAACCTGATCGGACTCTCCTCACATGATTTCTACACTTACAATCACTCGCTCGACGTCAGCATTTATTCGTTGGGACTCGGCCAAGCGGTCGGCTTTCGCGGCGACGATTTAAAAGAGCTCGGACTCGGCGGACTTTTTCACGACATCGGCAAGCGCTACGTCCCCATCGAAATTATCTGCAAAGACGGCCCACTCAGTGACCTCGAGTGGATCCAAATGCAAAAGCACCCGCAATACGGACTCATGATTCTCAACGAACACAAAACCTCAAACAACATCAAGGCCTGTGCGTTCGAACATCACGAGAGCCTCATCGGCAACGGCTACCCACAAAAACTCACAGCGCAAGAGATCCACGCCATGGCAAGAGTCGTCTCCGTCGCCGACACCTACGACGCCCTAACCACAAAACGCTCCTACAACGACCCCATGCGACCCACAGACGCCATCCAACTCATGAGCGGCAAACTTGCCGGCCGCTATGACCCCGAAGTCATGCGCGCGCTACTCTCCATCTTCCAAAAACTAAAAGTCGCCTAACTTAAGAATTCGTTTGCGCCGCTCAACAGACGAGCCTGCTGATTTTTCTGCACGAGCCAAAAGGTCACGTAGCTCAGAAAGGTCAACCGCATCGCCAACGCCTTTACAATAATGAAAGTAGTGAAGGCAATCCATCACATCTGTTTCAGATAGTCGCGCCAGTTTCAGCTTCCAATAAAGCATGACCGAGGGCCGAAAAATAACCGCACGAGTGCCCTTTTTCAGTGGGAGCAGATCGGATGTCGTATATCCCACTCTCTTTACAAAAAGTGCTGCGGCTGGATTGATCGTCTCAATCGAAAGACCCAAATCTTCGGCAAGTTCCATGACCTCGAGCGACTGTGCATTTTCCTGCGCACCCAAGCTGACCAAATCAATATCCACCGTCGTGCGAATGTTAAGTCCGACCGCAGGTAGCAGAGTCCCCCCGACCAAGAGCCACTCACCCTTTAATTTATCTCCGGCCCGCTTAAGAAACTCCTGCAGAAGTTTAACATCAAGTGCCTTCACTAGAGAAAACCTCCAAGCTGACTAAGTGCCAATCGTCGAAGTTTCGGAGAAATTTCATGCTGAATATGGCGACTCAGCCACCTTTGAATCGTTACGCTGGTTTCGTTCCAAATAGAAGGATAGTGATCCCGAATCGCGCTAAGCCACGCCACCAATGCCTTTGATTCACGCGTCGCAGATTTCAGCCTGCCAATTTGATCGGAAAGATTTTCTAGAGTGTCGATCAAGACCTCGCGACTCTTCAAAAATCCAGTGTTCGCCTGATCACTATCAGCCAACAACGGGCAACCCACGCGAGCGAGAAGGCTCCAATCGATCCGCTTAGTGGTAAACTTAAGTTCAATGCCCAGAATCGTGAGAAGAGCTTGCACAGTCCTCCACTCAGGATTGCCGCGTCCGGCCTCGATATTTTGCACGGTTGCAAGACTCACATCGGCCATTTGAGCTAAGGCAAATTGTGACAAGCCCTTTTCCGTGCGCCTTTGTTTTAAGATGGAAGCCAATTTCATACATGTTATACTACACCTATTATACTAGGTACGCAATCCCACTGAGACCATCGTCTCATTTTGCGACGTCGCGCCAACCGCCCACTCAGGGCACAATTCTTGTAATCATTCTGTGTAACGGCCGCTTTCCTCAACGCTAGTGCTCTACCAGAGGTAACAAATTGAACAAACTAGTAATTCTTTCAAGTCTCGTGCTCTGTTTATCTGCGTCGGCCACAATTATTAAGAGTAGTGGCCAGCCCGCAGCTGGCGCACGCTGCGAGGGTTCGCTCAATGAAGCTGGAATTCCTCTCGCGGACCTTCAAGAATTGTTAAGCAAAAAGGTTCGAATCTCCACCGCCCTTGACGATCTAGAATTGGCGATTCACAACAACAAAAGCCCTGACCAAATTCAACTCAACCAAATGCTCAACGTGTTTTATTCGATGGTAGTGCAAATCCAGTCGGCCGTTAATCGCACTCCAGAAGCGCCAAGCGTGACTCGTGGATTGTTTGCCGACTTACGCGCCAGAGTCCTCAACTTAGAATCCGAGCTTAAACTTCTCATGCCGCCTGAGTCCGTCGATCAGCGGCCAGTCGAGCGAAATCGCAAAGATACCCGCATCAATGAAGAATGGAATCGGCTAGTTCGTAAAAGCCGACTACCCTCAATCCTTCGTCTGTAGGTACCAGGTTACAGACCCGCGATAAAATTTTCGACGTGAGAGTATCCGAGCGCAAGAAGCGCGTAGGCGGCAGCGCTGGAGCGTACTCCGTGATTGCTAATCAATATAATACGATCGTCGGGATGTATTCCGACGCTTAAAAGCTTGTCGCGAAATTTCACATCGGGACGCCCGCTCGCCGTGAAAAACTGCTTCCATTCGATATTGATCACATTCACCCCAGCCAGCACGGCCGTCTGCTTCGCTGTCGGTGTCAGATACTCTTTCTCCGAGCGCACATCGATCACGCGCGCGCGCTTATCCAAAATCGTAGCGATCAACTTATCCTGCAGCGACACCTTCCACGGCTTCACGTTCTGCGCAACCGGCGAATTCACTTGAGTCATCGTCCGCCGAAACGCTTCCACCGTCGTCACTTGCACGTCTTGAAATCCCAACAGCAACAGATTCCACGCCAGTCGACCCTCTTCGCCCTTCCCATTCAGGCCATAACCCGCAATCACCACCGGAGTGGTGGGAGTCACCCCCAGCAACGACAACCGCAACGCCGCCATCCGAGAGTCCCGCAATGGCTCCCCCGAGGACTCGTGCTCAGCCAAATTCGTCCACGGAAAATGCAGCGAGTTCGCAATGCGATTCAAGCCATAGTCAAAGCTCGATCGCACATCCAAAACTACCGTCGCCTCACCAATCTCGATCGGCTTCGCTGACTTTTCCACAATCTGCATAAATGGACGCGATTGAGTCTCGACAACTTTCGTCGGCTCCATTTGGCAACCGACCAAAATCAAACACAGAATTACGCCGAGCTTTTTCATTTTATTTAAATCTCATGGTCGGGAACAAAATAATATCGCGGATCGAGGGACGATCGGTCAGCAGCATAATAATACGCTCAATCCCAATGCCCACTCCGCCGGTCGGCGGCATGCCCGTTTCAATGGCCAGCAAGAAGTCCTCATCCATCGGCTGAGCCTCTTCATCCACCACCCGCGAAGCCTCTTGCGCCTCAAGCCGCGCGCGCTGATCTTCGGGATCATTCAGCTCAGTGTACGCATTGCCGATCTCCATATGCGCGACCATCGGCTCAAAGCGCTCCACCAAACCGGTTGTGGAGCGATGGGATTTAGTCAGCGGCGAAATCTCATTGGGGAAATCCACAATAAACGTCGGCTGCCATAAATGTTCCTCAGCCGTGAGCTCAAATGCCTGCATCAGCATTTTGCCACGCGAGGCCGGCTTCTTTAAATCCGAACCCAACTCTTTGATTTTCGTAAATAAGTCGGCATCTGAAATCGTCATCGGATCAATCTTCGCGTACTGTTTGATCCCTTCCATTACCGGTAGACGTTTCCACGGACGGGTGAAATCCAAATCTTTGCCTTGATAACTAAACTTCAGTGAACCCTTCACCGATTGAACCACCGAGCAAATCAATTCTTCGAACTGCTCCATCTGATCAAAGTAATCCGTGTAGGCCTCGTAGTACTCGAGCATCTCAAACTCAGGATTGTGCGAGCGATCGATACCTTCGTTGCGAAAATTCTTGCCCATATCATAGACTTTTTCAAAGCCACCCACGATCAGGCGCTTCAAATAAAGTTCGGGAGAGATTTTTAAAAACAATTTCATATCCAAAGCCCGATGATGGGTCGAAAACGGATGAGCGGCAGCTCCGCCGTAGATCGGCTGTAGAATCGGAGTCTCGACTTCTAGAAATCCACGATCATCCAAAAACTTACGAATCTCGCGACGAATTTTCGTGCGCGTGACGAAAACTTTGCGCGACTCTTCATCGCTGATCAAATCCAAATGTCGATGACGATATTTAATTTCCACATCCGCCAAACCGTGAAATTTCTCAGGTAGCGGCTCAATGGTTTTACAGATAATTGCAAAGTTCTTGCAATGAATCGAAAGCTCGCCGCGTTTGGTTTTAAAAACAAATCCTGAAAACCCAACCCAGTCGCCAATATCGACGTGATTAAAAAATTCCTGATCCTTCATCTCAAGCTCTTCGAGCTTCACATAGGCCTGCAGAGTTCCCGTTTGGTCCATGAAATTAAAAAACGCAGCTTTTCCCATATCTCGACGGGTCATCAGGCGACCAGCCATCACCACTTCGACATCGGTCTTATCGCCAGCCTGCAAACCCGAATGAGCCTCGACAATCGCCGATACTTTATGCGTGGGCTTAAAATTATGCGGAAAAGGATTGAGTCCCTTTTCTCTGAGCGAGGCGAGTTTACGCCTCTTCTCGGCACGCAGCGGGTTGTCGCGAAGATCTTCCATGCAAGTTCCTGACTTAGAGTTGGCCGGCAAATGCCGACATCACATTTTTAAGCAACGCGACGGCTTCTTTGCGTGGGCGTTGAAAAGCATTGCGACCCATGATGCTGCCGAACGCGCCACCGATCGCGAGATCTTTGACTTCTTTGATCAATTCATCGGTCCCCTTCGCCTCTCCACCACTGAAGATCACGATGCGCCGACCGTTGAACGACGATTCAATCACATGGCGGGCACGATCCGCCAATTTCTCAACACGAATATTTTTCTCTTTGTAAACCTTCGCCGCTTCGGCTTGTTCAATATGCGCCGTCGGAGGCTTCACTTTAATAATATGCGCACCCAACTGCGCCGCAATTTGCGCACCGTAAGCGACCACATCAATCGCGGTCTCGCCGTCCTTCGAAATACCTTCACCACGGGGATACGACCAAATGACCACCACCAACCCCGCACGTTTTGCCGCCGCCGCCGCCGCTTGAATTTCTTCATACTGTTGTTTGCGCAGCGAAGAGCCCGGATAAATCGTAAAGCCGACCCCGACACAGCCCAAGCGAAGCGCATCGTCGATTCCGGAAGTGACTGCCGAGATCGGATCTTTCGATTTATAAAGTGAATCCGAGTTATTGATTTTTAAAATCAACGGAATCTCGCCCGCAAATTCGCGCGCGCCGGCTTCGATAAATCCAAGCGGTGCCGCGTACGCATTGCAGCCGGCCTCGATCGCCAGACTAAAGTGATACGTCGGATCGTAGGCATCGGGGTTCACCGCAAAACTGCGCGCAGGCCCGTGCTCGAAACCCTGATCGACCGGCAGAATTACCATTTTCCCGGTGCCTGCCAGAGTTCCCGTATTCATCAGCCGCGCCAGGTTGGTGAGAACTCCAGGATTGTCGGCTCCGTACCAGCTTAGGATCTCTCTAACTCTAGGCGTCATCAGTGCACTCCTCAAAAGGTTTCGAATCGCTACAAAACTATTCAGTGCGACGGTCGAAATCAAGCGATAACATCGGAGTCTCCATGCGAGAACTGCTCAAAGTCCGACTTTCACCTTTTAAAAACCGCGATTTTCGCAAGTTCTTCCTCGCGCAATCCCTCTCCATGGTCGGCAGTTGGTCGCACGATCTGGCCCGCAGCTGGATTATCGTTGAAGCGACTAGCTCCAGCGGCGCGCTCGGCAATCTCAATCTAGCCATCGCAGTGCCCTGCCTTTTCCTGATTCTGCAAGGAGGAGTACTGGTCGATCGCACCGACGTGCGCAAGCTCATTCAGCGCACCAAATGCCTGCTCGGGATTTCATCTCTGGTGCTCGCCGGCCTGGCCGAGTTCTCGCATTTGCAAATCTGGCAGCTGCTGATTTTTGGCTTGATTGAGGGTGTGATCGTCTCGTTCGACTCACCCGCCTTCCAAGCCCTAACTGTGCGCATGGTTCCGCGCGGAGATTTTCAGCAGGCCATCGCGCTGAACTCAACAAATTTTCACACCTCGCGCATGCTCGGGCCCATCGTCGCCGCATTCTTAATGGCCTTTCACGGACCGAGTTTGGTTTTTCTCTTTGATGGGATCACTTACTTTCTAGTCGCCGCAGTTTTAGCCAACGTGAAACTGAACTCGATTCCGCGGCCTTTGGTTTCTAAAACTCAAACATCAAGTCTGCACGCGGGATTAAGATATGTGTGGGCCGATCGACGTTTGCGCTACCGCGTGATTCAGCTGATGCTCACCATTAGCTGCGTCTACCCGATGATGGTGGCGATTTTTCGAGTGTACGTGCAACGCAAATTCGCGCTCGACGCCCATCAGTTTGGAACGGTGTTTAGTTTTCCCGCCGCAGGCTCCATGGGCGGCGCTTTGATATTTGCGATTCTCAAACCCAAAGAGCCCGTGCGCGCGCTATTTTTTGGAGTGCCGCTGGTTTTCATCATGCTTCTTTTGCTGCCCTGGATTCCGGATCTGAGCCTGACTGTGGCGGCCATGTCCTTCGCTGGATTTGGTTTGTATCTCACTTTTGCGGCGCTCACGGTCTCGATGCAACTCGACGTCGAAGAGGAGTATCGCGGCCGCTTAAGCTCAGTGATCGGCTTAGGATTTTCCTCGATCGGCCCGCTGATGTGTTTTCCGTGGGGACATTTAGCAGACTACATCGGCCCACCCACTACGATTATGATTTCATCAATGGTCTTCGGCTTAGGCTCTGGCGCTCTCGCACTGTCCAATCGTCGCAGCAATCCCGTCTAATCTTCGGTTCGTGGGGGCAGAGGCGCGGACTCACTACTCACCCAACATTTATAAATGGTCTTAACGACCTTCTTCGCTTTCGGAAGGCTCGTCGTACATTTGATACTCGACGGACCCAGAATTTTCTGTCCTTCAGCCAAATTGCTTTCGCCGCCCGCCGCACCCAATGCCGCAAAGAGTTTTGTCGCTTGCTCACCACCGATTTCGCGAGAACCGCCACCTTTACCGACTAAACTGCAAGTGGTGACTTTGCTCGCTTTCACCATAGCGCAGGTCAAATTCTTTGCTTCGCGAGTGCAGTCGCTCGGCAATTGGCAGCCACCAATTTTCGCCTTCGCCATCGCCTGAAATAGGTCTTCGGCCTTTTTCCCACGCACCAGATTGCCCTTTTGCTTGGGCAGGGCAGAGGCTGAAAAACTAACTGCGGTTAAAAGGATAATTAGGATTTTGTTCACGGTATTTAGCCCTCCACGCGACGATAACACCTCTCGATTTATACCCCGTTTCCCTTTTCTGAGCAATGTGGTATCGCTAAGCCTCACTGGAGGCCCCGCATGGCTGACTACAGCGTATTTTATGAAGCGACACCCAATCCCAATTCCATGAAATTCGTGGTGACGTCGCCTATTGCTGAAGAGTCAGTGAACTTTGCAAGCGCCGCAGAAACCTCACGCAGCCCCTTGGCTAAAAAAATCTTCGGCTTTCCGTGGGCCGCCGGCGTTTTTATCGGCCCTAACTTCGTCACCGTCAGCAAACAAGACTGGGTCGATTGGGATATTCTGGCCGAGCCCTTGTCAGGCCTAATCAAGGAACACCTGGAGCGCGGCGAGCCCGTTTTGCTCAAAGCACTCAACGAAGTCGTCGACGCCGATGAAGCCAGCGACTCCCCCACCGTCCGTCATATTAAACAGATCCTACGCGAGGAAATTCGCCCCGCCGTCGCCATGGACGGAGGCGATATCGTTTTCGATCGCTTCGAAGAAGGCCGCGTGTATTTACATATGCAAGGCGCCTGTTCAGGCTGCCCCAGCTCAGCTGCGACCTTAAAAGATGGAATCGAGACTCGCCTAAAACAAGCCTGTCCCGACGTCATCGAAGTCGTCCAAGTTTAAAATGAATCCGGCGATTTCGGCACGCCTAAAAATCTTGCAAATCGTCGTCGCGGTTTTAACCTCGACCGTTTTCATTTATCTTTATCTTGGCGCCACGTTTGTGAAAGCGAATCTTGCCAGCGGAGGATTGAATCAATCGTTAAATCATCCCATCGCGAAAATGCTGGCCATGGTCTCTATCGCCATATTGATCGTCGCCTATTTTTTACCGCTACTGATTTTAAAAGCGACTTTAAAAAGTCAGAACTTAAAAACACCCGATTCGATTTTCGCAGCCTATTTTGTCTCTGTGATTCTGCGCTGCGCACTCGTTGAACCCATCGCCGTCTTTGGCCTGATCGTCTCGCATTTTTCGATCGACATGGACTACACTTATGTCGCTTCATTCATCGCCCTCTTCGGACTGTGGCTCAGCTTCCCCAGCGAAGAACGTTTCCAGCAACTACTCACCCGCATGCAATAACATTGGCACGGCGTTCGCTAAACATTCTCCCCGACACATGATTGGGCGACCTCAAACGATTGAATAGGACGATTTGGTAGGCCATCCGAAATCACTCGGACCCTCTCGGACATGCACTGAAATGAGTATTTTAGGGTCGCCCGCGAATGTGGCGATTTTCATTTCGAAATAAATGTGCGTAGAGGGTGAAAATACTCATTTCAGTGCAGGTCCGAAAGGGTGGCACCGATCCGATTTAGGGAAGATAGAATCCGCAAACCACTTTGCCGACGTTACTTTACCCAACGCACTTTTTGCGTGGCTTCGTGAATCGACGAGACTTCGCCGCTGAAAACCTTCATCACAGATTCGGCCAAAACTTTGGCCTCGACCCCTAGATCCTCTAACGCCAGAGTCTTCACTGGAGTTCCCTTATTCGTAATATTCACCGCGAAGTGAATCAACGAACTCAGCGGACTCTGTGTCGCTATCGAGATACTAAGTTTACGATCGCCACAATACAAATCATCACCCACACGAATCATCGTAGCCGCCAAAGTTTTCTCGCGAGATAAAATAAAAAGCTGATCGCGGACAATTCCCGCGAGTAGTCGCTGTAGGCCCACAGCCGCGAAAAGCGAAATTTCAAATTTCTCGACAATAAAATGTAACATTTTATCGCCGCGAATTTCGGCGTTGAGCAAAAGATCTTCGCCGTCCACCATATGATCGACGCTCACGTCGCAAGCTCCGACCCACGCTACAATCGAGTCACCTAAAATCTTATGTTGCAAATAGCTACGCAAAGAAACGAGCTGGGAGCCGTCGTACTTCTCGCTTATTTCTAAAAATTTTACTTTCATGCCGAAACCTCTCTCAAATCTTCAAAGGAAAGACCGTTTGCTTGCACTGCTCGCTTAAAGCGCAGGCAGGACTCACACTGACCACACCACTCTTCGCCATCCAAATAGCACGGCCACAACATTGAAAATGGCAGCGCCGAAACCAATGCATCCGCCACAATCTGAGTCTTTGTTAGCGTGGTACTAAAGCAATGCGTGCGCACGCGGCCCTCCGTCGAATAGCTCCAGCTCTGATCGAGCACCTTTAAAAACGCAGCACTATTGTCGGGGAAAGTCTGCGCCTCTTCCAAATTAAAACCAGGAATTACGACGTCAGCTTCTAGGCCTTCCGCAAATCCCGCCGCGATATTTAAAAAAATGCCGTTGCGATTGGGCACCCAAACACTCTTCGCCGTTTCAAGCGAGCGCTCGAGACTATCGATCTCAATATCCTTACCTGATGGGATAGCCTCATCACTCAGCAAAGAAGTGCGCGTAAAGGTCGAAAACCACGGGAGCTTCACGATCTCATGATCGACTTTAAAATGGCGAGCCATGCGTTCACTGCGCTCCAACTCGCGAGTCGCCGCCTTTTGCCCATAGTCAAAAGTCAGCGCCATGCGAACAGTAAATTTCGCGCAGGCCTTGAGCAAATTGTAAGAGGAGTCAAGACCACCAGAGAGCAGAACGACAGCCGTTGTGGTTCCGCCCTTTGCCATGATCTACTTTTTAGGTTTACGCTTGGTCACTCGTTGCACTTTAATGCGACGGCCGCCGCTCTTCGCTTTGGGCTTGGCAAACTTAGTCGCCACCGAACCGTCACTGGGCGAGAGCGAACCACGAATCACCCGCGCGCGCTCCAAAACACTCTGCGCAAGACCACGGACGAAACCTGCATTCCAACGAATCACTTGTGACAAATCTGGCATAATTTCCCCCGCCGTTTAGGCCGTTTGCAGTTGATGCTTTTTCCATTTTTGATAACGATCCAACAGCAACATTAGTGGCGTCGCCACATAAACCGTGGAGTACGCACCCAAGAACATTCCGATCATCATCGCAATCGCAAAATCACGAATCACGCCATCGGCAAAGAAGAACATCGAGGCCACTGTCATATACGTTATCAAATAGGTCAGAATCGTACGTGAAAGAGTCTCATTGATCGAACGATTCGAAACCCAATAGAGATCTTTGTCGCGAAACGCCGCCTGATTTTCACGAATACGATCGAAAATCACGATCGTGTCATTGAGCGAGTAACCGATAATGGTCAAAATCGCGGCCATGGTCTGAGTGGTGAATTCCCAATCAAACAGTGAGTAAATCGCCACAGTGATGATCGCATCGTGGAACAAACAAAACACCGCACCAGGAGCGTAACGATAATCAAAACGCAAACCAACAAAGATCAAAATCAAAAGCAGGCAATAAAACGCGGCCAAAATTCCGTTGCGGCGAAGCTCCGCTCCGACCTGCGGACCAACCGTATCCACTTTACGAATCACAGCTCCTTCATTTTTAAAACGCGTATCTAATCCGGCTTTGACTTTGGCGATGGTGTCTTGAACATACTGATTGGTCTCGGTCTCTGATTTTCCAGAGATCGACTCGACGTGAATCAGATATTCATTCTTATCCCCTAAGGACTGAACGTTAGCGTGTGGAAATCCAAGATCGCTCATGAATTTTCGCACGTGCCCTGCGTCCACCGTATTATTGAACTGCGCCTGTACTTCGATACCGCCAGAAAAATCGACGCCGTAATTCAATCCGCGCGTGGCGATAATCACCAAAGAGAGCAACACCAACACCACCGAAGCCGCCGTAATGTACTTGGCTACACCAAGAAAATCGTAACGACCCCAGCTCTCTTCTTTTTTACCTTTAACTTGTGCTGCCATGAAACCATTCCCTCTTAAATCGTGATTTTCTTAATTTTCAAAGTGTCCGTCATAAAGTCGAGCAGGTAATGCGCCATAAACACGGCAGTCACCATCGTCGTGACAATCCCCGCAATCAAAGTCACACCGAATCCACGTACCGGACCGCTGCCGAAATAAATTAGCACCGCCGCCGCAATGGCGTTGGTGACATTCGAGTCAAAAATCGCTGTCCATGCTTTGTGAAAGCCCTCTTTGATCGCGTGCTTCATATTCGCCCCACGCGCGAGCTCCTCTTTGATCCGCTCAAAAATAATCACATTCGCATCAATCGCCATACCCATCGTTAGTGTGATGCCCGCGATTCCCGGCAAGGTCAGAGTCGCACCGAGTGCACTCAGCAATGCCAACAAACACATGACGTTCAGGCCCAAACAGACCGAGGCCACGACTCCCACCATCTTGTAATAGAAAACGACAAAGACCACGACCATGATCAGACCGATCAAGCCGGCCCGTTTACCTTTTTGAATCGAGTCCATCCCCAGCGAGGGACCCACGGAACGCTCCTCTAATTGTTGAAGAGCCGCAGGCAACGCACCCGCGCGTAGAGCGGTGGCAATCAAGCTGCCCTCTTTCTGAGCCTCTTCACCACTTCGACTACCGAGTGAAATCTGACCTTCACCGTTGATGCGCTCATTGATATTCGGCGCTGAGTAGACGACTTCATCCAAAACAATCGCGAGCTGACGACCCACATTTTTTCCAGTGAGGTCGGCAAATTTACTGCGCCCCTCGGTTCCGAAGCGAAAACTCACCTTCGGTTCGCCGTACTCACCCAAACTCATAAATGCATCTTCCAATTGATCGCCCGAGACATCGCTATCGGTGCGCAACAGAAGCGGAATTTTTCCGGCCTCCATCGTCACCGCTTGCGGTGCTTTTTCAAAAGCGATCATAGTATTTGCGGGAATTTTCCCCTTGAGCATCTCATTTACTTTTTTCGTGTACTTATTGTAGCTCAAGCCATCTTTGCCGAGCGTAAAGTTCCCATCCTTTTCAACACCGGCCACCAATGCTGCGACTTTTGCGCTGTCCATGGTGTTGTCGACCAGGCGAAAATCCAAACGAGCCGTTTTATTGATCAGCTCTTTCGCACGCGCTGGATCGGTGATCCCAGGCAACTGCACGAGAATGCGGTCATGCCCTTGCGCCGCGATCACCGGTTCACTCACACCAAATTCATCGACGCGATTACGAATGACTTCGATCGCTTGGCCAATGATCTGCGTGCGATAGGTTTCCATCACCGAATCAAAATAACGAACTTCGACTTCATTGCCGCTGTCGCGCACCACTTGCAAGGTCGTTCCGTACATCTCTTTTAAGTGCAGCATCGCTTTGGCTTTGTCGGATTCGCTTTTTAATTTGATCACGATGGCATCGTGGGCTTCGTTGGCCGTTAGACTCTCGGTCTCCGCACCCTTTTCTTTCAAGTCTTTTGCCAAGGCGCGTACCATGCGATCCGTGCGCTCATTCAATACGCCATTGACGTCCACGCCGTACACCAAATGCGCGCCACCTTGAATGTCCAACCCGTAGTTCAAAGGTTTGCGATGAAACCACCAGTTCTCAGGCAAGGTCGTGACGTTTGGCAAAAGGTAAATCACCGCAAACGCCAGCAAACAAAATACTAAAAATGTACGGACACGCATGCTTTCGATCATTTTTTCACCATCTCTTCTGCAACGCCGGACGCGACCTGCGTTTTCAATACTCGGATTTTAACTCCGTCCGCGATCTGTAAGGTCACGAACTGTTCTGTAAGACCTTCGATGGTCCCTAGGATCCCTCCAGATGTCAAAACCGAATCCCCGCGTTTCAGATTCTGTAAGAAACCTTTGTGAGTCTGGGCCCGCTTCTGTTGCGGACGAATCACTAGAAAGAAAAAGATCATAAAAATGATCGCAAAGGGGAATACCTGCTCGATCATGGAGGGACGGGCGCCCGAAGCCTCTGCCTGTGCCCATGCGGTAGAAATAAACAAGTCGTTGAACATTGAGATTGCCTCCTCGAAGAGAAGGTCATTACTGATCATCGGAGGGCTAAAAAATCAACCAAGTCGCTAGTTTACGAATCGCGTCAAACAGTGGTTGCGGAACTCTTCCCAACGCCCTTCGAGAATGCTGACACGCATTTTGCGCATCAACGCCAGATAGAAATGTAGATTGTGAATCGTCCCGAGCCGCGCCGAATTCATCTCTCCCGAAAGGAACAAATGGCGCAGGTAAGCCTTGCTGTAATTTCGGCAGGTGTAGCAGTCACATTCGGGGTCGAGAGGGCTCGCATCCTCTTTGTATTCCGCCCGTTTAATCGAGACCCGGCCTTGCCATGTAAAGAGCGTTCCATTGCGCGCGACTCGCGTCGGCATTACGCAGTCGAACATGTCCATTCCGGCATCCACTGCCAGAACCAAGTCGAGCGGAGTACCGACTCCCATCAAATAGCGCGGTTTATTTTTCGGCATCAGGGGTGCGGCCTCTTTGACCAGCACATGCATCAACTCTATCGGTTCACCCACACTGAATCCGCCCATCGCGTAGCCAGGCAGATCCACCGAAGTGATTTGCTCCAAGCTCTCTTTGCGCATTTTCAATTCCAGTCCGCCTTGCACAATTCCAAATAGCAGACTCGATTCGCGGGTCATGGCCTCTTTGGAGCGCTTCAACCAACGATAAGTCATTTCCATCGACGCGCGAACTTCGTCGGGAGTCGCGGGATATTTCAAACACTCGTCAAACGCCATAATGATATCCGAGCCCAGTGCCATTTGGATCTGCATGCTGGTCTCGGGACTTAGAAAATGTTTTCCGCCATCTAGATGCGAGCGAAACTCCACGCCCTCTTCTTTTACTTTGGTGAGCTGCGAGAGTGAAAACACCTGAAAGCCACCGCTGTCGGTGAGAATCGGATGCGGCCAGTTCATAAATTTATGCAAACCGCCGAGCCGTTGAATCACATCTTCGCCGGGTCGTAAATGCAGATGGTACGTGTTGCCGAGCACAATTTGCGTGCCGATCTCGCGCAACTCTTCGGGCATCATGCCTTTGACTGTGGCCTTGGTGCCGACCGGCATAAATACCGGAGTTTCAATCCAGCCACGAGCAGTATTCAGACGGGCCGCACGTGCCTCGCCACTTTGTTTTTGCAATTCAAATTTGCCTAAGTTTTCGTCCACGCGCTCAAATCTCCATAAGAAAACAATTTAAATTCTTTCGCGATGGCCCACGCATACGCTTGTTTCGCGCGATCCAATCCTGCAAATGCCGCCACCAAACCAAAAAGTGTCGACTTTGGTTGATGAAAATTGGTCAGCAGAGCATCGACCACTTGAAACTTGTAGGGAGGATAAATAAACAGCTTGGTCGAACCACTAAACGAACCATCCGCGCCCACTTGAAACAGACCTTGCGCTTGGGACTCCAGGGTTCGCGCGACGGTCGTACCGAGCGCCCAAACCCGCTTGCCTTTTTCTTTTGTGGTCGCGATCAGTTTCACGGTCGCCGCCGGGATCTCAACCCATTCCTCATGCATCACATGCTCGCTAAGGGTCGCGGCCCGCACTGGAAAAAACGTCCCTGCGCCCACATGCAAAGTGACGCGGGCGATATTCACGCCGCGGTCTTTGAGCGCCTCAAGATCTGCATTTTGAAAATGTAAACTGGCGGTGGGCGCGGCCACCGAGCCTTTTTGACTCGCCCACGCGCTTTGGTACCAAGTGACATCTTCGGCGCGATTGTGGCGCTGTCCGCGGGCCTCTTGAATATAAGGGGGAAGGGCTACTTCGCCGTGCTTCGCAAAGTAATCAAAATCGATTCGCCTAGAGAGCTTCACCGTTTGCGGCAGGCCTTTTTCAGTGAGCGTCAGTTTCAACTCGCCAGGCAAAGCCAAGTCCGCGCCGATTTTAAGATCGCGGGCGGGGAATAAAACATGCCAGTGCAACTCATCGACTGCCTTTAAAAATAGCACTTCGACTTCGTCAGCGGAAAAAACGCGTGCCGGTACAACCTGACTTTCGTTGATCACTAGCAAATCGCCTTTTTTAAACTGACTGAAGAGACCCTGAAGGCCAAGTTCTTGTGGAGGCTTGTCGCCATTCATAAAAGCGACGCGGACAGGCCGTGAAGGCTCCGTCGCAATCAATTCATTCGGATATTGAAAATCAAGATCGCTAGTCTGCATGAGGCGGCGATCTTAACGGCCGCTGTCAGCCGTGTCTAGCGCGGCTTTGAGGTATAATTATGATAAACCTTACGAATCTGCGAGCGCAGCTGTGCATAACCCATCAAATAGACAAAAGAGGCCGTCAGGTTGATCACCATCAGCCCTAAAAACGCATACAGAAAAAATAGCTCCTTCACCATATCGCCCCCTTTTTGTTATATATAAAACCCGAGGGAGCACTCCGGCTCCCCCTCCACTTGGGCTTATTTCGGGAACATCCATGTCCCCATGGGGATAAGACCCGACAACGCGAAAGTCCGGTTAAACTGCTCAGTTGACAGCTCCGATGCCGCCGCATATCTATTTCTACAGTGCGCGAGTGGCGAAATTGGTAGACGCATCAGCTTGAGGGGCTGACGCCCGCAAGGGTGTGCTGGTTCAAGTCCAGTCTCGCGCACCAACTGTCAAGTTCTGGTTCTTAGTCTTTTCCGCAGGCAATTGAGGAAACATAGTACGACGATTCTTCGATTGAAAATACAGGAACTCGATAGACTGAAACGCTCGTCTCATCTGCTCTTAAACCAACGAGAAAAGCCAGCTCAACGTTGCGACCAAACCATGTCTGCCCGGGAATCATCCACTTCGCATGTAGGTTCAGATATTCGCAGTAGCTAGCATAGCCACCGTAAGCGTATAAACTATCAAATTGATTTTCCCGGACCAATACCTTTGGGTTAACGAACTCAATGTCTCCAGTTGAGAGCAAATTCACTGAATCGTAATTCAAATGCGAGTTTGCAACAAATCCCTCACATTTTTCCTGGCCACCAAACTGACCGCAAACTGTGGTAACGTCCGCGGAAGCAGAGCAAAATCCGAAGGCCAAAGCCAATGCCATTGTCGCCTTTATCATACAAACTCCCTATCTGCATTTTAGAGCAATTTTGATACGCTCAAGAAACTAAATGAAAATCGTCGAAACTTCGCCTGTTATTTTTTTGACATCTAAAAATTACACCATTGAGCTGGCTCGAGCTCTCGAAGTGGATTTGCCTGCAAAGTTCTCACCCTAGTTAACGAATAATTTTAGCAGTCTCAAGTACACCGATGAAAAGCTGTTGAGTCTCGATGTTGTTGAGTTCCTCAACCGGGAAATTCTTGTTGAGCTCGATCATCTTTTGAATTTGCGTCGCAACGGCTTTGATGTCGCTATCACGCAATTCCACGGCGCGTGTGTTGATCACTTGCTCGATATTTCTCTTCAAGCATTGAACCGTGTCGGCTGAGGTCACATAACCCTCGCAGCTCAAACAGATTGGCTGACCAGGAATCTGAGCTTTGGCCTCAAGGCTCGCGTAGGACCATTTTTCTTCAACTCCGCAAGCGGCGCTGGCTTTTGCTTTGAACGAGAAGGACGAAACGGCAAGACGGCAGGCATATTGATATCGAGTCGTGAACAGGTCTTTTTTAGTGTTCTCGCCCACCGGAGTGGCTTGCACCAACTCAGCGTCAAAGCCTTTGCTATGATTTTCAGCATTGAATGAATTGCGCACGCTCATGCAAACAGCCGCTTGATCCGCGCCACCTTTGAGCCAGCTCGAGGGACGATCGATCGTTCCCTGACTAACGCCCGCCTTTGAACCATCGAGACCGTTCGCTGCATTAGCACAGCTTTTATAGGCCTGATAAATCCATACTGAAGAACACGCCTCTTCGGCCATCGCATGCATCGACCAGCAAGTTGCCACCGCAAGAAAATATTTCATTTTATCCTCACCAAGATTAATGGGTTCTATTAAATTGTATCGAGGAGAATTGCAAATGCGAGACCAGCCAAACTCCTGGCGCACCGTCTTAAGTTGGCCTCCTCGCTTGCCAAAGATCTAGGCCAAGGGTCGTTTTTCCCCTTAAATGTTCTGGCACAGACCTAAGCAGCACGGACCCCTCCATTATTTTTGTCGCAAAATGAGACGAAAATTGCGATAACGGTCGGATTGAGGGATCATAAGACAATCGTCTTAACGTGAGGAGTTGCGCTTGGGAGAATTTAGCATCACACATTGGCTGATCATTCTGGCGATTTTATTGTTATTCTTTGGACCCAGCAAATTACCCGGACTGGGCGCTTCACTCGGCAAAGCTATTCGTGGTTTTAAATCGGGCTTAAATGAACTCGATCCGACTGACACGACGACACAGACTCGCCCCGAGCAGCTCGACGCTGGCGCAAAAAGTACCACCTCTGAAATGAACAAAGCAAAAGACCCCGTCGGCAAATCCTAGGGGTTTCTCTAGCGCTTCTTTGCCCCAAGCAAAAGATCTTCACAAGTCTCGACCAACGCTACCGCCGTATCGGAAATCGGCTGAGCATAGGCTTGCAGAAGCATAACTTCTGGATTGGTCAGTCGACTGTGAATAAATGAAAGCGTGAGCTTCTCAGGCACTCCCGCCATCGGCTTCACACCGAAGTTTTTCATCAAGCGATTGCTGAGCTCCACGAGCGTCGGATGCACAAATCCAAACCCAACCATCACCACCCACAACGGGTAGGGAATATGAATTTGCCAGATATAGTACGAGGTCAAATAACTCAGCGACAAAACATAGGGCATAGTGCGCAGACCGCGGATGAAGTTGTGATAGAGGTCCGGCACAATGGGAACGTTGCGATCGAGCCAACTCAATTTGCCGGGCGCGTACGAAGTTTCCTCATTGCGAAAGAGGGTTTCAAACGTGCGCAGAACTCGCGAGTAGATATTTTCTCCAGGCACACCGACCAGCGCGCGCCGACGCGCTTGAAAGCGGCCGGGATACTCTGGGGACGAGGCTGGAAGAAGCTCATCCGTGCGCACCGAGAGATCAATATAGCTATTGATAAAATGGCGCGAGAAAATCTGGGCCTCATAAAACTTGCGATCTTTTGTGCGCATTTTGTCGATATATATTTTTTGTTGAGTGTTAGCCAGCTCTTGTTCGGTGGCAATCGCGGCTTCGATGACCACTTTTTTCACAAAACCCGAGTCTTGAACGTCATTGACCGCTAGACCCATCTGTTTGGAGATCTCTTGCGCCACGATCAGTTTGTACTTATAGCTTTCGGCCCAGTCGAGCGCATCGACTTCAATTCCCGACTTGACCGTGAAGTTCTCTGCGAGTCCCAGCCACGTGCGCGTGACTACTTCGTCAGCGTTGACTGGATCAGCTAAACGACCAACGGCCACATTGCGCGCAATGTCCCATTGCTTCTGCGCCGTTTTAGAGAGCTCTTTGGGTTTGAAATCCAAAATCTCTCCGCGCTCTTCGTCTTTGTCCTTGAGTCGCGACATCAACTCCCAATAGCGAACTTGTCGCGCAAATGGATCGGCTAAGAGTTTGGGATTTTGCCGTGATACTCGCTCCATCACCTGCTGCGCACGCGCGCCGTAACCGGCCTCGAGCTGAGCATCCGCGGTGATCATATCGCGATCCAGTTCGACAAAGGAATAAAACGCGCGGTGAAACAATTCAGCTCCGAGCATCGCCGCGTCCTCTGAACCCGCCTTATTCTTCCACTTTTTCGGCAAATAGGGTGCCATATCGAATGGCGATCCACTTTCTGACATCAGAAATAGAGTCATGCGAATATCGCGAGCCTCTTGGGTGGAGTCGAGCACCAGATATTTTAGTGCGCCCTTAATTGAGGATTTAAAAACTCCATAGGCGGTTGGATTCTTCGCCGTCTTGATCCATTCGGCGCTTTCACTCACCATCGCGTCGTTCATCTCTTGCGCCGCCCAGTCGCTGCTCGTGACATCATATGCCCGCTCGGCAACAGCTTTGGTTACACTGCGATCACTGATCGCCCACTTGAGCAGATTTATGGTTTGTGCGCCGGTTTCAGACGGTGCTTTGAGTTGTGCGGCTTGCGCCGTTTTGAGCGCGGCTTTGAGCGCAGGCTTCACCAATCCCCAACGACGACGCTTCAAAATAAAATTCTTCCCGGCAAGTTTCTTTGCATCTTCAGGACTGATGCTCGCCGTATCTTCAGCCGCAAAGCCGAATTTCTTGGTGAGCCATTCCAAAAAGGTGATGGGATCATAGAGAAACTCATCGCTGCCCGGCAGACCGACCACTTTAAAACGCTTTTCCAATTCTTTTTGCGCGAGCCCATTGCGAACAGCATCGTTTTTTGCGGCGTCGGGATTCAAACCCTGCGCCGTCATTTTGCGCCGAGCCTCATTCTCCGCAGATTTCATAAAGAGCATTTTGATGTCGGCCGCATAGTTGTGACCGGCGGTTTGCAAATATCCCGTGAACTGCGAGAGCACGGTGGCCGAGGCGAACGCGGCGGTGGCAACCCCTCCGCCGAGGTTCCAGCCCATATTATGAATAATCCACGGCGTGAAGATCAGAAGATCGACGCCGACCATCACTGCGTCGGCCATTCCGAAGGCAAGCCCCAGATAATAGGCCTTCCAATTCATCGGCAGCCGCGAGCTTTGCCGCATCTGAAATCCCATCGTCGCTTCCCAAGCCTTATGTAACATTCCGTTGCTGGGAAAAAAGCGATCCTTCAGAAAATCTAGGCAATGACGAATGCCTTGCGGAGTCACCGCGAGTGAGAACCATAGTCCATGGGTCAGCTCGTCGATAATTCCCTTATGCTCTTTGTTGACCCGTTGCCAAAAAGTTTCGTCTGGAGTTTTGGGATATTTTTTAGCGAAGATCGCGCGATGCAAAGAATATTTGAGCGCCACACTGGCAACGAGGACGCTCCCGAGAATTTCAGAGACTTGGGTGATTCGCTCGGGCATATCCGCGGTGATCAAAGCCGCCCAGTCCACGTGCTGCCCAGCAGCCACCGCCAGCGCCGCTGTTCCACCGTAGAAAACCGTAGGTGCCGCCCAACGCCGCCAAAGGGATTTTTCGGGAGGAGGATCCTCCGCCAATTTAAGTTCCAATTGCTCGGGTGGTTTCGCCTCTGGTTTAAAATAATCTTTTATCGGCTGTACAACCCATTTTGACCAAACAGATTCCGCAGCTGGCTTCTTGACTACGACGTTGTCGCCACCTTGCAGGGGCAGATCGTATTGCTCACCCATTGCCAAGCTTGCCGCTTTTTCCTCTTTGGCGATTTCATCCAGACGCTGCTGAAACATCCCGCGCAAGCGTGCGAGCAAAGTCGGTTTCACTTCGTCCGCGATCGCCTCGGGCAATAACACGCCTCGCATCGCAGCCGCAAATCGCTTGGATCCACCGCCACCAAGCTCCGGGAGAACACCGCTCAACAATGTTCCAAACACAAGAGTTGTTCCGGGTTTTGGCAGAGCGACCCCGTTGTTGTCGACTTTGCCTTCAAGAAAACTCCAAGTTTGGGCAAGTCTTAAATTGTCGCGACCGACTTTCTCAAGAATTTTTACGTCGCTGAGGTCGATCGGCAAACCAAAGCCGTCTTTGCTGTAAACGGTGAGCTGCCCAGTTGTTCCGAGTTCAAACGCGTGGTCATTGGCTCCTGTCCAACCCTCACCTGGTAGCGGGAAGAAGAAGATCGGCAGAGGCGCTTGGTATTGAATTGCACCCGCGATATCTTTTTTCGCAATAAAGAAGAGACCTTCACCGGGCGCCTCTTCATTATTTTTAGCGCGAAAAATATCAAGATTGTCGGCGCTTAGAAAAATGTAATCGTCCGTGTCGAGCACGTGAGTGAATTTTTCTTTGATGGTGAGTGTCTTGTCCGCGAAAGTCAGTTCGAGATCGCCATTTTGATTCTTACTCACGCAATCCTCACAGGCCTCGCGCGTTTCGCTCCACTGTTGGGAGCGCATGAAAAACGGATTGCTGTCCTTGAGCGGATCGTCGGCATCGATCTTCCACAACGGCTGCTCCGAGATCGGTTCACCGAGCGCGAATTCCGCAGCGAGTGGATTTTCTTGATTGAGTCGACCCCAATACAACAGTTGCAAATCGTCGTTGAGCGCCGGCGAGTTTTCCTTTTCCGTAGGTGTGGGCCGAGTCGGCGTCCCTGCAAACAGCGGAGCCGGAGTCGCGAGCAGAAGAGAAAGCGAAACAAATAGATTCAGTGAAGTGCGCGCTAGAGGCATGAACCAACCCTTTTAAGATGTTTGAAGGAGTGTTTATAGCATTCCGCGTTGCGCAGGTAAACCATTGAAACTAGGTAATGTTTTCACGATTGAATAGGTGGTCGACTAGGTGATGAGCAGCGGTAGAGTCAGGCGCGTGGCGGAGCGCTTTGGGCGGAACCTCAAGCTCAATAGGCCGCGCTCCAGGTGGCGCAGGTCGCGGGCGTTGGCGCCGCTCAGAGTGTTCACCAGGGCCTTGACCCGCGTGACTCGGCCCGAGGGGGTGATCGCGAGGCGCGTGGAAAAGAGGCCGCGGCCAAGATCCAGGGACTCGTCCAAGATGCGTGAAAGGCCTTCTTCGATTCCATCGCGCGCGTCGCCCACGCTGAGCGGTCCCACCCAGAAAGGGCGTGGATTGACGAACCAACCGTGAATCACCAAACGCGCATAACGGGGATCGTGAGTGCCGCGAACCTGGTTCACACCATGCGGAATGGATGGATTGAAGAGCAAGAGACGATTGAACTGCGGAGGAATTTCGACCTCGTGATTTTTATACAGAAAAGTTTCACCGCCGCGGAATTTTCGTCCCTTCCATTGAGTGAGCGAGTAGACAAACGCAAGTGGACCGTGCGGGACATCGCTGTGTACTTCTTGTCGGCAGCCCTCGACGTAACAGCTCAACCAAGGCGGAGAGACATCGTGACAACCCAAGTTCTCACGTCCCCACCCGACCAGATAGCGATGAAAACTCTCATACTGTGCACGCGGAAAGAAAGTGTACGCGGGCGTTCGCAGCAAAGTGTACTCTTTGGGCACATGCCAGTAGTCCCAAACAAAACGATCACTCCCCGCCTTTAGCGGATCGCGGAAGCGTTTGTCGAAAAACGTGCGCAATTTTTTCGCCTGCCCATAAAAGCCATCGTGAATCTGGTAGGGTTTCATGGACGGACCTCCTCGAACGGCACCCGTTGAATCATGGCGCAGAACCGATCGATCCATTCCGGCTCGGCGTTCAGTGCCGGCACAAGCTTGAGAGCTTTTCCGCCCTTGCCGAGGAATTGTTCTTTTAAACGAATCTCGACTTCCTCTAGCGTCTCTAAACAATCGGCGACGAACGACGGGCAACTCACTAAAACGCGCTTTACTCCTCGCGCCGCCAGCTCATTAATCACTAGGTCTGTGTACGGCTTAATCCACGGGCGACGGCCAAGGCGCGACTGAAAGCTTACGCTGATTTTGTCTTTCGCGAAGGGGAGTTTTTCACCAAGGGCGAGCGCGGTCGCAAAGGCTTGAGCGCGATAGCAATAGCGATTGTTTTCCGTCACCGCCGCACAACAAGTTCCGTTGAACCGGCAATGCTCGTTGTGAATCTTGCTCAGGTGATGCTCAGGGAGTCCATGAAAACTCAAAAGCACGTGGTCGGGATCGAAATCTGGAATTTCTTTTGCGATTTGTGCCGCTTGAGTGTCGACAAACTCTCTTTGCACGAAAAAATCTTTAAGCACGCGAACCCGAGGTGCGACGTCACTCGCATATTTTAGTGCCTCTTCGAACGCCGTGCGGGAAGAGGATTCTGCGTACTGAGGATAAAGTGGCACGATGAGCAACTCGTCCACTTTCCAATCTTTGACGACACTCTTGATCGAGGGATTTCCATAGCGCATCGCCCAGCGTACGTCGTATCCGGGCGGCATTGACTCTTTCACTCCCTGCGCAAACTGGCGGGTGAAGTTCGTCAATGGAGATCCATTGGCCGTCCAGATTTTCCGATAGGCGTGTGCCGATTTTCCCGCGCGAAACGGCGTGATCACTCCACGCACCAAAAGAAAACGTGGAAGTAACGGGATGTCGATCACATACTTATCCATTAAAAACTGATCTAAGTATTTTTTGACATCGCTGCGTGACGGCGAGTCTGGTGAGCCAAGATTGAGCAGCAACAATCCCTTAACTGACATAAAGATCCCTAATTTGCTGAGCCAAATCGTGCGAGCGTTGATGAATTTCACTCAGACCAAGTGCGCCCAGGTAATTTCCGTGCATAAATAGCGGGCGTTCGACATGCATCTCCTTGAGCGCTTGCTCCCACTCCACCGTGTAATGCGGAAGGGCCTGAGGCCAACGCGTGATCGTCGCCGCAAGAGGAGGCTGCATTCGCTTCGTCAATTTCTCGCGATCGCTGCCTAAATGCTTTAAAATCTCCACATCGTCGAGTTGCATAATCTCGGCGCGACCGGCCCCACCGTAAATCCACGTTTCTGAACGCTTGCTCGAGCGGCCAGAGAAGATACTCGCGTTGAAGAGAACTCCGAGCGCTTGAAATCCCTGCGCTTTGGGGAAGAGGCAGCCGAAGCCCTTGCGATCTGATTTTGTGGGTTCGAAAAATGCTGTCACTGAAATCAACGGCAGGCTCTCACAGCGCTTAAGTGTGTCGGCAAGTTTCGGGTAACTGCCGCGGACGATCTTCTCTGCCGCCCAAGCGCTGGTGCATAGAACCACGGGCGCCTTGAGCGCTTCGCTGATCATAAAATCTTTGCCAAATTGAAACTCGACGCCGCTGGCCGCAAGCTTGGTTCGCAGATTTGTCATTAACTCGCCCATTCCGTGAAGAGGCGCGACACTTCCGCGTCGTTTGCCGCGCGTCACTTTGGATTTACCAAAAAGTTTCGTCACGATCAGCGCCGCACTCATACGCGAAACATTTCCGGCGTAAACGCCTTGCAGTGCGGGCGTGAGCAGGCGCTCCTCAAACTCGATGCCAATCATCCGTCTGGCCCAGGCTTGGACACTCTCGCGAGGCAATGGTTGAAAACCCTTAAATCCCAGCCGAGTCATGATCATCAGTTTTACGAGCTTGAACGTAGTCCACAACGAAAGCGGCCAGCGCCGTGGTTTTTTCCAAAAGATGTAGCGATTCTTCCGCTCTCTTGGTTGATAGGCAAAGCCCAGCTCCAAGTCGGCGAATAGTTTTTCGATTTCGGCGTTGCACAGCAGAGCATTGGCCGCAGTTTCCACCAATCCATACTCAGTGTTTTGCGTGGAGATCAATCCTCCGGGACGCGAGTCCTTCTCGACGACGGTGACGCGCAGACCATAGCGGTTCAAATAATACGCCAGCGTGAGCCCAGAAAATCCGGCACCGACCACCGTGACTTCACTCATAAGGCTTGCGAGAAAACACGGGTGTCGGGTTTCTGTTCGCGCAATCGCTGATCGAGCACCACGCAGGCATTGCGCAAAAAGGGCCGGCCTTTGTCGGTGATTTGCAAAGTCGCATTTTCAAGTTTCACTAGTCCGTCTTTAATCATGTCGCTTAAGAAATTTTTTACGTCCTCGACTTGCGCTTCGTCCCTTAGCCTCACTTCCCCTTGAGTCATAAAGGTTAGAATTTGACCCCGCTGACGCTGATCCTCTGCGCTGAGCACATGACCACGCAGAGTGGGAACCTCTACGGCTTTCACTCTTCGCTCATAAACCGGAAGAACCTTTTCGTTCTGATGAAAGCAATCGGGAGTTTCCGAAATACTACTGACTCCCATCCCGAGCAAAATATCCGTGCGCATTTCGGTGTAGCCCATAAAATTGCGATGCAAAGTTTTATTTTTAAGGGCATGAGTCAAGCTATCCGTCGGCAGCGCAAAATGATCCATGCCGATTTCAACATAGCCGGCTTTGATCAGGGCCTCATAGGCCAATTCAAAGAGCGCGCGCTTGTCTGCCCCAGTCGGCAAATCGGAATCCTTAAACAGTCGTTGCTGAGGCTTGATCCATGGCACGACTGCCAAAGAGTAGAGCGCAATTCGATCTGGTCGCAGTTGAATCGTCAGCTCAATCGACTTTTTAATCGACTCAAGCGTTTGTTTTGGCAAACCGTAGATCAAATCGAAATTCACCGACTGATAGCCCATTTGACGTGCGGCCAATGTCAGGTCGCGAGTCACTTCGAACGGTTGAATGCGATTCACTAAACGCTGCACTTCGGGGTCGAAGTCTTGAACGCCCAAACTGAGGCGAGTAAAACCTAAATCAAATAGAGTTTTCAACTGTTCTGGAGTCGTGCGCCGAGGATCGACTTCCACCGCAGCCTCAAAATTATTTTTATCGACGGTCACGTGATCCAAGATTCCACGCACCAGAGTCGTCAAATTTTCAGCCGATAGAAAAGTAGGAGTTCCCCCGCCCAGATGCAACTGACGCAATGGTTTTCCGGCAATCAGGGGTTCGAGCAGACGATAGGTTTCAAACTCCTGCAAAATCGTCTTCACATAGGACTGCTCCCCCTGATGGCCCTTTGTGATCACTGTGTTGCAACCACAAAACGTGCAAAGTGTTTCACAAAACGGAATGTGTAAATACATGGACCAGCTGGACTCTTTTCGCGCAAAGGCACGCTTCAATGAATCGACCCATTCGCTCCCTGTCGGCGCCTGCGTCCAATAGGGAACCGTGGGATAACTGGTGTAACGCGGAACCGGTACATCGTATTTTTTTAGCAGAGCTGAGTAGTCCATTAGACAAACACCTCGCGCACCGTTTTAACAAACGTGCGCACGTTTTCTTCAGGAGTTTCTGGCAATACACCGTGGCCGAGACCACAAACCCAGTGACGTCGCTGATTCAGCGAAAGATTTAGAAAAGTTTCCAGATATTTACTGAGTTGGTTGGAAAAATCTTTTGGTTTCGAAAAGAGCAAAGCTTGGTCAAAATTCCCCTGTAGGAATCCATGCGCGTTGTTCTTGAGTTGGCTCGGAAGATCAAAGCGGTGATCCATGCCGAATCCGGCGAAGACGGCGTGCGTGCGTAGCTGCTCTATATGCGAAAGGGTCGTTCCCTTCGAATAGTAGCCAAGCTTGCCGGGAAACTTCTGCGCCAAATGCAGAATATGACTCTGCAGAAAGTCTTTAAAGATCAATGGACTAAGTTCTCCCGCGGCCGTATCGAAAATCATCACCACTTCGGCGCCGCCCGCGATCTGCAAAGCGATATTGGCCTCGAGCAGCGGAACGAGCTGCTCGCAAAACTGAGAGTACAGTTGCAGATTTGTTTTCGCGTCAATCAAGCTGCCTTTGTGTTCACCTTCGACCGCATAAGAGAAAAGTGTCCACGGCCCACCCACAAATCCAATCAAGCTTTTATCTTTTGGCAGTACCTTGCGTGTCTCCTGCATAGCCTCACGTTGAAATTCAAGATCCGCGATCGCATCTTTGAACGGACGCAGCTTTTTTACGTTTTCCGCATTGAGCTTCATCCCCAGCTGCGGACCCGGATCATATTTCAAACCCATGCCGAGTGCTTCGAGCGGAAAAAGCAAATCGCTGAACATAATTGAAACATCATAGTCAAAGTCAGCAATGGGTCCCAGCGCCACTTCGGCCGCGAGCTTTGGCTTTTTACACAGATCCATAAACGAATGCTCTTTGCGCAGAGCTTGATAGTGCTTGTGATAGCGACCCGCCTGCCGCATAAACCAAATGGGCGGAGTGGCCTGAGGGACTCCTTTTAGCGCATTTTGAAAACGTGTGTTCATTTGTTCCTCGCAAGAGGTTGAGGGTTCCATCGATAGCCAACGCCACGAACCGATTCAATACAGAGCGAAACTTCTTCACTTAAAACTGAGCGCAGACGCAGTATCGAATTGTCCACCGTACGGGCCGACGGAAATTTATCTTCGCCCCAGAGTAAATTCAAGGCCTCATCCCGACTCACGACCTTGGGACTCTGGTCGACCAATAACTTCAATAGCTGCAGATCCTTGCTCGCCACGGTCTCAGGGACTCCATCGCGCTCAAATGTGTAGCTATCAAAATCCACTTTGATCGGTCCGATGTGCAGAATATGTGAGGCCGTGTGATTGTCCAGGACGTGACGGACGCGCAAAAGCAGCTCGCGCAAGTGAAATGGCTTTGGAATGTATTCTTCCGCACCGAGTTCATAGCCTCGCAGTCGCGACTCCGCATCGCTTTGCGCCGTGAGAAATAAAAATGGACGACGATCGACGACCTTTAGCTCCTGCGCGAGCTCAAAACCTGTCCCATCTGGCAATCCGACGTCTAAAATGTACAGATCGAACGGACTTTTGCTATGCTCAGAAAGAGAATCTTTTTTATTGGTCTTCCACACGACCTCGTAGCCCTCTTTCACCAAACGTTCATGCAGAGTGGCGCCAAGTGAACGGTCATCTTCGACCAAAAGAATTCGCGTCATGTGAGCGATCCTTTCAACGTCATTTGCACACGAAACCCTTTGTCTTGAGCGAGCAACTCCAACTGCCCGTTCATGTTTTTCAATAGAATTTTGCAAATATAGAGCCCAAGCCCACTTCCGCTCGTGGCTTTTGGTCGATAAAACAATTGGCCAAGACCCGTAAGCGAACCCGTGAATCCCGATCCATTGTCGATCAAAACTATAGAAAGGCGCTCACCATCAAGCTGAGCCACTTGAATATCGACCGCTGTTGCGCCCCCATGCACGATCGCATTCTGCAGTAAATTACTAAAGATCGTGCGCAAAGCCCGCTCGTCGGCGCGAACGATGCACTTCTGCTTCAACAAAATTTTAAGTGAAGGCCACTGCTCACGCATGCGTTCGACAAGCTGTTCAAGTGAAAGAGGTTGAACATAAAGCTGAAGACCGTCTTGCGAAGCAAAAAATAGAGAATTCTCAAGCTGAAGTTGCAGCCGAACCGTATCTCCGATCAAACGATCTAAAACAGGTGAGCTGAACTTCTCATCCTGCAAAGCCTCGGCTTGCAAACGCAATGACGCCAGAGAGGTTTTCACTTCATGGGAGAAGCTAGCAAAGAATTCTCGCACCCGACGCAAGCGCCAGCGCTCACTTTGCGCCAGCGCGGTGAGCGCACCCCCGCCGAGGACCAGCAGGACGATCCATGAACCGCCCTCCCACATAATCATGCGCTTTTGTCGCGTCCAATGAGCCATTTGCTCCGGCTCAAGACGGGCCAGAAGCGAAATATTGTCCAAACTAAAACGCAGCCACCAGAGTGCAAAGAGCACCGTGAACACCAGCCATAAAATAATCAGCAAGAGCTTAAAGCTCTCGCGCAATCGACTAGAGGTCACCGACCGCCTCTTTGATTTTCTTCAACGCTTCATCCAAAACGGGCTCAGTGTGGGCGAGTGACAAGAAGCCAACTTCATAGCCACTCGGCGCCAAATAGACGCCGCGCTTGAGTAGTGCGTGAAATAGTTTTGTATATTGATCGCTCATTCCCATGGGTAACTGCTGCAAATTGCGAATCGGATGTTTGCTCGCGGGATGAATCCAGAAAATGGAACCCATAAAACTCACATCAAATCCCGCGGGACGAACAATCCGTTCCAGCTCGTGAACGAATTTTTCGGTTCGCTCTTCAAGCACCGCATGCACATTGGCGATTTTTAGCTTCCGAAGAGTCGCCAGTCCCGTGCGCATTGCCAGCGGATTTGCACTTAGTGTTCCTGCTTGATAGACGGGACCTGCAGGTGCGACAAGATCGAGTAGCTCTTTGCGGCCACCATAGGCTCCCACAGCCAAGCCCCCACCCATTATTTTCCCATAGGTCACAAGATCGGGTTTGATCCCGAGCATTTGCGCCATTCCGCCAAAGGCCACGCGAAATCCTGAAATGACCTCGTCAAAAATAACCAAGGAACCATTGGCTTTCGCCATGTCGCAAACTTTATGGATAAATTCCGGGCGCTGCTCAAGTAGTCCGTAGTTGGCCGGAAGAGGTTCGATGATCAAGGCCGCAATTTGATCACCATTTTCTTTAAATGCTTTTTCGACAGAGGCTTCATCATCGAGCGAGCAAACAAAAGTTTGTTGCGCAACGACTTCTGAAACACCCGCGCTGTCCGATGACGCACGACCGGCGAGACCACTGCCCGCCTTCACCAGCATCGAATCGGCGTGGCCATGGTAGCATCCATCGAATTTTAAAATTCCACTGCGCTTGGTGGCCGCGCGCGCGACCCGCAATGCACTCATGACGGCCTCGGTGCCTGAACAAACAAAGCGTACCTTCTCAACCCACGGCAGATTGTCGACCACAAACTCCGCAAGCTCTAGCGAATACGGTTCACACGCACCAAAGCACCAACCGAGTTCGATCGTCTCTTTTAAAACTTTTTCGACATCGGGATCGCGATGTCCTAAAATATTGGGGCCAAAGCTCTGGCAAAAATCGATGTACCGATCACCCTCAACCGAATACAAATAGGCACCCTCACCCCGCGCGAAAAAAACCGGCGTCCCACCGACACTTTTAAAAGCGCGCACCGGCGAATGCACTCCGCCCGGAGCCACCCGCAATGAACGCGTGAACAAATCCTGCGAATTCATCTTTTCTGGATTCACTTTTTACCTCTACTACGGATTGGTCTCAGCCAGGAACTGCTCAAGCCCGATAAACACCTTGGGAGGGTGCTTGAGTCCCGTCTGTCGACGAATGTACTCGAATGTACTCCCAGGACCCGAAGCATTGTAGCCGTTATTCACTGCCTCTGGAAATAATTGAAGGGCGCGCTCAAAGGAGGTCGAACTCATCCAAAAAAAATGTGTCTTGCCGCGCAAATCGGGAAAAACCTTCTTGGGCAGCAGCTGATAGGTTGGCACCAGCTCGATATTCGACGGCACATTGCCCCGCAAATGTGAGAGCTTGCTCCATTTGATCGGCCCCGTCAGCGCGTCGATCCCGGTCGATTCGCTCTCGCCCAGCCCCTCAAAGCTGCCATGCACCCAAACCCCGAGCTTGGCCAATCGTGTCCAAGTCTTGACTCCCGCAGTCCACACCCATTGTTTACTCGAGGGAATAAATCCCTCGGGCAAAGCCTCGGCACGAGCGACAATCAGACCCGGTTTATGTCGTAGATCCTCTTGCAGTGGGAGGGCCTGACGCTCGAACCAAGAGTTGTCACTAGCGCTGACTGGGAAAATCGCGCTCTGAGAATCCGCGCGCGTCCACTTGGTTGTGCTCTCTATGGCCCAGCGCTCAAGGACTTCACCTTGCTCGGTCAGTCCCCGATAAGAAATAATCTTGCCAAAATCCCGGTTAAGAATACTGACGCCAATTTTTTGGTGGCAACCGCCGCCGTAGCTATTGAGAATCTCACGCTCTTGCTTGACTGCGGCAAACGCCTTTTCATCGCTCAGGCGTGCGCACATAGAATTGATCGACTCTTTACTGCGACTCACTTCGACCGCGAGCGCGCCCTGCGCCGGGGCTCCGGGATTCAAGCTCATTGGCAAAACCATAAAACGGCACTCGCTAACGATTTGTTTAAGCGAAAAATCTGCGGCCATGAATCCTTCGCGTTCGGCCTCGAGCAAACGATCCAATCCAGCCTTCGCGAGAACAAGAGCACAGCTTTGCTCGCGCATCTTCACTAGACGAGTGGGCACATTGCCACGCACATTTACAAACTCGGTTTCAACTTTCGCCGGCAAAAGATTTTTTAGACAGCCGGTCAGGTTGTACACTCGCCGGGGAGAGCTGGTCAGAATCGTCAGCCGACCCTTTGCGACCGCCGCCTGCCACGCCGTCTCGGGCACCAGCAGAATATCGCGAACGTCCGCGCGGGCCATGGTCATCGCGATATGAGTCTCCGTGCGTTCCTCAACCGGAAGGTCCTTCCATGAGTGCACGACCAGATCACAATGTCCGTCGACCAAGTCGGTGTAAAAGTCTTCGGTGAAGACTCCTTTGGAGTCCATCGACGCCAACGGCAGATCCAAATTCTGGTCGCCGAGCGACGCTTTAAATAGATATTCGATGGTGGGCTTCTCGCTCAGCCGCTCAAGAGCGCGTGCGACTTGCACCGACTGCCAACGCGCAAGATCGCTCTTACGCGAAGCCAGCTTCAGGCGCATATGTCGTCCCAGCCCTTTGGTCGATGGAGCGAAAAGTGCTCCGCCGCTTTCTCGCCACGACTGCGTATCTCCTCACGCACTTTTTCAATGCGCGGAAGAAGGAGTTTTTTTGTGTGCTCGATCTGTTCGAAAATATCGCTCAACAAATGAGTTTTTGTTTTGAGCTCTAAGCCGTCGCTCGACGAGGTCTCACGCAAATCAAAAATCTGCGAGGGTACCGCTTGGCCAACACGATCGCATCCCTGCAGCCAGCGCACGATCTCATCACGACTCATGGGCGCAGCCACTAGGACCGCACCATGATCAAAAGCGTTTTGCGAAATCTCATGAACGCTTCCAGAGAAAAAATCGATTTTTGTGATGTCACGGACATGCAAAACCACATCGCGCCCTTGCTTCACCAAATAGGGCAAAATCTCGCGTGCCAAAATTCCTGCACCCAATATATGCACGCGCTTGTCTTGCAGATTCTTGCGCACCCAGCTGCCATAGGATTGGTTGCCCAGTCCACTTAAGTGCTCACTACGAATCGCTTTGGCGTCATTGAGAATCCGTTGCACCAGAGTGGCGCGCCCAGGCTGAGCTTTGAGCCACTCCTGACTAAACACTTTAAATTGACCAAAAACTTCGGTTTCGCCTAAAATTGGAGAATGTAGTCCGCAGGCGATCTCGAGCAAGAATTGATAGGCCTCTTGGCCGGCATAGACCTCGTCACTCACTTCGAGCGGCGCTGAAAAGTCGCCAGGCACAAACGCAAGACTGCGCAGGCACGTGCTCCACACTGGAATTCCCGAAAACTCGGTGGCGCAAAACTGAGACGGTTTGCGCCGATGAATAATACGTAAGTCTTGAATCATACCGTACTAAAATCATATCGCGCGGCCTGACGCCATTGTCACAACTTTGTCACATGAGACTGATTTTCATTTAATCAGGTATGGCGTAGGTTTAACGGCAATCCAGCAATTCGCCGAGACGGCATTTTTCGCGGAAGCGTTCCGAGATATGTTTAAACATGTCCTCAAATTTACCAGCGATCTCTTGACCGTGACCGTTCATTCCCGCCGCTCTCCGATGGGGATCGAGGACGCCTCCGGGCAAGTAGCGTCTCAAATCAAGACCGTTCATGCCGGCGTTCGCTGGTCCGCGGCCATTACCGCCTCCTCGACCACCATAGCCCAGCACTTGAGTCTCGTCGCCGGGGTTGCCGCCCGCAGGTTGAGTGTACCCACCCGAGCGTTCTCCACCTTGCAGAATGTCTGCAACATTGCTCGCGGGTTGCAATCCGCTTCCGCCACCCGGCCGCTTGTCGTTCAGGTTTGCCTGCTGTCCACCGCCGCTACCGCCCGGGATTCCTCCACCTGAGTTATTCGCGATCGGTTTGACACCGGCCTCGCCAGGAGGCCCCCCCTCACCAAACATCGGCGCACTCTTCGCCGCCATTGCGCCGCTATTGTCGGGAACATCAAAGCTACTCGGATCGTCGCTCTTTTTAATCGCGTTCTGAAATCCAGATTCGCCTCTCGCCTGCTGCGCACCTGCCGCCAACGCTTTGCAAGCCGCAGAGTTCGGATCCGCGCTGCACGCCTGACAACCGGGACCGTTGGGATTGGCATT
The DNA here is from genome assembly GCA_043757545.1 of Pseudobdellovibrionaceae bacterium. Classification (GTDB taxonomy): domain Bacteria; phylum Bdellovibrionota; class Bdellovibrionia; order Bdellovibrionales; family UBA1609; genus JALHOQ01. The sequence continues at coordinate 33,526 of JAYVPG010000014.1, forward strand.
GCACCCGTAAGCATCGTTTGAATTTTGCGACGAGTCACCGCCCCCGCCACCGAGATCGGGCATTCCCGAAGGCGACGACTTAGACATCGCATTGCACTTTTGCCCGGCCTCCGAAGCGGAACCAGAGCTCAGACCCGATTGGCCAAGCGCGATGGAGCGTGAAGAGAGTCCTTTACAGGTGGACTTCAAATTTTGCAAAGTTCCAATGGCCGACGAATCGCCTTGATTGGAGCTGATCGCTCCGTCAGCTGCATTCACGCAGTCGTTGTAGGCGGAGTAACAAATGTCGGCGGCGTCACCCGACCCCGCAGCGGCTAAATTTCCGGAAGATTTCATTCGGTCACAATAAGCGGTAAGACTCTCTCCCATATTCTGAGTCGTCGACCCCAGCGCACTTGCCGAAGTCGCCCCGCAAGATTCAGGATTGCCACAACATTTCACGGCGTGATTCTTGAGGTTCGTCACGGTCTGAATGTCAGTGGAGGGATCACCAGTGACTGTGATTGGGTCCTTTTTAACGCCAGGCTGCTTCACAGTCTTTTGTTTTGGTGGCTGGTTAACCACGTTTGGAGCCGGGGGAGGACCGGGATCCGGCGGTAACGGCACCTGAGGAGCCATAAACGGAAGCGGATGCGCAGCTTGAGCTTGCCCAGCAAGGCTTGGATCCAGAGCTATCGGAGCTTCCTCAGGCTTAAACGCCTCACAACCCGTAACATTCTGTTCTCTGTAGTTATCCGCATGACAAGAGTTTTTAACTTCAGTCAAACAGTGCGCTGGTGAATTCAGCGCGGCACTGCTCGCGTTCGCTCGACGCTCAAGAAGACACGACTGTTGCATGGCCCCCTCATACTGCGAGCAATATTGATCGTCAGAAGTGTTATCAACGGCGTTTTGAGAAGATCTTGTCAAACACTGTTGGTAGATCTCAGTAGCCCGCTGTGAGGCA
>JAYVPG010000015.1:0-2647 GCA_043757545.1 Pseudobdellovibrionaceae bacterium
GTTGCAGGGTGCTTCAGCGTGGGGTGGAGCGTCTAGCATTTAATGAGGCAGTGCGAATTGCGCGGGAGAACGGGGCCAAGAAGGTTCGCGGAATATATATCCCCACATCCAAAAACGCCATGGTTCAAAACCATTACTCAAACCTTGGATTTCGAGCAGATGGCGACGAAGGGCAAACCAAGTTCTGGGCGATGGACTCACTTGAGTCCTTGTTGCCACTTTCCACCCAGATTGAATTGGAGCAAAAGTAATGGTTGAATTGCGCGAAAGTCTCCAGGAAATATTTCGGGATCTATTCGAAGATGATGACCTCATTTTGCGAGACGCCATGACGGCAAATGACTTAGACGGATGGGACTCTCTGGCGCACATAAACCTGATTATTGCGGTTGAATCGAAGCTGGGAATTAGATTCGCGACAGCGGAAATATCTGAACTCAAAGGGCCTGCGCAGAATGTTGGCACGTTTATCAAATTGATCGATAAAAAGCTGCGCGGAATCCCAAGTCGATGAATCCATGCTCGTTGCCTTTTCTGTTTTTCTTCATTGGTGTTCTAGCAGTTTCTTATTGGATCTCGAATTTCTCCTACCAGCGCTTTTTCCTGAGCGCAGTTAATCTCTCATTCCTTTCGACACTAATTTCGAACTGGACGAGCGGGGTATTCCTCGCAGCATTTCTCTTATCCAGTTATTTAGTGCTTTTACTAGCACGGACGAAAGCATCCAATTGGGTCGTGGTAATCGCTACGACATTACTAGTTGGCAGCTTTCTGTTCATCAAGAAATATGTATTTCTTGCGCTTCTTCTACCGACTACGCTGTTCAATCACTCGGTGGAAGTGATAGGAATCAGCTACATGCTTTTCAAATTTCTGCATGTTGTTGTTGATGTGCGTCAAGGGCAGGCCCCCCCGATCACCTTGTTGGCGTATCTCAACTATCAGCTCGCATTTTTCACTTTAATCGCAGGCCCAATTCAGCGATTCACGGATTTTCAAAAATACTGGTGTGCTCCCGAGCCGACCAGATGCAATTTTCGAGAAGCCCTTGATTCCTGGAACCGAATATTCAATGGCATGCTGAAGATGGGAATACTGGCCGGTGGCGCTCTCTTTTTATACGAACGGGCAGGAGCGGATATTCTTCTGCATCAATCGAGATCATCCACTATTGCCAACTTTTTAATCTATTTTTACGCATATCCTGCCTTTTTGTATTTTAATTTTTCCGGGTATACAGATATTGTTCTCGGGTGCGCAAGGCTACTTGGATTGAATCTTCCAGAAAATTTCGATCGACCTTATTTGGCTAGAAACGTAATCGACTTTTGGAATAGGTGGCATATCAGTCTGACGCTGTGGATTCGCGACTACGTTTTCATGACGTCCTACAAATGGGTGGCCGAACGCAGCGTGAGATTTGCTTGGGTCTCTGGCTATATGCTGACATTTAGTTCACTGTTAATCGCCGGTATTTGGCACGGAGCAACAGCAAATTTTGCTGTCTTCGGCGCAATTCACGGCCTCGGGGCGGTAGTTGCTCAGCTCTATGGAGCGATGCTAAGACGCGGAATTGGGGCTGCCGCTACTAGGCGCTACAATCAAATCGGATGGGTTCGAAATTCCGCGATTTTCATCACGTTTCATTTCGTCTGCATAAGCTTTATTTTCTTTCCCTCTGACCTACAAATGACTTTTCATCGCCTGCACATGGTTGTGGAGAGTCTACGTTGAGTAAATCGATGCTTTCCAAAATCCTGCAACGCTGGAATGCTATTTCAGCTGGCGATTTGAACCGCTATTGCGGCTACACACTTGCCAAGGCGGCACTGGTCGTCACAATGTTACTTTTGCTTTGGGCTCTCAAGGACAAAGACGTGACGGTGGTTTACATGGCATTTTGAATGACGCTTGTGCGACAGTCGAACCTAGCGTTGTTCCACAATCCGCTCGCGAGATTGGCCGCCGGGATATTTTTTGTTGCGACAGTTGCAGTCCTGACCGTGTCAGTTCCGGCGTTTGTGATTGGAGCGAAATGGGAGGGTGAGCAATTTTTCTTGAAAAGCTATCGTACTCCGGACTGGGCCGAGGCAAACATCAAGAACACGATGGACTATGTGACCAAAAATCATGAAGCCAATGACGTGATTTTCATTGGTGATAGCACCACAACCATTGGAATCCAGCCAATTTTGTTCGAGCGAATCGCGGGTTTGCGTGGCTATAACCTGGGATTGCCTGGGTTTGTCGGTCTCAATAGCAATCTGCGATTGCTTGAGAGATATTTTGAAAACCATCCGATACCTAAACTCCTTGTTTATAGTGCACACCCCAAGGACTATGGGTTAGTGCCTGAGAATTGGGGCGGAATTCAAGATCGATTTGCGCGGTCTTACGGAGTGTGGTCGGGCGGAGCACCGCTCAAACAAGATTTGTCTATTGCTCGTCGCGTGCGCGAGGGAATTCGAATTGCGTTCGGTGAATTACGTGGCGGCCAAAATCATTACTTTGGAACCCATGTGGTGCAATGGAAAACGCTTGTCTCAAAACAGAGAGGGTTCTTTGAGAGCCCAGGAAGGCTGGAGGAAAAGGAGATGCATAAACCGCCTCTGACTCCAACATTCTTCGTTTCTCCTTGGTACGCCGA
>JAYVPG010000016.1:0-9762 GCA_043757545.1 Pseudobdellovibrionaceae bacterium
GAAACTGTCACCCTAGGAGGAGTATCAGCCGGCATCGGGACAGGCGTCGCTACCCTCAACCTAGGAGTTGATAACGGCACCGGGAATACTGCAAAAACCATTCACATTGGTGATGGAACCAACAATACCGCAGCAGGCACGGCGATCACCATCGGCAACATTACTAGTGCAGGTAACAACGTCAAAATCATGGGCGGTACGGCTTTGACTCGCGCGGTGATCTTCTGCCAAGTCGCCTCTTCTGCAGTGTCAACGTTCGCAATTGGTTGTGCCGGAGTGACCACCAGTCACGTTTGCTTTGGTTCAGTGACCGGGTCAGTTGTCAATGCTACGGCCACAACGATCACATCCGCAGTTGCAACAGCAGGAACTTGTACCGTTAAAACGACTGCGGCATTAAGTGCTACAGGCTCGAGTGTGGTCGGTTGCTTCTGCTTATAATATCGATTTCACTGATCGCGAACTGACTTAATAAGAAACCCGGCGAGTGCCGGGTTTCTTATTTTAGCACGAGTTGTGGCGTTGAAGAATACTGCCCGACGCCATTACCCAGCTGCCCGAACTCATTGGAACCCCAACAGTACACATGACTCTCGGCATTTAGATCGCAGGCAAAGTCAGCGCCAAGATGGATCCTACCTTTCGGCCTGAACTTCGAAATTTCGGCGCTCAATGGTGCCTGCGACTGTGTGCGATTGGCCTGACTGAGTTGTCCGCGATCGTTTTTACCCCAACAGAATACAGATTCGTCGGCTGTAAAGGCACATGCAAAGTTGTTGTTCATTGAAAGATGCAAAACATTTTCGCTTTTTTCAGCAGTAGCCGCTAACTCATCGCGTGCCGCGCCTGTGGTCAAATCACTCCAACACTTCACTCGGCGATTGGCCCTCACCGCACAGACAGCGTTATCATTCGCCGATATCTCCTCAACGTCGACACTCATCCGCTTCGGTTGCGATCCCGTCACAGTCCAACACCAAGCCTCTTTGCTTGAGTTAAGCGCACAAGCGATTGCCTTTGTCTGCACTACCACTCGCATATGCAAAACCGGACTCGCAGGTCCGTCGGTCACGCCCAGCCCCCAACATTTGACCAGCTCATTGGCTAAGATCGCGCAGGTTTGATGTCCGCGGGAGTGAATGTCGATTGCGGTGCTTGTGTCGGGTACCTCGACTGGTCCATATGACCCTGGCTTAGGTGCAAAGCCCAACTCGCCATTGTCATTTTTCCCCCAGCAGCGAACATGCCCATCCAGAAGCACTGCGCAGGTAAAATCGGTGCCAGCCGAAAGCGCTTTGACGGTGGTGATTTTGGGCACCGGCACCGCGATCCCACGCGTGCCCACTTTGCCATTGCCTAACTGGCCAAATTTATTCTGGCCCCAACAGATGACTTCGCCACCAGAAACAACGGCACAGGCGTGATTGTCACCAACAGCAATTTGGGAGGCCACCAATGGCTCACCCATAACGCCGATGACGACTTCCGAAATTTTCGATTCTTCTTTCCCCACAATTGAAGATACGGCAAACGCATAGGCCGCGTGCGGTGCCAAATCCGAAACATCAAAGTAATTCGTGTTGATTAATTTTTGCGCCGCAGTTTTCCTATTCAGCTCGCTCCCCTGACTCACATAGGCTTTAAATGCATTCACTGCCGGGGAAGCCTTCCAACTCAGGTGGGCCGAGTCCTTAGCAAACTGCAGCGTTAAGTCTTCAGGTCCCGCAATGGGCTGCTGCGAGCCGACACCGGCTTTCAAATCCATCTGAAATTCACCGTGAGAGTGGTCATCGAGCGCGCTGTTGACCGCAGCCCATTCCCCCTTTAAGCCCGTGGCCCCGACTTCTCCCGTCAAAATGAGGGCAAATATCGAGGGTGAAACCAATTTCCCCTTGAGCATACAGTTTGAGACCATAAGCTCTTTACTTTGTGTCGCAGAGACAATGATTTGCAGTTTCCTTTTGCCCTCGAGCGTGACCCAAGACGCCTGCGCAGCACCGGGCACGTCAATTGTGCGACTGGAGAGCAGAGATGCGCCACCCTTGCTAAATTCGTCCTCAGGCTTGATCACGCTGGAAAATCCTGCGTCGCCTTTTAAAGTCTGGTTTTGAGCCGCCTTGTTCGCATTCGCACTGTCGCTTTTTAGAAAATTGGAAAACTCGGCGGGAAAAATAATTTCCAAAGCACCGGAGATTATAAATTTACCTTTGCAATTTGATATTTCGTTCGAACCGGTGAGTTTCGCCGTCCACAGTTGATAGTGTTTCGAGACTTCATCAGCTTCCTGAAGAATCTTTGCGGATAGATTCCGATGACTCAACCACCAGCTGCCACAAGCAACACCCGCGACTAATGCTAGAGTCCCTGCGCCGTAAATTTTTATTTTTTTTGTCATGGGAAAAGATTAACAGAAATTAAAAACCCTTTGCAAGGTTCTCCCCCTCGCTAAGGCGAAGTCCCTTTCAGACGCATGAGGGCCTTGCGGATTTTCACCGTATCTTCACTCTCATCGGGACGATAAGCCAAGTACTCTTCCCAAGTTTTAATCGCCATTTCGTGGTACTGGACATAAGTCGGTGCAAACATATTGTAGAGATCACCTAGAAATCCCAGCGCCGGCTTGCGGTAGTCTTCGCTCTCCACCGCGATGGCTTTTAAAATCTCCATGGCGGCGAGCAGCCAATCGACTCTCGCGTTGGCATGACCCACCAGCACCTGTGGCATCACGATTTTGACGTCATAGTAGTTCTTATAAATATAGCTTTCCCAAGAGTCCCACGCGTAGGAATTTTTATCAGGCATCCTTAGACCAAGGTAGGGCGCGCTTTCGCGCTTGATTTCATCTATAGAATAAAGCGCACCCTCACGCTTCACACGCGAATGAAATCCATAGGGGAAACCCATAAATGCCCCGCGCAAAGTCTTCTCTTCAGCAGGCAATATCTTTGAGATGTAAATTGGAAACTGATCGATATTGGCGTCGAGAAGCTGACGCAAGGTAAACGTGCCGATTTGTCGCGCATCTTCATTCAAGGTTCGACCCGGGACCTTAAACTTTTCGACGTTTTGCTCAACTAAACCCTTCATCCATGGCCAGCCAAAGGTGTCCAAGGGGAGTAAGTGAACGTCGGGCCGAACTCCATCGACCACCTGTAGGTAGCGCATTGAATTCACGTAAGTATCTTCACGCATCAACACCACCGCATTCGTTTCGACGGCATCGAGCATTGTATGGCCCATACGTTCAAAAAAATCGCGTCGACTTTCGTCTTGAACGTTCCAATTGTAGACTACACTTGCAATCAATCCCAACGCGAGCAGCCCTTGCGCTCCCCTAAGAACAAAAGGCGAGCGGAACTTATGTGTTAGCTCTTTCACTCCCCAACCCGCCAGCATACAGATCATCAGCAATGGCAGAATCCACATCCGCGCCTGCGCGTGATGATAGAGCGAAATACTTAAATCTAAATTGGAGAGCAAGTGAAAAAGGCCGACGTAAAATAATAAACTCCCGAGCAAGAGGCGCGCGAAACCTGCATCGCGAGCTTTGCTCAGAATCGAGCGCAGACTCCAGAGCAGTAATAGGAGTCCTAGACCAAATGTTTCAAACCACATCTCGCGCGTAAAATAATAAATCTTTGATAAAAAACCGGCGTTCTCTTTGCCACCCGTCGCCAGCTGAAATGTTCCATACTCACGGCGCAAAACATGAGTCCAAAAGCCATCCCAAGTTGAAAAGTCACCCCACGCAATCAGCAAACGTTGCCGCCCTAAATAAAACATAAATAGATACGGCAAAAGTCCCAATGCAAAAATAAGACTGCCCGTCAGCAAAACGCGCACGTGCAGCAAAGTTTTACGCTCGCTCCATAAAAAATACAGAAAGCACGGAGAGGCTAAAAATAAGATCGTCATATGATGACTGCATGCGAGCCCAAGAACGGCGCAGCCCGAATAAGCCCAGCGCAAAGACCGCGTCTGCTGAAATTTAAAAAACGTCGCAAGCAACAGCACCGCAAAAAGATTACTAAGCGCGAAGACTTCGGGCTCAATCGCGTAACGCCAGGTCAGCGGCGCCAGTGAGAACATAAGAGTGACCATCGCGGCCACCCAATTCTCACGCAACCACGCCTTGCTCAAACAAAACAAAATGCCGGAGCAAAGCAGCTGACAAACGAGTGAAAACAGCCCGACCCGCCACGCGACCGTACTGAGCGGAATCGAGGTAAAAAAATGGGCGAAAAAAGTGTAGAGAGGGTAACCCGGGGGATGCGGAGTCGCGAGCTTAAGCGCGGTCACGACCAACTCCCCACTATCCCCGCCCTGCACAAAAGATGAAATCGTCAGCGCATAGATCGTGGCGATGATTCCGAGAGTGGCCGCAAAAAAGACATCGGTCGAAAGCGATTGGGCGCGCAGTCTATTTAGAATTTGCATCGCCCACCTCAAGAACCAGAAATAAAAAAGACCCGCTCAAATTAAGAGCGAGTCTTTTTGCAGGAATCATTAAAACCGATTACTTCTTCTTACAGTTCGATTTGAAATGGTCGGTCACAGTGTCGAGCTGGCGAAGATCCACTGCGCCATCGCGATCTTTAAAAACTTTGTAGTCAGACATACATGAGTCTGAAGACTGGAAGGCGTAGAGGATATTTGACAAAGTCTGTTGCAGTTTCGAATTCGCCTTCGAGATTTGCTCGAATGCCGGAGTCGAAGTACAAGCCTTGTCTTTATTTTTACGATAGCCTTCGAGCTCGGCCGTCATCAAACGACTTTCGCGTTTGATCTTGTCGTAAGTTAACGATGAATCATAGAGCACAAGCTCAGCCGCAGCCGCTTGACCATCGAGCTCGTCGGAAAGTTTGATCACTTTCTTCTCGATCTCGTTGAACAAAGCCGACTTTGCATTAGAGATATCAGATATGGACTGATTCTTCTTAATATCATTGAGACGTTTGAACTGGGGCGCTTTGCCGTCCACTAAGTATGTGCGCTCCATGCCTTTACGACTTTTTAGAGTGATGTATGCCGCCACTTCGCTCGCATCGACGAAATTGGCGATGTCTTCCGAACTCATCACCTTGCGATCCTTGCCCACGATCTGGCAGTTTAAATTTCCGCCGCTCGATCGGATCATGCAATAGATCTCCATCGGATCGGCAGAAGCCGCTTGGCAACCGATTGCCGATAAAACCAAAGTCAGGATTCTCAGACGCGTACTCATATGATGGCCCCCCAAAGCAGGTCATGTTGTGTTGAAGTCTTAATAATCCTAACAACGTGAATTCAAAACTGCAAATTTCTATATTCATAAGGTCTAGATTTAATCCGAGAGCCGAAACCAGGTCTAATGTACTGGCCGAATTCGAAAACCGCTGCTACGCTTTTATTAAAATCTATCAAACAGGGGCGATAGCAACATGGTAAGCGCAACTCTAAGATCATTAAAGTCCGTCCTTCTACTGTCCTTAATTTTGGGAATGGTGTCCGTCACCGCTCAAACCACTTCAAGTGCTCCGGCCAAGAAGCTTCCGGCAAAAAAAGCCTCTAAGAAAAAGGCACAAAAGCCGCAGCAGGATAGTCTGAGCAAGCAAAGTGCAATGGACACGATGAGCTCGGGAAGCACCGGTGATGCAATGAGGTTCAATACCGATTCGGCGCCTGCGAGCACCGACCCCCGACCGCCAATGATGTTTAAGGATCCAGGCGCTGCGGCTCTGGGCACGCCACCTGCCACATTTAATAGCATCCCCGAGGACGAGCCGTTTAGAGCCTACATCGGGTACCCCAAGCATCAGGTTGGCCTCTACGTTATGCCGATCAGCATGAGCTCCACCTGGACTAGCGGTACAAACTCCTACAGTTTTAAGGACTCCCCGCTTGGCTACGGAATTATGTATCGCTTGGTCGTCTCTCCGCTTTGGCAAATGGAGCTTGATTACAACCGCTACACCTCAAAAATGACCGAAGCGACCGTCGCGAGCCTGCGCTTCCTAGACTCAAAAGTAGATTTGGATAATTATTTTTATCGAATCAACGCTTGCGTCATCGGCAACCGTGGATTCTTTCACCAGCTTTGTCCGGGCCTAGAAATCGGCAACGACAGCTATCCGGTGCTGAAGTATGTGACGAGCTCACGGCTCTCGCTGACTAAGTTTCAAGACATTATGATTGGCGTGAACCTGAAATACACGGTCCCTTTTGGCAGCGACTTTTTGTTTAAAACGGCCCTTGGATATGACTACGGAACAGGTTTAGGCAACGCGGGCGTCTTCACCTCAAAAGGGAACTCGAGCTATTTCGCCAAAGCGGGTCTAGAGTATGGCTTCAACAAGCATCACTCACTCAACGCAGGCCTTGAGTTCAAAGCCCGAGTGGCGAAGGTCAAAGGAACGATAGGATCGGCGACTGACACCTGGGAGACCAAATCGGCAGCGTTCGGCGGTAACCTCGGATGGCTTTTCACCTTCTAAGCCGTTCAGTCCTCGACTTTGAGTCAATAAAAAAGGCAGCTCGGTGAGCTGCCTTTTTCTTTATGAGTACCTTTTCTAAAAAGACTAGAAAAGATTGATGTTCGTGCTAAGTGCCACGTTCGTGTCATCCGAACGGAAAACGTGCGTGATATTGTATGGACGGAACTGAATGTTCGGATAAAGGAAGATGTCGCGGGTGACTGAGATACCCACGCCAACAGACTGCGTATTCTCATTCTTCGCAAAAGTACCAGCCTTATCCGTACGATGGTGATCGTAGTTATTCCAGTTGAATACTGTTCTTAGATTGAAAGTGTCATTGATAACGTATTCAACAATCGGGTCGATTCCGAAATCCCAATTGGTTTGGTCCATTCGGCTAGCTTCGTCGTTCTTATCAAAGAACACGGCGTCCGCAAAAACGTATACGCCAAGGGACAAGCCGGTTTTGCCAATTTCGTAAACGTTATTCTGACTGATTCCCCAGCTCGTAGTTTGACCGTTGTCACGAGCGTTCTTTGAAGTGTAAAAGGTCGGTCCAAAACTGAATACCGATTGAACGTCACTAAACTTATACATTTTTGAATAGGTTAACGACGGATTCTCGGCTTGACGACGATTTCCAGTGTATCCTTTGGGAACATCATTCTGGAAAGGCGTGATCCAACGAAAACCTGCGTCCAGCGAGAGACGATTCGTGGTGTTCATCTTGTAGCCGACTCCAACAGTTCCACCGAAATAGGAATTGAGCATCGGAGCATTCGAGCCGGCCAAATTCGGACGTTTTTCATTTAAGGGCTTCTCAAGAGTACCGCCGTAAAAGCTTAGAGCAGTGCCTATCGACCATTTCGATGCAGAACCCGCCTCTGCGCGCATCTTTTTATTGGTGATGATCTCGTCGACGTCTTCACCTTTAGTAACTTTGTTTTTCTCTGTCGTCGGTTTTGCTTCATCGACTTTCATCGATGTCGAGCCGTCTGTTGTCGTGGTCGTTGTATCCGTTGCGAACACTTGACCCGAAAAAGACAATGCCATGACTAAGCCTATGAGCATTGATTTCATCATTGCGAATTCCCCCTAATATTTTGTTTTACTTTCCCCATACCCTCTTACGATACAAAGTTATGCATCGGGCCTTTTTCTTTCGTCAAGAGCATTTACCTGACGCAAATTTGACCGAGAGCGGGGTTTGCTTATTCGATACAGGGGCGCTTATTTTTAGGCGGCTTTCTAGCGAGAGACAGACAGAAATGGAATGCCTAAGCTTAATCGTTGAGCAACGATGTCGCGCGCTTGAGTGGACGTGAGAGCGGATTGCTCCACCAAATGACCGGCGCGGAAGAACGAGTAAGTCGCTCCCTCACCGCTCGAGACCATAAAAATAATAAATGGAATTCGCTCGTCAGGTGCGCCCACATTGCGCCACATGTTCGGATCGGCGCGGTCCAAGTAAGCCAGCACCGTCGATTTGCTGCCATCGGTGTGCTCAATTTCATAGGACACCAGGTCGTATCCGGACTCACCTTGATACTCGGGACTGCGATAAACCTCGCGATGGAATTTAGTTACGCCCTTAGTCATGATTTGCTGTAACGGATCCGAGCTAGAAAGATGGGCGAATGGATTTTGATCCATCAACTCATCTTGCTCAAAACTTCGACTGAGTGCCGACTGCAAAGGCTTAAATCCCGCCGGAATATTCTCGTCCAGCGCAAGCGTGGTTTTCTTCTTGGCCATTTTTCCGTCTTTGCTGGTTTGTTGCAAATTCTCGACGGCGTCTGAGTGGCGATACTCTTGCCAAACGGCTTCCACGTTAGCAATGGCAAGGACCGCCGCCGAAATACACAGCGAGCCGATGAAACGCTGGATTCTCAATGCCCATTTGCTTTTCATGCGGCATCCTTCGGTTTGGAGTTTTCATCGAGTCGCGATTCACATTTGACCCTTGGATTTAAAATTTTAAAGCGCGATTTGCGGGCCGCTTTGGCCACTCGCCCTTCGGTATCACGCCCCAACACCAGCCATAAAAGTCCAGCTGTCGTCAGTCCGGTGAGTCCGAGCTGAACATAGGGAACGTGCACGAAAGACATGATTTCGAAAATCGAACCGAGCAGAATTCGCGCCACAATCCAATTCTTAAAAACGCGAAATCCCCAAGACCCGCGCGCCACTCCATTGGCAACATTCTTATCGTTGATGTCATAGGCCACCGAGTACCCGTAGGCGATCGAGTTCAAAAGGCCATTGGAGTGACCGGCCTGAGAGAAAATAAAACTGATCAGCGCGCTATTGATAGTCCACGAGACTAAGAAGCTTCCGCCAGTGGACCAGATGCGCTTCTGCGCCTCGCTCATTTGCGACCCGACCAATCCCGCGGTTTGCACCGCTAATTGACCCGATCGCTCGAGCACACGATCCCATTTTTCAGTGCATGCGGCTTGAAAGGCATTCCACATGAAGATTCCGGCAAACACTCCGGCGCCGGCAGCGACAGAACTGGATTGGTAGTAAACGAAGCCTCCGGTAATGCCGGCGATATAAGTCGCCATCATCAATCCGGTTTTTTCACGCTTGGCAAACTCCCCCACCGCATTAAAACGAGCGACGATTTTTTCTTTTACCGAGCGTGCAATTCGAGAAACTTTAAGAATCGGTGAGTTTTCGGGATTTGCGACGAAAAACGTTTTGATCCATTCCAGATTGCCCGTGGCAAATGCAGTCTTAAGTGCCGGATCATCAGGATTGGCAACGGCCAGAAGGAAATGCCGCGGATCGTTTGCGGCGAGAGAGTCTACGACTTGAGATTCTTGATTCTGCGGAACCGGCGCGACCGCGATGTACGCCGTTCGACCGTCCGCAGTTTGGACGGACTGAAGTACAACAGGGATACCATCCTTAGCGTCCCCACTTCCCTCGATTGCAAATGCTGAACTCGATAAAAACAACGATCCTGGGATAGCCATCGTGGCACTCACCAGAATCGCCAATACTGTCTTCACGAGCGAAGAGTGAAACATCCTGTTTGTCCCTCCGAGCATCCATGCTCAGTAGTGATGACCACCTTCCATACTCCAGTAATCATGCCACGGGGAAATGCCGCGATTTTTGATGATTCGCTAGTGATTTCAGTTAGCTATATTTATTTCATAGTGAATTTAGGTAATTGGGGTGCCGAAATCTGTCACTACTAAAACGTTCTGTAACATTATTTGGGGTCCGTCACTTCGTATAAAAGATGATCAGTGGGGATGTAGAGGTGGTTTAAATACCCACATCTTTGCAAGATTTT
>JAYVPG010000017.1:0-2637 GCA_043757545.1 Pseudobdellovibrionaceae bacterium
AAGGGAATAAATTACGCATTCGCTGCCATCGAATCTATACGAGATTTGGACCCTTTAACAATTTTTGTTGGGTATCCGCCCCAGGATTTAGAGGATCAACTGCCGGGCATGCGATTTTGGTTGGCGGGCTTTGTTAAGGATCGGATAAAGTTGGGTCTTCTGATCGCCGCTGCGGATCTGTTCTTATTTACTTCCCTGCAGGATAACTTCCCAATTATGGTTCAGGAAGCTCTTTATGCCGGAACTTTGGTCGTTGGTTTCGCGGCTGGGGGAGTGAGTGAAATGGTCGAGCACGAACTGGATGGACGGCTTTGTGCACCGGGGGATCAAGCGGCCTTAAATCGAAACCTACGGAATTCCCTTACGCAGAATAGTGGTCCGATGTTCGGCGATGTTGCTCGGAGTGGTAGCAAGGAAAAGTTTGATATGAATCTATTCGGGCAACGACATTTAACTCTATATGAGGAAATAGTTAAATGAATGAGGTATTTTCATTTGATATTTTTGATACATTATTAACTCGTAAGGTTGCATCTCCGAGTTCCGTTTTCCTTATTGTTGGTGACCGTGCTATTAAAATGGGCCTTATTTCCATTGACTCACGCCGATTTCAAAATGAGCGTATTAAAGCGGAAAGAGGGGCTCGCCTATCTGCACCGGGGTGTGAGGCGACGTTTGCTGAAATATACGATTGTCTCACAGTGTCACTCGGTATTTCACATGCCTCTGCTGACACTTTGGCGAAATTAGAATTGGATGTTGAATCCGAAATGTTCGTTCCAGTACCCGGAGCGGTTTTGCTCGTTCGAAAAGCGAGAGAACGGGCTTCGTGTGTATTGTTTGTATCGGATATGTATTTACCAGCGGCTTTTTTGCGGGAGGAATTGAGTCGGCATTCTTTTTTTGAAGTAGGCGACAAAATTTACGTTTCAAATGAATTGCGCGTTTCAAAAGCAGACGGTTCGCTGTTTCGTAAAATTCTGGAGATTGAAAATTATCGTCCCCGAATGATTCGACATTTGGGAGATCGGCAAGATGCCGATGTTGAAGCTCCTTCAAAATTGGGCCTTCGAGCACAGCTTGCTACGAAATGTCATTTGAATCGCCACGAAGAAATGCTCGTTGAGCACGCTAGTGAGTCCGCCGGGTTCTCGTCATTTGTTGCGGGGGTTAGTCGGCTTACTCGATTGCAAGTGCTTGGGAGGACTCCCCACCTTAAATCATTAGTTGAAATTGCGTCGTCAGTCGTAGCTCCAGTTATAACATTTTATGCAGCATGGATTCTGAGTGAAGCCTCCCGTCGCGGACTGAAAAGATTATATTTAGTCGCTCGTGACGGTTTCCTCGTAAAGCAAGTTGTCGATGCGTTAATCGTAGCGTTAAATCTCTCGATTGAGACTCGCTACCTTTACGGTAGCCGGCAATCTTGGCATTTGCCTGCGATTTCTAAATTCTCGAGTAATGCCCTTTCCTGGTTGTTTGAGAGGACGCGAACGGTCAATCTAAGAATCATCTTGGGGCGGTTGCAAATTACCCCGGAAGAGATTCACGATATTCTTTGCGAGTGTGGATGGCCGAAGACCGCATGGGAGGGACTACTTGATGAAAGCTCACTAGAGGAATTGAAGGCGAGTTTGTTGAAGAGCGTTGGGTTTTGCCAATATGTTGAGGAACGCGTCGTGGAAAAGAGGGAATTGGCGCTTCAGTATTTTGCACAAGAGGGGCTTTTCGATCATTGTGCATGGGCAATTGTGGATCTGGGATGGCACGGGCGGTTGCAGCAGTCATTACAAACTCTGCTTGAAACGAGAGGCCAAATACAGACCATCGGATTGTATTTTGGCTTGTATTCTGATTCGGCTGCGCTGGCCGAGTTATCGACTGTATCTTATCTTGGCTGGGATTTGCGCCATCCTCCGATTTTAAAAGACATTCCTTCGCTTGTATTTTTGATGGAAAGTTTTTGCACAGCCCGCCATGGATCTACTGTAGGTTATTCCAAGCAGGAAGACGGTCGCATCGTCCCGCGGTTGCGGGAAGGTGGATTTGCAATCATGGAGAGTTGGGGTATTTCAACCGTGCATGAAACCATCGAAAAATTTGCGGAAAATTTGAAAAGCTGCGACTTGACGATTTTGGCTTTGAATTGGGATTCGAGATCGGTAGTGGTGCGGTGTATGCGGTCGTTTTCAATGTTTCCTCTCCGTAGTGAGGCGCGCGCTTGGGGTTCTTTTCCATATGAGGACGAGCAGGCAGGTATGGTTCGAGAGCGTCTTACTGCACCTTACGAGTTGACTTGGCAGAGTCTAAAAACTGCGTTGACGTATGGTGATGAACGGTTCTTGCCGGAATCATGGAATATATTGTGGCATGGTGCCCAACCGCATGTGCGTTCTGTTGGGTCGACCGTCTTGAGAATTGCACTGAAGCTGGGATGGGCCAAGCGAGCGCTGGGACAAGTTGTGCGTCGCTTCGTTCCTCCCCAAGTGTGGTGATGGATTCAATTGCGTCTGCGTCGATTTGTGAATACACCGGTCATTCTATTTTGGCTATGAGAAGTGCATTGTAACTACGCTTCGATAAACCTCCGATGCCAGGAGAAGGTTGTATCCGGTCTAAATTGGGGGCACCTCTAAA
>JAYVPG010000018.1:0-2630 GCA_043757545.1 Pseudobdellovibrionaceae bacterium
ATAAATGATCGTCGGGTCGCTCTGTAGCTTCATCCCTTTGTTGATTCGATTGTAAAAGACAGAGGCAATCATCGGTCGTTCTTCGGGAGCGCCGGTCTCCTTCTCAACCATGCTGGCGAGAATCACGAGTTCATGGCGCGGCAGCCCTTTTGCCACTCCCTGCGATTTTGCGGAAGCTTCAAGGGGGCCGTAAATGTTCTTAAAACCAGCCACCATATTGGAGATAAACTCTTTTAGTGGAGTGTATTTGGTCACATTGTAGGTCTCGGGATACAGGTAGCCTTCAAGGCTCGAGACTTCGACCCCGAGTAGCTCGTGGATCAAAACGCGATCGTGGACAGCCTTTAAGAATTCCTCGGCTGTGAATATTCCCTTTTCTTGAAGTATCGCCGCCATCTCATAAATATTGGCACCCTCAGGAAACGTTACCGGATACAAGATGCTCTTGCCTGACACCAGCACGCTGAGAATCTCGCCGGGGGTCATGCCTCTGTTCAATGCGTACTCGCCCATTTTGACTCGGCCACCCTGGTGGGTCAGCTTGGCCAAAATCCGCATGCTCAGCGCGCTTGAGATCAACTTTTTATTCTCAAGTTGTTGAGCAATGACACCAAACGATTTACCCGCCGGAATTTCAAAAACGACCTCTTCACTCGCTTGTCCAACACCCGCAGACAGAAAGCGAACCGCTTTTAAACCAAAAAAGACAAACACGGCGGCAACGACGGCGGCGATAAATTTAGTCATGCTCATTCCTTCGTCTCAAAGTTGAGCCCAGGTGGCATATTCGCGCCAGTGAACTCGGTGTTGTCTTCTAAACTGCTGACTGGAACTGTGGTGTACTGAACGGCATAGTGAGCGGAGGGGCGATCGTTCCCAGATTTGTTCATTCCGCCAAAAGGCAGTCGCGAACTTGCGCCATTGGTCGTGCGATTTAAATTGAGCTGTCCCACTTGAGCCTCGATCAACGCTTGCTCATAGAGCGCGCGATTTTTCGTGAACAGCGCCATCACCAGACCGAAGCCGGAGGAATTGTTGATCGCCAACGCTTCATCAAAAGAGTCGGTGCTAAAAATCGCGACATTGGGGCCAAAGATTTCACTTTTTTGGTAAACGGATTTTGGATCAAACTTAGCGACGAGATTGATACTCGGCGTGACGTAATAGCCTTCCGTGTCCAAGCTCAATGCTTTTCCGCGCATAATACTTTCCGCACCTTCGCGCTTGGCGATTTCTTGATAGCGGATGAACTTCTCCACTGAATCGGCGCTAATCAACGGGCCCATAAACACCTGATCGCGCCAATGGCCGATCTTCAATCTTTTCGCGGCCGCATAGAATTGCTCCACAAACTGATCTTTTATTTTCGGATGCAGAATAATTCGGCTCGTGCATGAGCAACGCTGACCTGCGGTCATAAATGCACCGACCAAACTTTCATAGACGGCCTTTTTGACGTCGGCGTCTTCCCAAACGACGGTGGCGTTTTTGCCACCCATCTCGAGCACCAGAATTTTCCAGAAGTGGGTCAGGGTGTCTTGTTTGATTTTAAGTCCAACCTCATAAGAACCGGTAAATAAAATTCCGTCGACCGAATCATGATTCACCAAGCGTTTGCCGACCTCCGCCTTACCTTGAACCAAGTTGAAAACGCCGGCCGGAAATTCGGCGGCCGCATAGGCCTGCGCCATCCATTGCCCAACTGCGGGCGTTTTATCCGAAGGCTTAAACACCACTGTGTTGCCGGTGATCAGCGCGGGAATGATGTGACCATTGGCTAAGTGCGCGGGGAAATTGAACGGCCCGATGACCGACATAACGCCGCGAGGTTTGTGGCGTATAAATCCACTGATTCCGGGAAGAGCATCTTTAACTTCCTCTTCCGCCACCAGTTTGAGCGAATGATTTAAAGTGATATCGATCTTACTGGATAAGGCCGCGGCCTCGGTCTTTGATTCCCACAGCGGCTTTCCTGTCTCGCGCGCGATAATTTCGGTGAGCTCTCCCGTCTTGCTCAGAAAAACTTCTTTCAAGTGTTGCAAGTGCTGTTTGCGTTTTTCTAGACCCAGGTGTGCCCACGGAAGATAGGCCTTTCGCGCGGCTGCAACTGCTTGATCGACGTGATCAAAACGTGAGCTCACGTGAATGACGGTGTCTTTCAAATTGGCAGGAGACTGCACCGCCCATTCTTCGTCGGGTCGATCATTGAGCAGCCATTTCCCGCCGATATAATCGCCTAAAAATTTCACCGGTTGTTCGCTACTCATAGACGCACCCCTTATAGCGGCGAAAGGCAAACCTCTTCGCCCTCGCTCAGATTTAATAACACCCAAGTTTTTTCCGGCAATACGATTTCAGCACCTTCAACGCGAAATGAACTGGCTGAACCTAAATAGCTGCTGTCGCGATTGAGTCCCAAAAGTCCTGAATGATCGAACTGTCCGCTCTTCAACTTTTTTAGTTTATATTTCTTCATATTTTTGATCATCGTGCACTCACTGGTTGGACAACCCAAGTGCGGACCACCGTCAAACGGATCGACTTCGTCTTTGTACTTAAATCCGATACGACTTAAAAGATGAAGCGCAGCTTGAGTCTCTTCAGCGACTCGCCCCAGAACCAATCTGGCC
>JAYVPG010000019.1:0-2622 GCA_043757545.1 Pseudobdellovibrionaceae bacterium
AGATAGTTTTCTAAGAAACTTTGGTTTTCGAGGCGTAGGTTGAAAAGCCAAGCTTCATTGCCCCGGTAATTTTCTTCATTTTCTTCACACGAGCAAGCCGGTCCGCAGGTAAATTGGAGTTATTCAAAAGTTTATCAATCTCATTTTCCATTTCTCGAATACCCCGTCCAAGCTCCAAGGCTTTACTCATAGTCTCCACAACGCCTTCGACGCTGAATGGCTTTTCCAGTAAATCTGTTGCGTTAAGCCTCAATGCTTCAAGCATGTTTTCTTTGTCGCTGTGGCCGGTGAGGATAACGACAGGAGTATGATAAAACTGACTGCGAATTTCAGCCAAAAACTGAAGGCCGGTCATTTTAGGCATCTTTATATCGGTCAAGATGGCGTCGATTTCATCAGATTTAACGATGACGAGGGCCTCAATACCGTTCGCAGCTGTTCTAATTTCCGAACATAGAGGTTCTAGAATCTCAGCCAGATTTTCGAGAAGATCAGGCTCATCATCGATGATCAGTAACTTGCCAAACTGCTTAGGTGGACTATTTGTAGATTTCAATTTTGTTTTTCCTTTTGCTACGCTCTCAATGTAGTTTTCGTCGTATTAGGAGTGAACCTTTAGCCCATTGGCTTCTTTTTAAAATCGGTGATTTGTAGCATCAAAGGCTAGTCCAGTTCTTCGGCAAATACCTTCTCAGTGATTTTCCAATATTTGTCCTGCTTCCGGGCAATCACGAACGAAGGCAACCTGAAAAGTCGCTGATATTTGACCACGTCCGCCGAGGATTGAAACTCAACCGCCAGCTCGGGCCGGCGCAAATGGGAACGCAGGAAATTAATGTTAAATTTCTTAACCGCGGAAGAGTTGGTAAAGAAATGAGCTTCGCTGACATACTCCGCATTGAGGTCGTAATAGCGAATTTCTAGATAAGAATTGGAATTTTTGTCTTGCCGCTCTTCAAAAGTGATCTTGTCTGGCGTAAGCACGTGAGCATTTTTCGACAGCTTGGCCTGCTTTAGCTTCGCGTCGGCATCAATCAGCTCGGCTTTACATTTCTCACATGACTTTGCAGTGACGTCGTTCTCAGCTTCGCATTTGTGACAAAGTTTGAAACGAAAGCGAAAACCGCAAGGTGTAATCACAAAGGTCTTAGGATCCTGTTTAGCGCCTTGGCATTTTCGGCCAAAATGCTCAATAATATCCCCATCCGGATCCACGTAAGCCCAAAAGCTATTTTCGAACTCACAAACTGGGCAAGGGATCAGCACCGCGACCGTATTCTTCGCCGGACGCTTGTCGCTAATTTCGGGAGCGTAAATGTCGTGCCCCATCCCCGTGTAGTCCAGGATGTAGCAGTCTTTTTTGTCCTCACACAGCCTGAGTCCGCGGCCGACGATTTGCTGATAAAGGCTATTGGATTCAGTCGGGCGCAAAATCGCAATGACATCCACATGTGGCGCATCAAACCCGGTGGTGAGTACCGAAACATTAACCAAATACCTGAATTTCTTTTTCTTAAATTCTGCAACGATCGTGTTTCTCTCCGACATTTCGGTGTCGCCGACCACCAGTCGTGCGTCGTTCTGCGGTAAATAGGACATGATCTCTTCCGCATGTTTAACGGAGCTACTAAATATCATCACACCTTGGCGCTGGAAACGATCGGTGATGTCGATTATATTTTTAATAATGAACGGAGTTAGCCGCTTCTGACTTTTTAGGATCTCTTCGACTTCAGCAGAGGTGTACATCCGGTTTTTGTCGGTCAGTTCGGAAAAATCATAGCAGGTGACGGGGATGTCAACCTTTACTGGGATAGTCAAATATCCATTCTTAATCATGTAAGATAAGGGTAGCTCATAAACACACTGCTTAAAAAATCGCGGCTTGCTCGTTTTGATTTCCCCACGCTGAGAATATTCGTAGATCCAGCCAAGTCCCAGACGATAAGGTGTTGCGGTTAAACCCAAAATACAAATCTGCGGATTGCGCTCGCGAAGTTTTTTTACAACTTCTTGATACTGGGTCGCACTCTCGTCAGCGACGCGATGGCATTCATCAATTACCAAAAGAGAAAAATCATTAAAGAACTCATCGGGTGCGCGAGCCACCGACTGGACGCTGCCAAAAATCGACTTCTGCTCCCAATCCTTCTTACCCAAGCTCGCGGAAAAAATGCCGGCCTCAAGCCCATAGCTTTTGTATTTCTCGCAATTTTGTTCCACGAGTTCTTTAACATGCGCCAAAATCAGAACCCGGCCTTTGGCGATGCGCGCAAGCTCAGCAATCACCAAGCTTTTACCCGCGCCCGTTGGTAAAACAATCATGGCGGGATCACGGCGATTTTGAAAATACTTGACGGTGTTGTTCACCGCCTCTTTCTGATATTCCCGCAGTTTGTACATCGGTCATCATGGTAGTGGACGAGTGCGATTTGGAGAAGACCCAAATTATAGCGGCAAACAAAAATTTAACGGCGGAGCTTCAGTCGAATAGGTCCTTTGGCTGTCGACGGGTCAACTCGAACACCTTTTTGAAGAATATCGATTTTTCCTTGAGCCACCAGTCGCCGCGCAGCTGAGCGCACCTTTTCCATAATGGCTTTGTCCTGCTTCTGCAGATTA
>JAYVPG010000020.1:0-9549 GCA_043757545.1 Pseudobdellovibrionaceae bacterium
AGCGGGTCTTTGGGTTTGTCAAAAAAGTTTAATAAGTCTTTCAAATTTCACCTCTTCAAATCAAGTTCAAGGGCCAATTAAGAAGGCTGCTGCTCGTTACCGACTAAGTTATGTGGCTTTTCCGTCAAGATGTCTGACTCCATCAATTCCACGTTCATCGCCAAGCTTTGTAGCTCTTTGACCAAAACGTTGAACGACTCAGGCAGACCCGGCTCAAGCACATTCTCACCTTTTACGATGCTCTCATACATGCGGGTTCTTCCAGCCACGTCATCCGACTTGACCGTAAGGAATTCCTGCAAGGAGTAAGCGGCACCGTAAGCTTCGATCGCCCAGACCTCCATCTCTCCTAAACGCTGACCACCGAACTGAGCTTTTCCGCCCAGGGGTTGTTGCGAAACGAGAGAATAAGGACCGATCGATCGCGCGTGAATCTTCTCTTCGACCAAGTGATGGAGTTTCAACATATACATGATTCCCACAGTCACAGGCGTTTGGAAGGGCTCACCGGTTCGTCCGTCAAAGAGAACCGTTTGACCTGAGAGCGGCAATTTCGCGCGCCTGAGCAGATCTTTAACGTCTTTTTCTTTGGCTCCGTCGAAAACCGGAGTTGCAACGTGCACTCCATCTTTCATACGGCGAATCAGCTTCAATAACGATTCGTCATCAGCCGTCTGTACTTGGCTGACAATGTCTTTGTCTTCTTGGAAAACTTCGATCAAAGACTTACGCGCGTCTTCAGCTTTGAAGTCTTCAATGTAACGCTCAAGTTGTTTGCCGAGTCCGTGTGCGGCCCAACCCAAATGAACTTCGAGAATTTGCCCGATGTTCATACGTGAAGGAACGCCTAGAGGATTCAGAACCATGTCGACCGGAGTTCCGTCTGCAAGGTAGGGCATGTCTTCCGCAGGAAGAACCTTAGAGATCACACCTTTGTTACCGTGACGGCCGGCGAACTTATCACCGACTTGAAGCTTACGTTTAATGGCGATGTAGACTTTCACCATTTTAATCACGCCCGGCGGGAGCTCATCACCTTTAGTCAGGCGATCAGTCTTCTCGCTAAACACCATTTTCACGGCATCTAACTGGTTACGTGCACCGTCGACAATGCGTTGCACCTGGAATTCCAATTCGGAATCCAAGGGAACGTAGCTCAAAAGTTCGAAGGGAATCGACTCGAGGTCGTCGCCTTTGATCGTTTGACCTTTTGAGAGCAATTTGTCGGAGCCATCTTCACTGAGCAATACGCCCGTGGTGGTTTTGCCGATCAAGAGCTCTTTCAATTTATCGAGAGCGTTGTTCTTAATGACGTTTTGTTCAACGCCATAATCTTTCTCGAGCTTCTTACGTTTGGCATCGATGATCGTCTGCAAGCGTTCGTCGCGATCCGACGCTTCACGCGAGTAAACTTGTGCATCAATGACAGTTCCGTAAACGCCAGATGGTACGCGAAGTGACGTGTCACGAACGTCGCCGGCCTTTTCACCGAAGATCGCACGCAAGAGTTTCTCTTCAGGAGAAAGTTGAGTTTCACCTTTGGGGGTCACTTTACCGACCAAGATATCGCCCGGCTTAACTTCCGCACCGATGCGAATAATACCGGAGTTATCGAGATCCTTAAGGGCCTCTTCACCGACGTTGGCGATGTCACGACTGATCTCTTCTTTACCAAGTTTCGTGTCACGCGCAACGCACTCGAACTCTTCGATATGAACAGACGTATAAACGTCTTCGCGAAGCAGGCGCTCGTTGATCAAGATCGAATCCTCGAAATTGTAGCCCATCCACGGAGTGAACGCGACCAGGATGTTCTGACCAAGGGCCAACTCACCAAGTTCAGTGGAGGGCCCGTCGGCAATGACATCCGTTTTCTTCACTCGATCACCGACGTTAACGATCGGCTTTTGATTGAAGCAGGTATTTTGATTTGTTCGCTGATATTTAATCAGATTGTAAATGTCCACGTTGGCGCCAAGTTCCCCACCCTTTGCAAACCGGCGGATAACCACGCGAGCCGCATCGACTTCTTCAACCACACCATCGTTTTGACAAACGACAGAAGTGCCCGAGTCACGAGCCACGAGTCTTTCAACTCCAGTTCCAACCAAGGGCGCGCGCGATTTTAACAGCGGCACAGCCTGACGTTGCATGTTCGAACCCATCAAGGCGCGATTGGCATCATCATGCTCAAGGAATGGAATCAAACTCGCCGCAATCGACACGAGCTGTGAAGGCGAAACGTCCATCAACGAAACTTTTTCTTTTTCGATCAGCTCATACTCACCGTTTACGCGAACCGTAATATTGTCCATGGTGATTTTATTGTTCTCAACATCTTTGCCCGCTTGAGCAATGTGATGTCCGCTCTCCTCGAGCGCTGATAGATAAAGAATGTCGTCGCGAACTTTGCCCTCATCGACTTTGCGATAGGGAGTTTCGATAAATCCATATTGATTGATGCGTGCGAATGTAGCCAAGCTCGCGATCAAACCAATGTTTGGACCCTCTGGAGTTTCGATCGGGCAGATACGACCATAATGCGTCGGATGCACGTCACGAACTTCGAAACCCGCGCGGTCACGGGTCAAACCACCGGGACCAAGTGCCGAGAGACGACGTTTATGGGTAATTTCAGACAAAGGATTCGTTTGATCCATAAACTGCGAGAGCTGGCTGGAACCGAAGAACTCTTTGACCACTGCATTGACCGGTTTGGCGTTCACCAAGTCGTGCGGCATCATGGTTTCAACGTCTTGCAAGCTCATGCGCTCACGAATTGCGCGCTCCATACGTACCAGACCGATGCGATATTGATTCTCTAACAACTCGCCGACTGAACGAACGCGGCGATTGCCCAAGTGATCGATATCGTCGATCTGACCCTGACCGTTTTTTAGATCGATCAAAGTTTTAACGACAGAGAGAATATCTTTTTCAGTCAGCGTGCGATGCTCAACCGGAGTTTCTTCAAACGGAATGCTGAAACGATGGTTGATCTTCAAACGACCGACTTCTGATAGGTCATAAGTTTCAGGATCGAAGAACAGACGCTTAAAGAAACCAGTCGCGGCCTCAAGAGTCGGCGGCTCACCAGGACGTAAGCGTTTATAGATCTCGATCAAAGCCTCTTCTTTAGTGTTCACTTTATCGACTAACAAAGTGTTGCGTAGATAAGGACCGACCGCCAAACCGTCGAAGAAGATGACCGTAATTTCCGTGATCCCGGCTTCGCGAGCTTTATCCAAAACCGCAACGCTCAATTCACTGTTCACGTCTGCGATAATTTCGCCCGTGCTTTCATCGATCACAGGTTTAGCGATTACTTTTCCGTCTAGATCATCGCGCATGATCTCAAGTTCGGTCAAATTCAACGCTTTTACGCGCTTAACCGCCGCACGAGTGATACGGCGACCAGCTTTAACGATGGCCTCTCCGCTCTTCGGATCCAAGATGTCCGAAAGCGCACGCTGTCCAGCCATTCGCTCGATGTCGATGGAGCGAAAGATTTTTCCGTCCTTTTTAATACGAACGAAATCCAAGTGATAAAACTGAGTCAGCAACTGCTCAGTCGTGAAACCTAGAGCTTTGAGCAAAATCGTCACTGGGAACTTACGGCGACGATCGATACGCACATAGATCAGGTCTTTTTGGTCAAATTCGAAATCAAGCCATGACCCGCGATAAGGAATCACACGCGCGGAGTAAATGAGCTTTCCGCTCGCATTGTTCTTACCACCATCGTGATCGAAGAATACACCGGGTGAGCGATGCAGCTGCGAAACCACAACGCGCTCGGTGCCGTTGATGATGAACGAACCGTTCGATGTCATCAATGGAATTTCGCCGAGGTAGACCTCTTGCTCTTTTACATCGCGGATTGAGCGGGCTTCCGTCTCTTCATCCACGTCGAAAACGATCAATCGTAATGTCACCTTGATCGGAGCGGCGAATGTCATGCCACGCTGACGGCACTCATCCACATCATATTTTGCTGGCTCCAAGGTGAAGCTGACGAACTCTAAGCTCGCCGTATTGTTAAAATCGGAAATTGGAAAGACCGACTTAAACACACCTTGCAGACCTACGTCGCCACGACGGTCGGGATCCATGTCCTTTTGCAAAAAGGCTTCATAGGATTTTTTCTGCAGCTCAATCAGATTGGGTATGTCTATAAGATGTCGCGTCTTCGCGTAACTTCTGCGCATGCGCAGATTGGAAGCGGTAACTGGAATCGTCTTCATCGAAGCTCCTTAAATAGAATCGCTAAACCAGGCTCAACGCCGGCTTATTTCACGATCTTTTTTTTCAGTTTCACTTTACGAGGGTCTCCCCTCGTTATTTTTTTGATGGAGGTTAAAAGAGCCCCACCCTCAACAAGAGGCTCCACGACCGGAGCCTCCCTATATTGATGAATACAAGCTACCTAAAAAAACTACTTAACGTCGACTTTCGCGCCAGCTTTGACGAGAACGTCTTTCATTTTAGCCGCTTCTTCTTTTGAAACGCCTTCTTTTACGGTTTTGGGCGCGCCCTCAACGAGATCTTTCGCTTCTTTCAAACCGAGACCGGTCAGAGCGCGAACTTCTTTGATCACGTTAATTTTGTTAGCGCCAGCGTCTGTGAGAATAACGTCAAACTGAGTTTGCGCTTCAGCAGGTGCTCCACCAGCTGCAGGGCCAGCTACCATTGCCGCCATCGGAGCAGCGGCAGTTACGCCCCACTTCTCTTCAAGCTCTTTAATCATCCCAGCCAACTCAATGACGGGCATATTCGACAAGAAATCAATCACTTCGGTTTTCTGTAAAGCCATTTTATCCTCCAAAAAATTAATTAAATTATTCAGCCTTCGTATCTTTATAAGCAGCTAACACTCGAACAAATCCACCTGGAACAGCTTGCATAGTGCCCAAGAACTTCGTCATCGGCGCCGACAACACACCCAACATTTGAGCGCGTAATTCGTTTTTGCCCGGCAACGTCGCCAGAACCTTAATGCCC
Source organism: Pseudobdellovibrionaceae bacterium (assembly GCA_043757545.1). Lineage (GTDB taxonomy): Bacteria > Bdellovibrionota > Bdellovibrionia > Bdellovibrionales > UBA1609 > JALHOQ01. The sequence goes on from JAYVPG010000020.1 coordinate 5,002, forward strand.
GCTTTATCCAGAAGCGCACCGTCCATCACACCCGACTTCATTTCGAAAGCCTCAACCTCTTCTCCAAATTTGGAGAGAGCTTTTGCGGCTGCCGAGGGATCTTCGAAAACAAAAACGATGGCGTTAGTGCCTACGAGTTTGCCTTCAAGAGTCGGCTTCAGCGTGGGATGATCGGCTAGTGCCCGGATCGCGAGAGTATTGCGTACCACCTTCATTTCTGAATTGATCGGCTTCAGCTGCTTGCGCAACTTAACCATGCTCTCCACGTCCATACCTTTAAAGTCGACTAGGAAAGCGGCCTTACTGCGGCCAAATCGTTCAGAAAGAGCGGTGACTTCTTGCTGCTTATCCTCGCGTGTTATTAACGGCAAGTTTACCTCCTTCTTGTTTCTCTATTGGAGTTTCGCCACCATTGACGAAGCTCCAGGTTATGACCGCGAATCGAGAAACTCAAAAAGGCATCTATCCATAAAAGCCTTATCGTTCGTCTCGGCCGGGTGATCTTTCAATCGCTTAAGTTGTGAATCGGCGAAAATGCTCTTTCAAAACCCCGGCTGTCTCTGACCGCGATACTGTTAAAACTTATTCCTCTTTACTAACCATATCCGATAAATCCATTTTCACTCCGGGTCCCATTGTCGAGGACACGGTCACGGCCCGCAAATAATTGCCTTTGCTGGTCGAGGGCTTGGCCTTCAATAAAGCCGTCATAAAAGCCATGAAATTGTCTTTCAATTTATCCGGGCCCATACTCTTACGGCCGATCACAGCGTGAACGATCGCAGCCTTATCAACACGGAAATCCAATTTGCCCTTCTTCTCAGCGGTAACAGCAGCGCCCACATTCATGGTCACTGTTCCCACTTTCGGATTCGGCATCAAACCTCTTGGACCCAAAACTTTTGCAACTTTTGAAACGGTCGCCATCATATCTGGAGTGGCAATGGCTTTGTCAAAATCCAGCCAGCCTCCCAAGATTTTAGCGACAAGTTCATCGGAACCCACAAAGTCAGCGCCCGCCGCTTTGGCTTCTTCTTCTTTGGGACCTTTTGCGAATACAATAACGCGAACGGCTTTACCTGCGCCGTGGGGCAAATCAACTGCTCCACGCACTTGCTGATCAGACTGCTTAGGATCAACTCCCAAAACAACTGCTACGTCGATGGCTTCATCGAACTTCGCAGTCGCAGTCTCAACAACGATTTTAATTCCGTTTTGCACCCCATAACGAGTGCCGCGATCAACTTTTTTAACTGCTTCTGTGTATCGTTTTCCTGATTTCATCATTGACCCCTTACTTGATTTCCAAGCCCATGCTTTTTGAAGTGCCGATGACTTGAGCGACTGCGCTCTCGACTTCGGTGCAATTCAAATCAGGCATTTTGAGCTTAGCGATCTCTGTGATCTGAGCCATTGTGACTTTTCCCACCTTGTCTTTTTGCGGCATTTTCGAACCGCTTTCCAACTTGGCAGCCTTTTTTAACAGAATCGACACAGGAGGCGTCTTGGTGATGAAAGTAAACGAACGGTCCGAATAAACAGTAATGATCACCGGAATGATCATGTCGCCCTCTTTTTGAGTGCGAGCATTAAACTGCTTACAGAACTCCATAATGTTTACCCCATGCTGTCCGAGCGCCGGTCCAACGGGAGGCGCCGGATTGGCTTTCCCTGCCGGTATCTGTAGTTTGATTTGGCCTGTAACCTTACGTGCCATACATCCCACTCCTTACAGTGTGATTCACACTTGCGTGCGAATCGGGGTTAATTGGAATTTCAGCACCATGCCGAAATTCCGGAGAACTTTAAAATCAGGTGGGTTCCACCTGAACGAAATCCAATTCAACAGGAGTCGGACGACCGAAAATGCTGACGAGCACTTTCACTTTGCCTTTATCCGGATTGATCTCTTCAACAGCTCCATTGAAACCGCTAAAGGGACCATCAATGACCTGAACGCTCTCACCAACTGAGAACTTAACTTTGGGCTGAATCTTCTCCGCACCCAATGCCATTTGTTTAGTCACGCGCAAAACTTCTTCTTCAGGAACTTCGGGAGGCTTCACTTTACCGCCGACAAATCCTGTGACCTTGGAAGCATTTTTAACTACGTGCCAAGTTTCATCCGTCATCAACATCTGCACAAAAATATAACCGGGGAAAAACTTACGCGAACGAGTCGCTTTTTTCCCTTTGACCAATTCCACAACATTTTCCGAAGGGATCAGGATTTCTCCGAAACGATCCTCTAAATGCAATGAACGAATTCGTTCCTCAATCGAGTTTTTAGCGATGGCCTCGCAACTAGTTTGAGTGTTGACGATGTACCACTTCAACTTGCTGGTATCCTTGGTCGCCTCTTTACTCACTTCTTTTCCGTCCACGCATCACACCCTTTCAACTAATTTACGAAAACTTTGATCAGCTGACTCGCAAAGAAGTCAAATATGCCAAAACCAATTCCTGCAACCACCACCATGACACAACAAACGATTGTCATCGCTACCGTGTCCTTACGTGAGGGCCACACAACCTTACGAACCTCAGTGATCGCCTCGTCAGCAAACAAATGAGTTTTTTTATTTAAAAACAAAGCTAAGAAAACAATAATTCCTACCGAAACAGGCAATCCGTGCTGAACGACCGGTTTGCTGCGGAACTGCTGAACGATTCCAAAGGTGCCAGCCAACACATCCAAAACCACACCCGTGATAAAAAAGGCTAAGAAGCCCGCCACCACAAACGTGAATGAAATGATGCTCTCGTTCTTTTTTTCGTTATCCATACACCAACCTACTTCTTTCAAACTTTAACTTGGCAGGGCAGGAGGGATTCGAACCCACAACCTAACGATTTGGAGTCGTTCGCTCTACCGTTAGAGCTACTGCCCTAAAAACACTTTTCCCTTAAAACGGCGAAAGGGACCCCTAAAAAGGGTCCCTGTCTTTCGCTTTTGGCACTCTCGAAAATCGATTACTCGACGATCGTAGTTACCACTCCGGCACCAACGGTACGGCCACCTTCGCGAATCGCGAAGCGCAGCTCTTTTTCCATGGCGATCGGAGCAATCAGTTCAACTTCCATCTCAACGCGGTCACCTGGCATAACCATCTCGGTACCAGCTTTGAGAGTCACAACTCCCGTAACATCTGTCGTACGGAAATAAAATTGCGGGCGATAACCTTGGAAGAACGGAGTGTGACGTCCACCCTCTTCTTTGGTCAGAATGTACGCTTCGCATTTGAATTTCTTGTGCGGAGTGATCGAGCCGACAGCCGAGATAACTTGTCCGCGCTCAACGTCTTCTTTTTTAGTACCACGGAGCAAACAACCTGCGTTGTCGCCGGCGCGGCCTTCATCAAGAAGTTTACGGAACATTTCGATTCCAGTGATCGTAGTTTTAACCGTCGGGCGAATGCCCACGATCTCAACCTCTTGACCAACTTTTACGATTCCACGTTCAATACGACCAGTCACAACCGTTCCACGACCCGAGATCGAGAACACGTCCTCAACCGGCATCAAGAAAGGTTTGTCCATCGCACGAGCGGGCTCAGGAATGTGCTTATCAACAGCTTCCATCAGCTTCATGATTGCGCCTTCACCGATATCGCTAGTGTCGCCTTCGAGAGCTTTCAAAGCCGAACCGGGAACTATTGGAATAGTGTCGCCGGGGAATTCGTATTTTGAAAGGAGCTCGCGGATTTCAAGTTCGACGAGTTCAAGAAGTTCTTTGTCATCAACCATGTCCACTTTATTCATGAACACAACGATTGCAGGAACGCCGACCTGACGAGCAAGAAGAATATGCTCACGAGTTTGTGGCATGGGTCCATCTGCTGCAGAGACCACAAGAATCGCGCCGTCCATCTGTGCGGCACCCGTGATCATGTTCTTCACATAATCCGCGTGTCCCGGACAATCAACGTGTGCGTAGTGACGATTCGCCGTCTCGTATTCAACGTGTGAAGTCGAGATCGTGATTCCACGAGCTTTCTCTTCAGGCGCCTTATCGATCTGGTCGTACGCCATTGCTTGTGCGCCGCCTTTTTTAGCCAGCGTGGAAGTGATGGCTGCTGTCAGTGTTGTTTTACCGTGATCGACGTGACCGATCGTTCCGATGTTTACGTGCGGCTTGTTCCGCTTAAATGTCTCTTTTGCCATTTTTAGGACTCCTCCTCATTCACTCGTTAATTAAAAACTTCTAAACACTAAAACTATTACTACTCAAAACAATCTGGAGCCCATGGTGAGACTCGAACTCACGACCTCACCCTTACCAAGGGTGTGCTCTACCCCTGAGCCACATGGGCGTTGTCGGCTTCGTAAAACGGACAAATCCCGCGTTGCTTCGGGTCCTCGCTTGTGCGGCATATCCCGGTGGATATGCCTCCGCGCTCGGGCCCTCGCGCCTTGGCTTTGTCCGTTTTACGAAGCCTCTACTCACACGGACGAAAACAAAGCGGGAAGCGGAAACAAAAAACTGCAGACAGGACTAAACAAAAACAATATCTAAACAAAAACCATTTGGAGCGGGAGACGGGTCTC